>CAYJVP010000014.1:0-17931 GCA_964373615.1 uncultured Gammaproteobacteria bacterium | reverse complement strand
AACCGGAAAAATTCATTTCTCTCTGAATAGGAAAAAATCACTTCTCTTTGACACGCCCGCCCGACTCGTTGACTCTTCCGGCCTTTTGTGGTACCCTTTCGCCGCTTATTTAGAACATCTTTTCTATCAAGCTTTCCCTCAAACAACTGATCGTTGGCCTCGCGCTGTCTGTCCTGCGCGGGTTAGTGTATGTCAAACAACATGCGCGGCCGGCCGCTTGGGCCCTGTTTTCCCCCGTGCGGTTTATTGGCCGCGTTTTGCTTCGCAAGATCGGCGTGCCTTTGTATCGACTCATTTTTTGGACCCGCCGCCAGCTTGCCCGCATGTATGTGCCGGCCAAGCACCGACTTCTCTACGTTGTGTCAAATCGCTATGTCTTTCACGTGGCGATCGTCGGCATTGCGGCCATGGCAAGTGTCTTAAACATTCAAGGCAGCGAAGTGCGCGCCGAGACATTTGGAGAAAAGAGCCTTCTCTTTAACCTCGTCAACCAGGATGATTCCGTCGTGGTCGAGGAAGTTTCTGCGGACGATGTCACGAGCGTCTCTTCCTCAAGCTACATTGAAACGTACGTCGTTTCCGCGGATGACGCGCTCGATCTTGATTTCATTGACGAGGACTACGTTTCGACCATGCTTGGAGGTTCTGTGTTGCTTGCGCCAACGATCACAGAAGACGCAGGGAGCGTTGTGGCACGTACAGAGGTTGAGAAGCATACGGTCCAAGAGGGCGATACCTTGAGTACGATTGCAGAGGCGTACGGCCTGAGCCTCAGTACGATCCTGTGGGCGAACGAACTGACCTTCCGCAGCACGATTCGCCCCGGCCAGGAGCTCACCATCCCTCCGGTGGACGGCGTCATGTACACGGTAAAGAACGGAGACACCGTGAACAGTATCGCGAAAAAATACAACGCGGAGGCGGAGACGATTGTGGCGTACAACAAGCTTGCGGATGCGAACGATCTTTCTGTCGGAGAGGCGTTGCTGATTCCCGGCGGTGAACCGCCAAAGGCGCCGGCCGCACGTCGCACGGCTCCCCTTTCTTCCATTTTTACGGCTCCGTCTGGAACGAACGCCGGTTCAGAGGCGGTCGGCGGATGGATCTGGCCCACGGATTGGCGCACGATTACCCAGTATTACGGGTGGCGTCATACGGGACTCGATATTGATGGGGATTACACGACGCAGAACTATGCGGCACGCGCGGGGACCGTGACACGGGCCGGGTGGTTCGGCGGATACGGCATCTGTGTCGATATTGATCACGGGGATGGTTACGTGACGCGCTACGGTCACTTCTCAAAGCTCTATGTGAACGTCGGAGACACGGTGGAGGCCGGTCAGGCCATTGGCAAAACCGGTACAACAGGTCGTTCGACCGGCACACACCTGCACTTTGAGGTGTATGAGAACGGCAAGCGCCGCAATCCGCTTGAGTTCATTCGATAAGCAGAGAGAAACCCCGGGGCGATCGTCTCGGGGTTTTGGGTTATAATGGACGCGTATGGATTCTACCTGTCGTTCGTGCAAAGCGAGGGTTGAGGAATGGAATGAGGCGTGCGGTTCATGCGGCTTTCGGCTCGTGCTTGAACCAGAAGAGCAAACGCGTGCGAAGTTTTTGCGCGGTCCCTCGCTTGGGGCGCTTCTGTTTACGCAAGGCTGGGCATTCGGAGCGCGGCTGTATATCTGGTTTGTTTTTTCGCTCATTCCGATCATAGGACTCGTGGCGCTGTTTGTCCTTTTGATCTTTGGTCGCCGACTTTCATGGAAACAGGGAGGCTGGGCCTCCTGGGAGGAGTTTCGCTCTCGCATGCGGTTGCTTGATATGATCGCCGTAGGCTGGATGGTCGCGCTTGTTGCCGCGTACCTTTGGATTCGGAAAGATCTTCCCGTTTAAGGAAGTCTTGCTAAATCCCTTCGCGGCGTTATACTGCGCGCTGTTATGAAACACCTGGCGATTATTCTCGATGGCAATCGTCGGTGGGCACGCGAACACGGCCTCCCGAGTCTTGAGGGGCATAGGCGAGGATACGACAATGCAAAAACGATCGGGCTTGCCGCGCTTGAACGCGGCATTGAATATTTCACGGTCTTTGGCTTTTCGACGGAGAATTGGAAGCGATCCGAGGAGGAAGTGACGTACCTCATGGATCTGCTGTATCTGGCGTTGTCGGCAGAGGTAAATTTTTTTCACGAGAACAAGATCCGGCTGAAGGTGATTGGGCGTCGGGGGGGATTATCTGAAAAGATCCAACGAGCCATTGAGGACGCAGAGCGCGATACGGCCCACTACACACGAGGTCAGTTCAACACGTGCATCAATTACGGCGGCCGGGCGGAGATCGTAGATGCGCTGAAGAAAATCGTCGCCGAAGGTCACGAGCCAGAGGATATTACCGAGGAGCTCATCTCCTCAAAAATTTGGATGGCCGGCATTCCTGATCCGGATTTGATCATTCGGACTTCCGGTGAACAGCGACTTTCAGGTTTCCTCACCTGGTCTGGCGTGTACAGCGAGATCCTTTTTATTGAAAAGCATTGGCCAGCGTTCACGGCAGAGGACCTCGACGCCGCGATTGCGGAGTTTGAAGATCGCGAACGACGGTTTGGGAAGTGAACGTGGAAGTCTGCGAGAACTTTTGACACATCAGGTTCCAGCAGCTTCGATACCACTTCGGTGATAGGGCTCTGTCCTGGTTCCTTCCTCGCGGCGGCTCGTCCAGCCGCCTTTTCTCATTGAAGGGTAAAGCCGATCTGACCTTCCTTCGGCTCTTCGTCCGTCAACATTTTGCGCAGTGCATCAAAGACAATTTTGAATTGTTCATCGTACTGGAGCTCCAAAGCTTCAATTTTCCGACGGAGAAATTCGTTTTCGGTTAGCATTTCGCGCATTTTCGTGAAGGTGCGGATGATTTGAATATTCACCTGAATGGCACGTTCGCTTCGGAGGACACTCGAAAGCATCGCTACGCCTTGTTCCGTGAATGCCAGAGGCGGATGTCGAAGCCCCATCCGTTCAGAATTGGAGGTCACAATTTGTGACCTCCAATTGTTAAACTCTTCCGAAGTCAGCTGAAACATGAAATCTTCAGGGAACCTGGTTAAATTTCTGCGGACAGTCTGGTTTAAAACTTTGGTTGGAACTCTATATAATCCAGCCAAATCTCGGTCGATCATAGCCTTTCTTCCGCGAAGGAGGTAAATTTGGCCAATAATCCGCTCTGACGGAATAATTTCATCCATATGTGTACGGTTATATTCTTACTGCCTCATATTTTTATCTCTCAACGGTCGTCCGAAAGGTGAGGGCTTCGGAAAGATGAACGGGGAGGATGTGTTCAGAGGCGGAAAGGTCCGCAATGGTTCTTGCGATTTTTAGCATGCGCGTATAACCACGGGCAGACAGATGGAGACGATCGATCGCCAAGCGTATGATCGCGCGACCTTCTTGATCGAGATCGCAAAATTCCCGCACCATGCGTGTGGTCATCTCCGCGTTTGCAACGGTGGTTAATCCGTGGAAACGAGTGAGCTGTCGATCGCGTGCCTTCTGGACGCGTGCACGAACCGCATCAGAGAGTTCTCCGGTTGCGTCCCCTGTCAGCTTGTCAATGTCCACGCGCGGAACCCCAATCGTAAGATCCATGCGGTCAAGAAGCGGGCCGGAAATCTTCTTTCTGTACGCAGCAATCCGTGCCGGCGTGCAGCTGCAGGATGCGGACTCGCTGCCAAAACCGCACGGACAGGGATTCATGGCGCCAACAAGCATGAATTTCGCCGGAAACTTGAATGTCGCCGAGGCGCGCGACACGGTCACCGCGCCATCCTCGATCGGTTGGCGCAGATGCTCAAGCGCGTAGCGGCCAAATTCGGGAAACTCGTCAAGGAACAGAACGCCGCGGTGCGCCAAACTGACCTCTCCTGGCCTCGGCCAGGTTCCCCCACCAACGAGGGCCACGGCGGAGCTCGAGTGGTGCGGCGAGCGAAAGGGTCGCTCGCACACAAGTCCATGCCCGGCTGGTAGTTCGCCGGCGATTGAGTAGATCTTCGTGACCTCGAGGGACTCCTCACGCGTCATTTCGGGGAGGATTGATGGCAAGGCTCGCGCGAGCAGCGTCTTTCCTGATCCCGGCGGGCCATGCAACACCACATTGTGAGATCCGCTGGCCGCAATCTCAAGTCCGCGTTTTGCGAACTCCTGCCCGCGAATGTCTACGAAGTCGACCGCGTGGTGTGTTTCTCGTGCGATCACGTTTGAGCTGCAGGCCGTTGCAAGCGCCACTCCCCCCTTCAAATGTTCGACGAGATCCCGAATTCGTTTGACCGGAATGACATCAAGTCCTTCAATCAACAGCGTTTCCTGCGTGTTTTCTTCGGGGATATAAATGCGTTTGCATCCGAGCTTGTGCGCCAAGAGAGCCGCAACGAGCGCTCCTCGGATGCCGCGCACCTCTCCCCGCAATCCCACCTCGCCCACAAACACACTCGATGCAAGGCTTTCGCGCGGGATTTCCCCCTGGGCAACGAGGATCGCCAAGGCGATGGGGAGGTCGTGCAGAGGTCCCTGTTTTTTTATATCCGCCGGAGCAAGGTTGACCGTTACGCGGTGTCGCGGAAAAGGGAACCCCGCGTTTTTGATGGCTGAACGGATGCGTTCCCTTGACTCTTTGACGGCCGCATCTGGAAGGCCGACGATATGAAAGGCGGAAAGACCAAAAGCAACGTCGGCTTCGACCGTGACCGGCTCTGCCTCGAGCCCGAGTATGGCAATGGAAATGACAGCAGACATAAAACTCCCTTGATTTGGCGGGGGAGTTTTTGGTTCGTTAGAGTTGGGACGATTGAGGTGTTTTTGAATCGTGTTTGTGTTTCCGTTGGGCGGCAAACAGCAGGAGAACAACGCCAATGACAATCAAAATATCGGAAAGATTTAGGGCTGACCGGCCGAAAAAGATGAGGTAATCAACGGTGTATCCGAGGAAAATGCGGTCGATGAGGTTGCCGATGGCTCCAAAGATCATGAACCAGGAAGCCACACTTACGTTTGGGTTCTTCTTCCAATTTTTTGTGGCCATGTGAACGAGGAGAACAAGCACGACCACCGTGAGAACCACGATCACTGGGATACGAAAGGGGATGTCAAAGGCCACTCCAAAGTTTTTGTGGACGGCGAGTTCAAAAAAACCAGGACGTACGAGCATGGACTCGTCTGGAAAGGAACCCAGAGCTACGCGTTTCAGAATGTAGTCTGCGATGGCGACGAGACCAGCAAGAAGGAGGGCAACAATCGCTCGCTCGCGGCTGTGTGTTTTCACACCTCTTGCGTGAGCGTTTTTTTACATTGAATGCACGAGGAAGATGTTGGGCGCGCTCGCAAACGCCGTTCATCGATTTCTTGTTTACAGTATGTACAAATGCCGTAGGTTCCCTCGCTGATGCGCTTCAGTGCGGATTCAACATCACGCAATGCCTTTTCCAAGGCATCCTCAAGGGAAAGATTGTCACTGTACTGCGCTACCTCAGACGCATTTTCTCCTTCCTCGTCACCAATAGATGGGAAGTTTGAACTGTAGTCTGTCACGACCGCTTTGGGGTTGCGATGCGCAAACTGAGAAAGCTCACGACCGAGACCCTCCTTTTCCTTCAGGAGCTGTTCTTGAATTTCTTGGACGAATGCTGGGCTCATAGTTTCTCTATTAGCGTGTTGAAGAAGGATAGCCTTTTCAGAAGAAATTGGCAAGGCCATATGCATCGCCCCAAGCATATCACGAAATCGGCAAGAACGAGGTTTTTGTGCCAAAAGTAAAAGGGGGCGAACCGCTAAAGAGTATGATTTCAAAGCGTGCCCCCCGAGGGGGCCACTCGTCAACCGGCGGATGCCGGGCTCTGGCTCCAACATGAAGAACCAAGGCTCGGCATCCGGGGACGATATGGACCCGAAGACGACTCACTTCTCTACCCGTCTTTGGTCTTGTCCGCGACGACAGGGTTGTCGTCATGATGCGGACGGACCGAGGTTGCGTTTGTTTTGTTTTTGTTTTGGCTTCGGCAATCAGACCAGTAGAGAGGTGGGATGTTTCCCGAAAGCGACAGGAGTGGGGACCTGTTTTCGCGGTTACCCGCAAAGCGAGCTTCGCGCTTTGCCTTCGGAAAATCTCCCTTGAGTCGGGGATATAAGGAGCGTTACCCCCTTCAGGGGGCTCTACGAGCATAGTACCACGCTGAACACTAAAAGTCAATCAACAATATTATACTAATATTAGCCTAAAATATGACCATGTATCACTAAATGTGTTCAAACATTTCTTTGCGTTGTAGATGTTATCCACAATTATGTATGTTTTTATACAATTTATCCACAGCTTTATGTTTATCTCACCGACACAAGGTTAGCTTAGAAGAAAAAAACCCTGAAGAAAGAGAAATTTCTTGGAATTCAATGAATACCTCTTCCCATGAGTTCGCTGTCTGCATTCGTTCCTTTTTTACGAGTGTTAGGATGTCATCCACGTTGATGAACAGGAATGGGTTTTTGCTGCAGATAAAAGGACCATCCGAAGTAGCTGCATTCAGCCACGTTGTGAGTATATGTTCGTTTGTGGCTAAATAGAGCCAATTTTCGTCTTCGGTAGCCAGAAACTGACCGTCCGGTGTTTGCACGCGCTGCACGGTTTTCCCAGCCATAACGACCTCCTCAACCGTCATGTTGTCTGGATCAACATATAATTCTGTTGAATGAGACCCATCAGGCAGAGTGAAGTCACGCTCGCGCGGGTTTTTTAAGGACGATATGGTTCTCAATAGGTCCGTTGCATTCACTTTTTTTGCTAAACGGAGCAAAAAATTTGGTTTCTCGGCTTCGTCTTTCGCATAGACGACAACGACATCTTTCCGGTTCATTGCTTCGGCCAGGTTTGAGACGATGTCAGCATTGATTGGGCGTAGGATTGTTTCCAACTGGTTTGTCACTGGCTCTAGAAGTTTGTTTGTCAAGGATGGCATAGACATCGCCGCAATGGTGTTTTGTGGCAGTCTTTTGCTTGAAAGTGGGCTTGCCTCAACCTTTGGTAAAGAAGTGGCATAACCACGGCTGTTCATAGACAGAGGTGACGAGAAGGTCGGCCGATCACTTTGTTGAGCGCGAATTGAGCCAAAAACCGAAGGAACTATCCGGCGAACATCAAATGAGGTCCTTCTATTTATGGAAAACGGCAGAGGTTGCGAAGAAAGCAAGAATTGATGGGGTCCAAGCTCCTGGATCGAGATTCCGTAGGTCTCAAGCTCGTGCCGTACGTTCGCCTCGAGCGTGGCACGAATAGCCACGGAACGCCCTCCGAAAGCGTCCACAAAGATCGCCACCTCTTTTGGGGAGAGTGTTGCCACCTCACGCAGGGTCAGAAAGCGTCCCGAAACGACAGTGACATGGCCGAAGTCTTCAAGAAGACGGCGCCACGCCCCAGTGGTTGGCGTCAAGTGGAAAACAGTGGCCGTTTCGCCTGGTGCGTAGGCGGAGAGCGAATCACGCGTAAGCCAAAGGGCGCCGCCTACCCACACGAAAACTCCCCAACTAACAACGAGCAAACTCCATAGCCAAACAGCCCGCCGATCCCGGCGGGCTGTTTTGGTTCTTGAGAATGGGATGTTGAGGTGGGACATGCGTCAGTTTTACGGACGCCCGCGGAACGGGGGCCTCCCATGTGGGCGGTCGCTTCGTCCGTCGCCTCCGCCATTTCCATTCGCGTCCATGGGTGGCCGTTCTGGATACACGTTACCCGGCGCGTCTTTCATGGAAAGGTTGATGCGGCCAAGATCGTCGATCTCGGTCACTTTCACGTTTACGATGTCGCCCATCTTCACGATATCGGAGACCTTCCCCACTCGCCAAGGGGCAAGATTACTGATGTGTATGAGTCCCTCCTGTTTGGGGAGCACCTCGACAAACGCACCGAAGTCCATGAGACGGGTAACCTTGCCCTTGAAGATTTCTCCCGCAATCACCTCGCGCGTGAGGTCGCGAACCCACTGCTCTGCTTTTGCCGCGCCTTCCGCATTCGTTGAGGTGATCATGACAAGGCCGTCATCTTCGATGTCAATGGCCTGTACGCCGGTGGTGGCAATAATTTCATTGATCATCTTGCCGCCCGGGCCGATCACGTCCCCGATGCGTTCTGGATTGATGCGAAGGGTGATGATGCGCGGTGCGTACGGCGAGAGCTCGGGACGCGGTGCGGCGAGGACGGAGAGCATCGCATCGAGGACCTTGAGTCGCGCGTCACGCGCTTGGCGCAGTGTCTCTTCAAGCATCTCGCGGTTCAGACCGTCTGTCTTCGTATCCATTTGAATGGCCGTGATGCCGGTCTTCGATCCTGCGATTTTGAAGTCCATGCCGCCTGTCGCGTCCTCGAGGTCCTGGAGGTCCGTGAACACCTTCCAGCGTCCTTTTTTATCTGAGGCAAGTCCCATGGCGACTCCCGCAATCGGCGCTTTGATCGGGACCCCGGCATCCATGAGCGCAAGGGTGCATCCGCAGGTTGAGGCCATGGAGCTCGAACCGTTTGATCCGAACACTTCAGACACAACACGGATCGAGTACGGGAATGTTTCTTTGTCAGGCATCATGAGGGAGAGCGCCTTTTCGGCAAGCGCGCCATGGCCGATTTCGCGGCGGCCAGGCCCGCGCATGGGTTTTACTTCGCCAACCGAATACGGCGGGAAGTTGTAGTGATGCATGAAGCGTTTTTTGCCGACGATCTCCATGCCGTCGAGTGTTTGTTCGTCTCCTGGGGCGCCGAGCGTTGTGACGGACACCACCTGCGTTTCGCCTCGCTTGAAATGCGCCGAACCATGCACGCGAGGAAGCACCGCGACCTCGCACAAAAGCGGCCGAACGTCCGTGATCGAGCGACCATCGACGCGTCGATTCCCCTCCAAGATCGCGCGACTCACTTCATCTTCAACCACCTCGTCTACCACGCCAAGGCCCCAACCCAGGTGTTCGATCGCGACCCCCTTGCTTGTCAAAAATTCCGAGAGCATTTCCTTGAGTCGTTTTTTCTCGTCGCGTCGTTCGGCTTTGGTTGCTTTGGGTGCGCTAAAATACACCTCGCGCGTTTTTTCCGCGATGAATGGTCGGGCAAGCGCCTCGACCTCGCGCTGTTTTTCGAGCGCCTGTTTTGCCTCTTCGCTCTTTGGAGAGAGAACGTCAACCTTTTCCTTTCCAACGGCCTTGCGCACCTGCTCGATAAGATCAATCGGTTTGCGCATGTGCTTCTGACCAAATGAGAATGCCTCAAGGACGGTTTCCTCAGATGCTTCGTTAGCGCCAGCCTCGATCATGATGGTTTTTTCCGAGGTTCCCGCAAAGGCGAGGTCGAGGATCGACTTGCCGCGCGCTTCGTAGGTTGGATTCATGACCCATTCGCCCTCGATCTGTCCCACACGAATGCAGCCAATGGGGCCTCCCCAGGGGATGTCGCTCATGTGCAAGGCGCAGGAGGCCGCGATGAGGCCGATCACGTCCGGGTCGTTTTCCCCGTCAAACGAAAGGCAGGTGACGATGATCTGCACGTCGTTTCGCATGCGATCATCAAAGAGCGGACGAAGCGCTCGGTCGATGAACCGGGCCGTGAGCATGGCCTCGTCGGTTGGCCGTCCCTCTTTTTTGATAAATCGACTTCCCTTGATGCGACCGGCTGCGTAGAGGCGCTCTTCGAATTCCACCATGAGTGGAAAGAAATCCATTCCCTCGCGCAGCGTGTCTGCCATGGTGGCGGTGGCAAGCACGACCGTGTCGCCGTAGCGCACCGTGCAGCTCCCGCCGGCCTGCTCGGCGTATTTGCCGGTTTCAATAATAAGCTCTCGACCGCCCCATTCGGTCTCGAATCGTTGTACATCGCTCATATGGATGGAGGTCGCCGTGAAGCTCAAGATCTTGAACTCAAGGTTCTGAAGATCTCTCAGTCTCAGGGCGACCGGTAAGATTTGTGAGTTAGGTTTCTTGGTTCTTTTTCTCAATCAGCACCTCTCCGCCACGCGGCGGGTTCATGGGACCCAGACGCATGGGGCCGATGAGGTACTTTTTGGGATTTTCGGAAAGGTTTATGTACACGTCCGCAGCTTCCGTGAGTTTCGTTGAGGTTGTCTCGCGGAAGCTCATGACCTGCATGATGCGGCCGCGGCTTTTGACGTAGTCTGCGAGATAGACGAAGTCGCCATCGCCAGAAATGAGTACGATAACGTCCAGCATGTCGAGCATGCGAATGATGTCGACCGTGAGCCCCACGTCCCAGTCAGCCTTCTTCTGTCCGGAAAGATACTCCATGAGTTCCTTCTCGCGCAGTTCAATGCCGCTCTTTTGAAGCGCGTCGAAAAACGGCCGTTCTTCTTCGGTTTTGGTGCGCACGACATAGGCCACGGCGCGGATGAGCTTTCGCTCCCCGACCGCGTCTTTGACGATGTTGCCGAAATTAACCTTGCGGCCGAACACGCTTCTCGCGCTGTAGTACATGTTTTGCGTGTCGATGAAGACACCGACGCGTTGGTCTGGATGTGGAATCATAGTCCTCCTTGTGAACAAACACCCCGCGCCTGTCGGCAGCGGGGTGATTGATTATTTCAAATCGAGATCATCTTTGAGGCTCTGCCACGCCTTTCGGTCCTCTCGCTCAAGATACTTGAGCAAGCGGCGGCGTTCGTTCACTTTTTTGATGAGGCCACGTCGGCTCGAATAGTCTTTTTTGTGTATGCGCAAATGCCCGGTCAGTTCTTTGATTTCCGCGGTCAGGATCGCAATCTGGACCTGCGGGGAACCCGTGTCGGACGCATGTGTGCGGTGTTTTTCGATGATTTGTTGTTTCTTTTTGACGTTGAGCATAGTTTCTTGGAAACATGCGTTCGCCCGAGATGAGGGGGCTCAGCCACTCTCCCAGATCGCCGCTACATTAGGTCGAGATGACTCTAGCACGCAGCCGAAGGCACGTCAATCATTTAACAAAAGCGTGGCGGCCCCACCACTCTCGGTTGTAGGCCAGTTCCTCTGGCGATTGTTCGTCAGGTCGCGGCAGCTTGGGCGAGTTGATGCCGGTGTAGGTCGAGTAGAACTCGGGTTGGTGGCTGCCTGGTTGCATTTTGAGGACGATGACCAAGGTGTCGGTGGTTGGCGGCTCGAGCCCCTCGATGACGTTGACCACGATGCGGTCCTTGGCCTCGCCTTTTCCCCGTTGTTCCTGCAGGTGAAAATTTTCTGGCGGATTGGTTTCTGGTTGTTTACTCATTAGGAGGTCCCTGAAGTTTCCATGTCGCTTACCGGTTGAATCAGGCAGCAACCAAGACCTGTTCTGTGACGCTCACTGGCGTCTTGGCCAGCGAGGCGATCAGCCGGGTCAAGCCGATGCCAGCGCCGAAGCGCGGCAAGAAAGGCAGGGCGAGGAATGCTTCCAGTTCGCGTTCCACACGCTCACGGCCAAATTTCTCGAAGAGTAGGCCGGCGTATTGGCCGCCGCTGATGGCATAAAAGCGGTCGCGCATCTCGATGGGGTCAGTGCCGCGCTCGGCGCTGCCGATGGTTTCCATGCCATCGATGATGACGTCGATTTTGCAAGTGGTGCCGTCCCCGGCTCTCTTCATGTTCCAGAAGGGCGAGGTGTGTTCCGGGAAGTGCTCGAGAAAGACGGCCCGGCCGATATCTCTGGCCATCCGTCCCTCATGTTCGCTAGTCAGCTCTTCGACGCCGTAGGTGGTGGCTACCTCTTGATAGCGCCGGCGAGGGAAGGAAGCGGCCGCGCCATAGCCGAGGTGCTCGAGCAGCGTCGCCTCGAGTTCACGCAGGTCGTTGATGGTACCGCGCGACTCGAATTCGAACATGGGAAAGAGGAGGCGGTGGCGGCCGGGCACTGGGTTGGGTTCCTGACGGTAACTCGTGCTCACACAGAAAACCCCTTTGACCTGCGGACGAGTCAGCAGCTCGTACTCAAGCCACATCTGGCCGGTCTGCGGCAGGGGCCAGGTTTGCCCGGCGTACTCAAAGGTGGCCACCGTGGTCGGGTCCTCGCAGGCGGCCAGAATGCTCAAGCGGTCCTGACTGTGCACTTCCAGGAAGCCGCGGCTCAGGAAAAACTCGCGTAGGGCGTTGACCACCCGGCTGAAGGCCGGGACATTCGGCTCGCCAATGTAGGTGTGCATATTATTGTGTGAGGCTTCAAAAAATGGATGAGATGCCAGCACACAGCGAGGATTCGACCGAGCCGTACAGAGACGTACGGTGAGGGAGGAACCGCAGCTGTAAGCTGGCAGATCGCCATTTTTTAAGCCTCATAAAAAAATATCCCCACGAGGGGGTTAAATTCGGTTCGAGATTTTCTTCCGTCGCATTTTCATACTGAAGATTAGTCTAGCCAATCACCATATTTTGCGCAAGAGGCGATATCCACAACTTCAAACCCGCGGATTTGGGGTCTTGGGGTTTGGTGTTGTAAGTGATCAAAACTCTTCACCCCAAGACCCCTTTCAGTGTGCACACGCGCCTTGCACGGCACGACCAGCGCGTTCCTGCTCTGAACCGGCAACCACCCCTTGCCCCTCCTTGGGAAGGAGGGGATTTTTTAAACCCCGACTTTGAAGTTGCAGGTATCGCCGTCTTGCATGACGTATTGGCGACCCTCGACCCTGAGTTTCCCGGCTTCCTTCGCTCCTGCCTCGCCAAGTTCCACGAAGTCCTTCCAATTGATGACCTCGGCACAGATGAACGCTTTTTCAAAATCCGTGTGAATGACGCCGGCGGCTTGCGGCGCCTTCGTTCCTTTCGCCACGGTCCACGCTCGCGATTCTTTTTCGCCCGAGGTGAAATACGTGATGAGGTTTAGAAGTTCGTAGCACTTCACGATGACGCGATCGAGCCCTGACTCTGCCAGTCCCATGGATTCCAAAAATGTTTTTTGGTCTTCCGGCGCCATTTCGACGATTTCGGATTCGATTTTTACGCTGATCGGGATCGCCAAACGGTGTTTTCCAAACGGATTTTTCCAATGTGGATCCGCGGCCATGGACTCATTGATGTTCACCACGTAGAGCATGGGTTTTTTTGTGAGGAGCGCCATGCCTTTGACGGACTTTTCTTCCTCCTCGGTGAGAGGCATGGAGCTTGCGAGTTTTCCCGCTTCGAGCGCCGCGAGGATTTTTGTAAGGGCGGCCTCCTCCGCCTCAAGCTCTTTTGTCCGCCCGGCTTTCATCTTGGCTTGCACGGCATCACGCCGCTTCTGCACAGAGTCGAGGTCCGCCATCGCCAGTTCGATTTCAATGATTTCTACGTCTCGCGCCGGGTCAACGCCGCCGCTCACATGGTGCACATCCGGATCGTCAAAGGCACGCACCACGTGCGCAATCATGTCCACCTCGCGGATGTTGGCAAGAAATTTGTTCCCAAGCCCCTCTCCCTTGTGAGCGCCGGCGACAAGCCCTGCGATGTCCACGAATTCAATCGCGGTCGGGATGGTCTTTTGCGATTTTGAAACAATCGAGAGTTTGTGCAGCCGTTCGTCTGGAACCTCAACAACGCCCACGTTCGGCTCGATCGTACAAAAGGGAAAATTTTCGCACGGAACCTGTTTTTTTGTGAGCGTCTTGAAGAGGGTCGATTTCCCGACGTTCGGGAGTCCGACGATGCCGACTTGAAGCATAGGCTAGGTTGTATGTTGTAGCTGGTAGGTTGTAGGAAATGGTCGAGCGGAGTATATCCGAGCCTTTGGAAAATGAAAACGGCGTCCTTCAGGGGTGAAGACGCCGGTAGATCTGCCGCATGGTCGCGTGGAGAGCTCGCGTGAGCTCCTGCAGCACAGGGCACATCTCTGGAGGGAGGCTGGTCGTTATGCCGTAGCCGAAGTGCTCGGAGAGCGTCACAAGGAGCGATCCCTCGGGCAACCGGGAGATCAATCCGGCCGTGACCGCGGCGCGCAGCTTCTTCATCTCCTCGTCCGTGATCGCCTCGGTCACGCGCTTGAGCACGAGCGGCTCCTGACCGCCGCCTTTTGAGATGACGACGCGGATTTCGACCGTTGTTCCGGCAAATGCTGACATGCTTCCTCCTCTTCGGGAACAGACCCCTTCTGCGTGGCAGGCGAGGCTACCATAACTGGCGCGCCACGTCAATCGAAAACTCCACCCGGTCAGGAAGACGGAGTGGAGCGAAGCTCGCTCTTGACGCGGTCGTGCGTGTTTTGGTCAATGCGACCGGTTGAGAGGTAGTAGGCGAGGAGTCCGTCGAGTGTCATGAGCGCGTGCACGCGCACGCCTCTGCGCGCGAGCGCTTCGACCCCGCCTTGCTGCCGGTCCACGAGCACGACGACATCGGTCACGCGGAAGACGGTCTGATTGCCGATGACCGCGATGGCCTCGAGTTTCGAGTCCGCGCCCGTGATAAGGTCGTCGACGAGCAGGATAACCTCGTCTGGCCGCATTTCAGGTTCCCCACCTCCGTACGTTCCGAAGTTTGTGAAGTCTACGCGAGCGACCTGGCGTACCCCGTCGGTTTCTTTCTTGACGAGGCGTAGGACTGGCTTTCGCGCGAGTGTGCCGATCACGTTTGCGAATGGGTCGCCGGCCCTCGGCACTCCACACACGCGTGTGTATGGGAGGTCGCGTTCAACGGCCATCTCGTAGAGCAGACGTCCGGCCACTCCGACCAGGTCTGCGGTGAGCGGACCCGGCTTTGGGTTGTCCGGCATTCGGAGGTTCAGGAAGATCGGCGAGGGCGGCGCGTTCGGGTGTGTCTCGTGGAGCTTGAGTCGGAACTCTCCGAATTGAATCGCGCCAGCGGTGAAGAGTCTGTCTGCGAAGGTGGCGAGCGAGGACGGGAGCGTGTGCCTCGGCGTAGTCTCTGAGCTTGCCATGGGAGGATCCTCCGAAGGGGACCCTAACACAGGCCTATGCGTTTCGCAACGCGGCCCATCATGATATTCTTTTTCCATATGAGCGATCAGCCGTACATTCCGCCGCCGTTTCGCGCGCCAGAGCCGCCAAAGGTTCCTGTATCGCCGTTGCCCTCCCCAGTCGTTCCCGTGCCTGCTTCGGTCGATCTTCCAACAACAGTAACGCCAGGCACCCCGAAAAAGAAATCTAAATTTCCGCTCATCATCCTTTTCGTTGTCGTTGTCTTGGCGCTCCTTGGTGCGGGCGTGTGGGCATACTTCACCTTCCTCGTCCTCTCCCCAAAGCAGGTCATGGCAAAGATGATCGAAGCGTTTGGATCTGTTGATACGTTTGCCTTCGAGGGAAGCGCGACCGTTGAGCTCCCAGAGCAAGGAGAGCCGAAAAAAGAGGGAGAACCTCTCGAACCTCCCTTGCCATTCACGGGGGCTGGATCGTTTTCGGTCATGTTCTCGGGGGCGGTGGATGCGACGGACGAGACGAATGTGGACGGTTACGCAGAGATCGATGTTTCCGTTGAGGATTTTTCTTTCGGTTTTGAGGTTCGCAACATCGGCAAGGACACCTACGTCAAAGCGGACACGCTCCCTCCGTTTGTTGCCATGCTTGGTCCGCCCGAACGGCTTTCGAATCAGTGGATCCGTTTTCATGCCGATGAAATTCTTGGCGGACTCGGTCTTGGCGAGTTTAAGAAAAAGCTGGATGAAAAGGCCGCGGAAGCACAGGAGGGATCCTACGAGTTGACCGATGAGCAAAAGGAAGAGCTCCTGGCGGCGTTTCTTGATGCGGAGGTCGTGAAGATCACGCAGAAATTTAAGGTCGAGAAAATTGGTGAGATATCTTCTTACCACTACGCGTTTACTTTTGATCCGGATGCGCTTGAATCGTTTTTGATTCGCGCGAACGAGATTGTTCCCGAGTCGCCCATCGCGGAAGATAAGATGAACGATATCCTGGAGAAGTTTGAAGGTGTTGATGTCTCTGGGGAGATTTGGGTAGGAAAAAAAGATTTCCTCCCGCGCAAGTTTGTCGTCACTTCGGTACCAGATGACGAGACAAAAGGATCTGCAACGTTACCATTTGAAATTTTGTTTGATGCGTACAATGAGGCAGTCTCCATTGAAGAGCCTGCGGACGCGAAGGCGATCGCGGAGTTCATTCAGGAGTTCATGGAGGCCGAGCGAAAGGATACAGACAAAGATGGCTTGCGCGACCAAGAAGAGGAGAGGCTCGGGACGGACTCGAATAATCCGGACACGGACGGAGACGGTTTGCAGGATGGCAGGGAGCGACGGTACCGCTCGGATCCATTGAATTCAGATACGGACGGCGACGGATATCTCGACGGAGCGGAGGTGACAAACGGATATAGTCCGACCGGCGAGGGAAAGCTGGAACCTCCCTCGATCATTTTGTGAGAACCAAGCACTGGATATTGAGGCATTCCCGCGGCCAACAAAAATCTCCCCCGCCGTTGGCGTGGGGAGATTTTTGGTGGTGTTATTCTAGCATTTGCTCGAATCTATTTTGAACGAAAGGACGAATCGCACGCCCCGCGTGCGTGGTGGCTTGAAACTAAATCGTACGCTCGTATCGTTCCGCCACTGCCTCATTTTACGAATATCAGATGAATTTGGGTGGAGGCTTTTGTAAAAAGCCGTAACCGGATACTCGTTGTTATGTGATGTTTGCTTTTTCTTTTATTCCGCGATTAGCAGAATAGCATTTCCGTAATCTGGCGCTCCTTCCCAACCCAACTCGCTCAATCTTTTTCAGTTTAAGGAGTACGTTAAGAGCTTGCTTTACCGTTGGCCTTGGTATACCAGTATGTTCGGCAATATCGCCAGTGCTTGTTTCTTTTGCTTTGGCAATATATTGCCAAACAACAAGTTGCTTTTCAGACAGAATTTTTTCTATATTCTCTTTTGACAAAAGCTCTACCGCCATCTGAGATTGTTTCAACAGCATATCCAGAAAAAAATCTAACCAATCAATGATGCTTTCTTTCTCTGTCCCCATGGATTTTTGACTGCGCCGCAAAGCGATATAATATTCCGGTTTGTTATCTTCCACTAATTTTTCATGAGAAACATACGGAATATACAGATACCCGGCTTGAAGTAAGAGCAAATTTGTCAGTACGCGAGACAGCCGACCATTGCCATCAGTAAACGGATGGATTTTTAAAAATTCAACCAAAAAATTTCCTATGACTAATAGCGGATGGTACTTTTCTGCTGCCAGAGCGTTTTGCGTCCATTCACTCAAATCTCGCATACTGCCCGGGGTAAGGAATGCCGGCGCCGTATCAAAAAGAATGCCGATTGATTGACCAGCTTCGTCTATCATGTGTACTTTATTTTCACCTTTTTTGTATTCACCTCGATGTCTCTCGTCCTTATCTACGTACTGGAGAAGTTCTTGATGAAAATGTTTGATGGCACCTTCGTTGAATTTGGCGCTCTTCCATGAATGAAAAACATTTTCTAGTAATTCGTAGTAGCCTCGCACCTCTTGCTTATCACGGTTGGTAAATTTTTGGATACCAATACCGCGCATCAGTTTTTCGATATCTTCGTCAGACAGGCGCGAACCCTCAATACGAGTAGAGGCGCCGGTTGACGTAATCAGCACTAACCGTTTCAATCTGCCCAACACTTGGGGGCTGAGGCGTGCCCCGCTTATCCATTGCCCTTTTAATTCGTCGATTTTGGCGATTTTGGAGACAATAAAAGAGGGAATCTGTTCAATTCTTTTTGAAAAATTATCTGCAGATACGTGTTTTTCCGTTACTTTTTTGCTATGCTTAGGCGTATTCTTCATTGGATCTCTTAACTATATCCAATTATATCCAATTGGGCGGATTACGTCAATTGTTTGTTGAGAGGCAGAGGGGTTAGGGGTGAATGCCCTGAGAACCGAGATTTTCTTGTTTCCATCGGCTCGAACCGCCGACTTTCGGCGGGAATGCTTGTGGCGGAATTCAAAATGCTTTGGGATTTTTTGGCGG
>CAYJVP010000013.1:12951-18126 GCA_964373615.1 uncultured Gammaproteobacteria bacterium | reverse complement strand
TGTCATGTGCGGCGGGCTCGCCTACCTCGACCACTACTCGCGCGTCCTTCGGAGCGGCTACTTCGGCTTCCGCCCCCTGGTCACGTTCTAGGGTCCCTGGAACCCTGGGTCCTGGACCCCTGGACGGGTGCCCCGCTACGGCGGGGCACCCGATCCCGCAGACACACCTCTCGTGTCTGCGTTTTCTTTATATTAAACTGCCTCTTGAAGCTGGCTCATGAATCCGGCGATTACGGTCCCGGGTCGCGCAGCTTCCCTTGCTTTCGCAAGGCAAATGGAACTGCTTGTCTTCGCCTTGGGCGGGATGCCGCCGCCAGATGAAATACGAAACGAACGGAAAAGAAGAAACCAAAATTAACCATATGCGTACTTTTGGTTCATGGCATTTCAACATTTCTATCATTTCGTAAACTTTTTCAAGGGATCGACTTTCTCGGTTATATCAGTCTCCCGCATCATCGCGTCCTTCGAACAAAAATAAAACGACGGATGCTGTCGCGGGTGGATCGCGTAAACATCGCATCGTAGCTCCGGTCACCGCCTTCGGAGAATCATCCTTTCCCGCTGCACCCAAGCAGGCGCATTTTTTGGCGCACTACCTTTGTGATGAGCTCTTTGGCTGGCTTCAAGATTTCCCTCGGATCGATGACCTCCGGTTTCTCCTTGAGGAATTTGCGGATCCCCGCGTCAAAGGCGATGCGTAGATCCGTATCCACGTTCACTTTGCACACCCCAAGCGAGACCGCTTTGCGAATATGCGCTTCGGATACGCCCTTAGCCTGCGCGATTTCGCAGCCAAATTTCGTACAAAGCCTTTTGACCCAGGTCGGGACCGAAGAGGCCCCGTGGAGGACGAGGGGGACATCCACGGCCTCGGCGATCGCTTTGAGACGCGCAAAATCAAGTTGGGACGCTGTTTTGAATTTGTACGCGCCATGGCTCGTGCCAACCGCAACGGCTAACGCATCGCAGCGTGTGGCTTTCACAAACTCGGCTGCCTGCTTTGGATTGGTGAGATGCGCATCGCGCTCCGACACGGACACGAAATCTTCGATCCCCGCGATTGCCCCAAGCTCTGCCTCGACCGAAATTTTCCGCGCATGCGCGAGCTTCACGATCCTTTTCGTGCGCCGCACATTTTCCTCAAATGGGTGCGAAGAGCCATCGTACATGACGCTCGTGTAAAGCCCGCTTTCGATTGCTTCGACAACAAGCTCCTCATTTTTTCCGTGGTCAAGGTGAAAGACAACCGGCCGTTTCGTTTTTTTTGCCGCAAGATGCGCCAAGGCCCCAAGTTCCTCCATGCCGGCATAAGAAACAGCCCCCTCGCTTGTCTGGAGCGCCACGGGTGCGCGTTCAGCCTCGGCCGCCTCCATGATGGCTTGAATGGTCTCGAGGTTGTTCACATTGAAGGCTCCGACGGCCCAGCGGCCGCGGGAAGCTTTCTCAAGAATCGTTTTGAGGTTTGTGAGCATAATTTAGAGGGATTTCTGCGAAAGTCGCTTTCGATGCCGGAGGATTCCGGCTCAGGCGAAAAAGCCGCCGAGACCTGAAGCGTATCCGGAGGATACGCTGAAGGTTGAGAAGGCTTTTGCAGCCGAGCCGGGAGCCTTCCGGCGCGAAATGGACTTTCGCAGAGATCCCTAGAGCGCTTTTGGTCGGAAGCTCGGATGTTTGCGAAGCCGAGTGCGGATCTGTACGGTCGAAAGAAGTCCGGCCTGTGGGCCGATTTTGCCGACCACGGAGGCGGAGTTGACCGAACCCCAGCGCAGGGCCTCGTCGTGCAGCTGTCCGTTCATGAGCGCCCCGAGGTATCCGGTCGCAAAGGCGTCGCCCGCGCCAGTGGCCTCCACCAGTCGGCCAGGAAAAATGGGGCAGTGAAGGAATCCCTTCCCATCAAAGGAGTACGCGCCATTTTTTCCGTTGGTGATGACAATTTTTTTTGGCCCGAGTTTCCAAAGCGCTGGGGCGAGGCGATGGATCTCAACCGTTTTTTCGCCTGATATTGCTTGTGCCTCTTCAAGATTTACAAATAGCACGTAACTCGCCTTGATGAGATCATAAAGCGCCTTTTTTCTCTCTTTGATTTGTATCGTGCCTGGATTCAACCCCACGAGCCTTCCGCTGCGTCGCGCAAGCGAGGTAACCGAGCGATACAAGTTTTCGTAGCCCGATCCCATTTCAGACACATACAGCCATTTGGATTTGGCGAGTTTTGAGGGAAGACGATACGCGTGGTGGATGTGCGAGGTCAGCAGGGTCTTCTCGCCCTTGAAGTTAAGAACCACGGAATAGGCGCTCTGCTCATCGTGCACGTGGCGGATGTAGCGGGTGCTGACGTTTTCTTCCTTGAGTTTGCGAAGCGCGAGTTCCCGCGTGCCGTCTTCGCCCATGATCGAAAGCACCGCGGTTTTGCGTCCCATGCGAGAAAGTCCGACCGCAACGTTCGGGGCAGAGCCCGCGAGCTGCGAGTCGACGACGTCCACCACAATCTTGGCGCCATACTCAAGACAGAGCAGACACTCCGGCATTTTGAGTTGGCACTGGAGGCTGGCATCGTTTAGGACCACGAAGGTGTCTAACTTGATGTCGCCGATGGTAATCACGTCGAGCATAGTTACATTTTCCCCCCGCCCCATTTTTTTGGAGCGCGCGCGAGGGCTTCGGCCATTATACGCTCTCGCATCTCCATGAGCCGTTTCTGCGCAGCGGTGATGTGCGTTGGAATCTCTGGAACCTTTTGTCCTTTTTTGCGCTTTACGGCGCGCATGGCCGCCATGACAATAAAGGGCGCCGTTAAACCGAACGCTTCGAGGAGTTCCGGCGGCTCGCCGGACTCGCCGAATTTGTCCTGCATACCAATGCGTTCAATCGGCGCCGGAACAGAGTCTGCGAGCGCCTCGCACACGGCTCCGCCGAGTCCGCCAGCCGCCTGCGCTTCCTCAACCGTGACGACGGCGCCGGTCTCCTTGGCGGACGCGATGAGTGTTTTTCGATCCAGTGGCTTCACGGTGTGCATGTTGAGCACTCGCGTTTCGATGCCGTGTTTGCGCGAAAGTTCTTCGGCGGCAAGAAGCGCCTCATAGAGCAGGGGACCGGCCGCGACAATCGTTACGTCAGCGCCAAAACGAAACGTTTCCGCTCGGCCGATGTTAAACGGCGTTTGCGCGGTCGTGAACACCGGGGATTTTTCTCGCGCGAATCGGAGGTATGCCGGTCCCACGAGTTTTGCGACCGCACACGTTGCTTTTTTCGTCTCGACCGAGTCGCATGGCACGAGCACCCGTATGTTCGGCATCACTCGCATGATGGCGATGTCCTCGATCATTTGGTGCGTGGCTCCGTCCGGTCCCACCGACACCCCGGCGTGTGCTCCGGCAATTTTTACATTGAGATCGGAAAGAGCGATGGTCGTGCGAATCTGCTCCCAGTTGCGTCCCGGCGAAAAGCAGGCGTAGCTCGAGATGAACGGCACCTTGCCGGCCATAGCCATGCCTGCGGCGATCGCGGCCATTGATTGTTCGGAAACGCCCAACTGCACGAAGCGGTCCGGGAAGGCGTTCTTGAACCCAAGGCTGCGCGTTGACTCGGACAGGTCGGCGCACAACACCACCACGTTGGGATCCGTCTGGCCGGCTTCAACCAAGCCCTCGCCAAAACCGTCGCGCGTCGGCAGCTGTTTGAGGGCTCTGGGATCGAAGAGGTTTTTGGCCAGCTTCATGGCCGGATTGAGGCCTTTGGGCATACAGTTACTTCGTCCATCTCTTAAATATCTTAACCACAACCCAGACGAAAATCACGGCAACAATGACGATCGGCCCACCGATGATGGCCAGCCAAATGATCACTTCGGCCAGAGCTTGGACCACGGCCACCAGGGCTTGGAAGGCTTCTTTGACGATAGCGATCGGGCGGAACTCCTTGGTCGGCACTCTCACGGTCGGCTCCTCCGAGAGGCTGACGCTGATGGTCGAGTAGGCCGTCAGGTTTTCAAAATACTGGATCTGGCCCTTGAGCGACTCGATCTCGGCTCTGACCGAGCTCAGGTACGGCTGCACCATCAGGATCTCCTTGACCGTCTGGGCTTTCTTGAGGATGTTCAGGTACTCGGTCTCTTGCGCCTCGGCGTTGCGCAGCCGGGCTTTGAGATCGGTGTACTGCTCGGTGACGTCCTGGCCGGAGGCGGTTTCCGTGGTCACCACCTTGGCGTAAGTCTTGATCTCGTTCATCACGCCTTCAAACTCGACAGCCGGCACGCGCACGGTGATGTCGCCATAGTGGGCGCCGTCCTCGCGTTCGGAGACCGAGGAGGCCTGCTCGAAGCCGCCCTTGCCGGTGGCCAGCGTCCGGATTTTGCTGACCGTCTCGCTGACGTCATCAACCGTCAGGTCGAGATAGCCGTTTTTGATGATCTTTTGGTCAACCTCGGCCGCGGTTTTGCCGCCGGTGGTCGGCGGTTCGGGCGGGAAGATGACGGTGTCGCCTACAAATTCGGGAGCGCCAAGCGAACGCTCATCCGGAAACGCCCCGATGCCCAGACTGGCTTCTCCTTCAAATGTTTCCTCAGGAAAGGCTTCTTCCTTGTCGATCAGAGTCTGGGTCAGCGGAGAGGGGAAATTGGTTCCGGGGAGGCCGGAGAGCATGACCACGACGACCAAGATCAGGACGGCCAACGGGATGCCGATGAGGAGGAAGAGATGGCGTTGGGACATAATTGAGACTTTTGGAGATTAGGATATTGTGAAATTGGGAGATTATTTGCGAGCGAGCTGTTTTGTCGAATTGATATAGTTGTTCAGCCGCAGGTGGAGTTTTTCAAGGTTTGAAATGATCTTGGCGCTTTCTTCTATTGATATATTGCCGCGTTCCGTCAAGATTTCGGTCCAATGACGGCTTTCTAATAATGATCCTCTGGCATTGTAATTGAATCGGTTTCGATCAAGGTAGTGGAATCGGCCAAACCCTTCCGAGATGTTTGCTCCGATCGAATCAATGGCACATATCCATTGATCACCCATAGTTTTTTTATCACGCCAGTCCATTTGTTGATAGATCACCCACACATCTCGACTCACCTGTCTCGCCAGCTGATATATTTCCAGCTCCCCGAGTTCCATAATCCACCACCAATTAATCTCCCAATCTCCTAATATCCTAATATCCTAATATCCTAAT
>CAYJVP010000013.1:0-12851 GCA_964373615.1 uncultured Gammaproteobacteria bacterium | reverse complement strand
TCCTAATATCCTAATATCCTAATATCCTAATCTCCAAACTATTCATGTTCCGAAACGATTCTTCCTCCTAATGTTCTTAGCTGATCGACGGCTTTCTGTGATTCCTCTCCCGCTTTCGGCGGTTTCCCGTGCCATTCGAAATTGTATTCCATGAAATCCACGCCATAGCCTGGAATGGTATCGGCGATGATGACCGTCGGTTTTTCCGAGACGCCATGCGCGCGCTCAACCGCGGTCACAAAATCGCGAATGTCGTTTCCCGCGCAGCGCACCACGTTCAGGTTGAACGCCTCAAATTTTTCTTGCAAAGGCTCAAGTGGCATGATCTCCTCGGTCGTGCCGTCGATCTGAATATTGTTTCGGTCGATGATGAAGGTACAGTTGTACAGTTTGTTGCGTCCGGCAAAGAGCATCGCCTCCCAGGTGATGCCGGCCTGAAGCTCGCCATCTGACATGATGCAGTACACTCGCCACGGGGCGCGGTCGAGCAAGGCCGCATAGGCGAGTCCCGCGGCCTGTGGCGACCCGTCACCCAAAGGACCCGAGGTGCTTTCGCAGGCGGGAAGCCAGGCGCGTTCCGGATGACCTTGCAGGGGAGATCCGAGTTTGCGAAGGGTCATCAGGTTTTTTTTGGGAAAGTATCCGGCGTGCGCCATCGCGACATAGCGCACCGGAGTCGTGTGACCGCAGGAGAGAATCAGTCGGTCGCGATCCTTCCAATCCGGACGTTTCGGGTCGTGGACGAGAACATGAAAATACAGCGCGGCATACATATCGGCCAAACCCAGAGGCCCGGCCGAATGACCGGACCCGGCCTCAACCAGCATGTCAATGATATCCTCGCGCATCAATGTTGCTCGCTCCTCGAGTTCCTTCAGTTTCCGATCATGCAGATGGAGCGGCTTGCGCATTTTCGGACCGATAGTGAGATTCGGCATAGCAGAGATCTATTGTACCAAATCATCCTTTCGCAGGCGATGCAAACGTCCGCGCAGCTCCCAGAGGTTGGTGAGCAGCTCCCACGAGGTGCGGCCGAGCTTGATCTTGCTTTGACGCCCCGGGGTCGGCGATTCGGTCCAGGTGATGGGGACCTCGACGACGCGGTAATCCTCGTGGTGCGCCAGAGCGAGGAGTTCGGTATCGAAAAAAAATCCGTCATGCGTGGTTTTTGAAAGAAGGTCGCGCACAACGTGTTGTCTGACGGCTTTGAGTCCGCACTGGAGGTCCTGTGCGGGGAGTGCGAGAGCGAGTCTCGCGATCGTGTTGTAGGCGCGGGAGAGGGCGGCGCGTGTTTTGGAGCGTTGAACGACCGCGTCCGGATGCCACCGCGAGCCCACGGCAATGTCCGCTTCTGAAAGCGCCTCAAAGAGTCGCGGCAGATCAGAGAGCTCCGCCGAAAGGTCTGCGTCCATGAATGCAAACAGGTCAGCCTCGCGTGTCATCCAGGCCGTGCGGATCGCGTTTCCTTTTCCGCGCTCTGAAAGGCTCAGCAGTTCGAGGCGTGGGTACGTTGTCGTGAGATTCTGTACGCGAGAGACGGTCGCGTCTGAAGATCCGTTTTCGGCCACGAGCACGTGCCAATCGTATCCCGATAAAATGCGCGGGAACGTCTCAAAAATACGCTCAAGGTTTTGGGCGATCACACCCTCCTCGTTGTGTGCGGGGATGACGACCAAGAGTTTCATAACGCGGCGTACACGCGGATCCATTCGTTTTCATTCACAAGACGGAAGAGGCCCGAGGCTTCAAGATGCTCGGCCAGGGCGTCGGCCTCCTTCACGCGGTTATCAATGATCGCCACGCGCGAGCCGAACACGCTGGTAATTTTTGACACATCCGGATCTTCGCCAGCCACGAGCGCGCGCCAGGTCTCAAACAGCGCGGGATCCTCATCGTACATGAAGGTTGGATCCAGGCCAACGAGGTAGCGGTGCGTGTCGTCAAGATAAAAGAGTACCAGCGAATAATCCCAGGAATTGTGAAAGATGATCTCCTCTTTTGGAATGTTGGCGCGGATCCACTCCACAGCCGGTTGATATTGCGCGGCGGCGTAGTAGTCGTCCTTTGGCGTCAGCCAGATCACTTCGTTGACCGCAAGGGCCACAAAGGTCACGGCCGCAACCACACCGAGCGCGATTCGCCGCGCACGCGTTTTTTTAAACCAAGGCCGAATGATAGGGAGGAGCTCGTCGCGGGCAAAGGGCCAGGCAATCGTTGCGAGAGCTCCTGTGGCGAGGGTGAGGAAGGGGACGGCGTATTCAACGTAGCGGCGAGACTTCAGGGTCAGAACCATGTAACCTCCAGCCAAAAGCAGGAGGGTCAGCGTCCGGACTATCTCACCGCGCGAAATTTTTTCCGTTCGTCGCGCCAGTCCCGGGACGGCAAGGGCGAACGCGGCGCCGAACAGGATGAGGATGGGCGCGTTCGTGCCGAAAAAGTCTGCTGGCTCGGTCGGATACCACTCGCCACCGACCGGGAGCACGGACTGGTAATTCACAACGCCGATTTTCACAATGTCGAGCACGCTGAAGGCGATGTTTTCGGGGAAATACGGATTTGCCACAAGTCCGAGAGTAAGGCCGCCGATCACAGCCGCTGCCGTTTTTGCGTGTTCCCGGAGAACGGAGGTTATGGCGACGTGCTCGTGGAGAACCTTCTGCGCCATCCATTCGGCCAGGATCACGGCGCCGAGCGTTGGGATAAGGAGCGGCCAGCCGTGGTAGAACCATACGAAAAATGCCGCGCCGAAAAAAAGAAAGAAGTGGCGTTTGGCAAGCATCGCCCAGGTGAGGAAGAGGAGGAGGGCAATGGCAAGCGCTGGCGCACGCGGAAGCGTGAGGCGATGGAGGAAACCTGCGGAGAGCACGGTGGCAAGCAGGATGAGCCACGGGGCCGGGGCTCGCATCCAAAGAAGGCATCGCCACAGACAAAAAAGCGCAACCATAGCGAACACGACGGCCGAGATTTTCATGCCAACGAGCGGATCGAATGCGCTCACAAACGGGATGAGCAGGACGTGGTAGAACAGGTGCGGGTTCACGTAGGTCTCTTTGAGCGAGGTGAATTGGAGCCAGGGAAACTCGTGGATGACCCCCTGATCGCGCAGGATCAAAGCCATTTTGGCATGGTAAAACGAATCAGGATCCGGGAATTGCGGATGTGCTTCGGTCAGGATGATCATGGTGAGGGCGAGAAGGAAAACGCCGATAATTTTCCACTTCATAACGGCTCCAGGGTAACATAAAACAAATCCGAGTGCCCGCTTGGCACCCGGATTTGTTTCGCACGTTATTCCACGACGATCGTACTGGTCATCGAGGAGTGGTAGCTGCAGAAGAAGTCGTATTCACCCGCTTCGTCAAAGTAGCGCGTAAAGGAGTTGCCGCTTTGAATCGTGCCGGTGCCCCAGGAGAGGTCCTCCGCGGTTGCGGTGTGCTTGTTGTTTCCGTCATTTTCGAAACGCACCGCGCGTCCTGCCTTCATCTCGATCACCGTCTCGCTGTATGCGTTGTCTGACATGGTGACGATGTAGGGCGCCTTCAGGTCCTTATCTTCATTGATGTCGTCTGCGGACGCTTCGGCCGCATCCGGATCGAAGTCATCGGCGCTTTCGATATCATCTCCACGGTCGTAGTTCGGGAAGTATGCGTCCGGGACGTCGTCGATCATGGTGTTCCAACTTGATCCGTACAGCGCGATCGCGACTTCCTCGCTCGTGACCCATCGGATCGTGCCGCTTTCATCCACGGCGTAGGTTTTCGGGTCCGAGTTGATTTTGATCATGCGAACCCCCGGTTTGTACGTTGCATTTCCGCCGATCTGAATTTTTCCGAGGTCTGTATCGCTGATCCATTTCACATCGTCGAAATCGTCGTACCAGGTGAAATACGTCGCGGAGTTCGGAAAGGTATAGCGGAAGCCGTCCGCGCCGTAATAGTACACGGCCGAAAAACTTTCGCCGCGAACAAGGTCGCCGGAATCGATGTCGTCAAGCGCGACCAAGGTTTGTGCCGAGGCGCGCATGGGTAGGCCGTTTAGCGTGAACATGACGGCCGCGATCGAGAAAAGGGAGAGAAGTTTTCGCGTCATAGGTTCTAAGATGGTTTAGCTTACGAACGGGGTGAATGATAACACAGTTTTTGGAGTTCCCGGAAGGCCTGCTCTGGATGAACTGTGGAGAAAATGGTTGAGGCCGTACAGATACGCGTGACCCCGGCGGAAATAAGGGAAGGGATGAGGTCTTTTGTGACCCCGCCGTCTATCTCAATGTGGAGGTCAGGCCGGTGGTGTCGGGCCTGGCGGATTTTATCAAGAATATAGGTCCCTTCAAACGTTTGCCCAGAGCTCCCAGGGTGGACACCCATCACAAGAAGGGCATCGAGTTCGTGAAAGACGTTATGGATTTCCTCAAGCGGGGTTTCGGGATTGACCGCCACTCCCGCCTCAAGTCCGTACGTTTGGCGCGTTTCTTCAAGAACCTTGCCGAGCGGGCGTTCGATTTCAGCATGCACAAGCGCCCGGATCGTGCCTGGCACAAGGCGTTTCCACTCGGCGATGATCGGGAGCGGGTTTGTCACCATGAGATGGAGTTCGAACCGGACCCCTGTCGCGAGCGCTCCGATGGCTCGCGCATCATGCCAACTCATGTGCGGGAAAAGGGTGCCGTCCAAAATATCAACATGCACCGTTTTGGTCACACCTTCCACGAGACGCAGACGGCGTTCAAATTCGATTTGGGAATCAACGAGAAGGGAGGGGATGAGTTCGATCATAACATACTGTTGAACTGCTCTTGAGTAACGCCCGCTTGTTTCAGGATGCCGAAGAGAAGCGACCGTTTGACCTCACGGCTGTGAAGCGGAACGATTGTGATCCGTCTCGTCGCGGGGTGACGCAGAACGACGTGGCCGCCGGACTGTCGGCGTACAACAAATCCGAGCTTTTCTAGCGCTCGGACCAGTTCCAAAGACTTAATTTGTGGAAGCCGCCCGGACACAGCTAGACAGGTAAGGTCGCCGTCACGTTCGCTACTACGTATTCACGGGACTCCTCCGGGATTTCATCCCCGTCTTCTTTTAACACGGAAAGATACATGGAGATGGCTTCTTGAATATTCTTTTTTGTCACTTCGAATGTTTCACCTTGGGTTAAGCAACCGGGAAGAGCGGGAACCGAAACGATATAGCCACCCTCTGCTGCTGGCTCAAAAACGGCCGTATATGTGAGAATTTTTTCCGATTTCATAGCAAAATCAGCCTACCATATCTTGACATTCCGGCCAAATAATTGATTACGGTCCCGGATTGCACAACTTTCCTTGCACCTCGCAAGGCAAATGGAACTGCTTGTCTTGCTCTGGTGCGGAAAGGCCGCCAAACAGAGGTTTTGCAGATGCGATTCTAGCGCTTGGATTCCATCCGTCTTATCTTCTCGAGTCTGCGTTTGTGACGCGCGGCCCCGCTGAAGGGGGTCGCGAGCCAGACCTGAATGATTTTTTTTGCTTGTGCCGTCGACAGGACACGCCCAGGCAAACACAAGACGTTCGCATCATCATCCGTGCGGCTCGTTTTTGCCGCGTACGTGCTAAACCCTGTGACCGCACGGATGCCCTTTACCTTGTTGGCGACGATGCAAATCCCCTGCGCATTCCCACAAAGGACGATCCCGCGGGTTTTTGGATCCCTGGACACCGCCCGGGCCACGGCATATCCAAAATCTGGGTAATCGTCCTTCTCGTCATACACGACATTTCCAAGATCCGTTACCCGAAACCCTTGAGCCGTAAGTTCCTTTTTTGTTGCCTCTTTCAGTTTCCATCCTGCGTGGTCTGCGCCGAGGTAGATGTGTTTGGTCTGCATAGACTTTCATTATAGCATTGTCAGGGGCGGCTCTCGATGTTATGATTTTCGCGTCAAAGTTTTGTATGGACAACCGCCCAAACTTTCCGAAAATCGAGGAAGAGGTGCTCTCTTTCTGGGACAACGAACATATCTTTGAGAAAACGCTTCAGAAGCCCTCGCCACGCGGGCGTTTTGTGTTTTTTGAAGGACCACCCACGGCCAACGGCCGCCCTGGCATCCATCACGTTGAGTCGCGTGCGTTCAAGGATGTGGTCCTGCGTTTCCGCACGATGCAGGGATACCTCGTCGAGCGCAAAGCCGGATGGGACACGCACGGGCTTCCGGTCGAGCTCGAGGTTGAAAAGGAGCTTGGATTCACCGGGAAGAAAGATATTGAGGCGTTTGGGATTGCGAATTTCAACAAAAAATGCAAAGAGAGCGTGTGGAAGTATCTCGTGGACTGGAACGAGGTTACGCGTCGCATCGGATTTTGGGTTGACCTCGAGCATCCCTACGTAACCTACGAGCCTGCCTACGTGGAATCTCTCTGGTGGGTTGTCAAACAAATCTGGGACAAGGGACTTCTGTATCAGGATCACAAGGTGGTGCCGTATTGCGCTCGATGCGGGACGTCCCTTTCAAGTCACGAGCTTGCGCAAGGATACAAAGAGATCGAGGATACGTCCGTCATCTGGAAGTTTCCACTCGTGAGTGATCCAAAAACCTTCCTGCTTGCCTGGACCACAACCCCGTGGAGCACACTCAGCACCATGGGTCTTTCTCTGGCTCCAGACGCGACCTACGTCAAAGTGAAGGTCGGGGACGAGTATCTCATTTTTGCCAAAGCACGCATCGAGTTTGTGATGGCCGGAGTTTCGTCCTACGAAGTGGTGGAAGAATTTTTAGGTGAAAAGCTTCTCGGTCTTTCATATGAACCCCTGCTCTCGTCCTACAAAGACGTGCCAGAGGTTGCGTCGAACGCACAGGTGTTTCAGACGTTTGCGGGGGATTACGTGGAGATGAGTGAGGGGACCGGGATCGTTACGATTAACGGTTCCTACGGAGAGATCGACATGCTCGCCGCAAAAAAGAACGGACTGCCCATTGTCATGGATGTTGACCTTGAAGGGAAGTTTACGACGGTGGCCGGAGCCTATGCCGGAATGTCCGTGCACGAAGCCGTTCCTTTGTTGATTGAGAACAGCGCCGCCTCCAATCGCGTCTGGCGCACGGAGCCGCATCTGCACTCCTACCCGCACTGTTGGCGCTGTAAAACAAAGCTCATCTATTACGCCAAGGATTCTTGGTACATCCGCATGTCTTCCTTGCGAGATACGCTTGTTTCCGAAAATCAAAAAATCCACTGGGAGCCCGCGCACATTCAGGAAGGCCGTTTTGGGGAATGGCTGCGGGAGGTAAAGGACTGGGCGTTTTCTCGCGAGCGGTATTGGGGGACGCCGCTTCCCATTTGGGTGTGTCAGGAGTGCGGGGAGAAAGCGTGCGTCGGCAGCTTTGAGGAGCTTCGGAGCAAAGCGTTGAGTGATGTTGCAAGCAACGAATTCGACCCGCATCGCCCGTACGTTGACGAGATTGAATTGCGTTGCGAGAAATGCGGAGGAACGTCCCGCCGCGTGCCAGAGGTGTGTGATGTGTGGTTTGACTCTGGCGCCATGCCGTTTGCCCAGTGGCATTATCCGTTCGAGAACCGGGATCGCATTGATAAGGGGACGGCGTACCCGGCTGATTATATTGTTGAGGCGATTGACCAGACGCGTGGGTGGTTTTATACGCTTCTTGCCGTCGCGACCCTGCTTGGAAAGGAGAGGCCGTACAAACACGTGATCTGTTTGGGGCTCATGCTTGATGCGAAGGGCAAGAAGATGGCCAAATCCATCGGGAACGTCGTGAACCCAGTGGAAACCGTTAACCAATATGGCGCAGACGCGGTGCGTTGGTACATGTATACCATCAACCAACCAGGCGACTCGAAGCGGTTTGATTTCAAGGCGCTCGATGAAATGGTGAAGAAGGTATTCATGATTTTGTGGAATGTCGTGTCGTTTTATGAGTTGTACGCAGGGACAGATGGAACGAAGGAGCACAAGGGACAGCCGACACATATTCTTGATCGTTGGATCCTGGCGCGACTCCATACACTTATCAAAGACAACACCGAACTTCTTGAACATTACAAAATTACCGAACCTGCGCGTGACCTTGCGGCATTCATCAACGACCTGTCGACGTGGTACGTGCGACGCAGCCGCGATCGATTTAAGGGGGCAGAAGGGACAGAGGAGGCAAGGGATGCTGTGATGACGCTGCGTGTCTGTTTGCTCACGCTCGCAAAGCTCATGGCGCCATTCACGCCGTTTCTTGCGGACGCGTTGTATCTGAAACTCGGGGGAGGAAAATCGTCCGTGCATCTTGAGGACTGGCCCATGGTCGACCCGCAATTTTTCGACGAAACGCTTTTGTCGCAGATGGAACAAATACGGTCTGTTGTTTCGCTTGCGCTTGAGAAGCGCGCTCAAGCGAAGATGCCTGTTCGGCAGGCGCTTTCGAGCGCCACCGTGACGCTGCCCGCGGGCGAACTCGCCGCGGAGCTCATTGGACTCATCAAAGACGAAATTAACGTGAAGACCATCATTATCGAGAAAGGGGAGAAGGGTGTTGCGCTCGATTTTGCGCTTACCCCAGAGCTTCTCCGCGAAGGGACCGTGCGCGAGATCATTCGCCGCGTGAACGATTTGCGTAAAAAATCCGGGCTGACGATTGAGGATCGGATTGAACTCTATGTCGAGAGTGCGGACAAGGAGGCGAGGTTGGCTATTGAAGAGCATCACGATGCCATTCTTGGAGGCACGTTGGCCGTCGGGTTCCGATCAGATGCTCCGGATCATGTCGAAATTTTTCGTACGCGCGATGCGGACGTGACGGTCGGCTTTATGAAAGCCAATATTCCGCTCGAACCCGGTCACCCTCGCGAGGCCCCTTAGTTTTTTCGTGATCCCTATGGTGAAGGAAACCCATCCAGAACATGCAGCGGAAACTGTCGTGGAGAGTCAAGTCTCGGCCGTGGCCGGCATCCTCAGAGATTGGACCCGTTTGTACGGACGGGATGCCGTGATTGAATTTGTCCGTGGGCTTCAGAAGACGTTAGACGAGGGCAGGACCCCGGAACTGGGGGCGCTTGAGGAGGTGTTTGCCGAACGCGCATCTCGTGAAGAATTTCAGGAGGCGGCTCTCGAATGGTTCGAAAAAGACGGTTTTATCGAACACGCGCCGGATGGCACGGTCATTCTTGACGCGCAAAAACTTTTCCGCGGATTTTCACTCAGTGTGTACGGGGCCAGGCGACACCTAAGGCCTGCTCCAGGTGTAGAAACGTTCGGCCAGATAAGGCTTGAATACTTGGGTAACGCTTTTGCTGGCGTGAGTGCGGTTTTAAAAGAAGATTGGGAACGCGGAGAACGCAAGCCGAAGCCAGTCTTTTATTTGCCCGAGTCAAGAGATGAGGCGTTTGATCCAGCCAGGATCCGTGAGAGCGATTTCCACTTCGGACTCTGGGAGATTCCCTTGGCGACCAATGCGCGAGCTATAAAACCTGAAACCATTCAACAGCCGGCGGCTTTTGATGATCTGAGTTTTTTTGAGGCCTCCATTGCCGCGGCTGTCTACCACCCAAGATATGGCGATGGTCGGCGGGATAAAACCGGGAAATTAATGGTGCGCTACCCAGACGGCCAATACCGTTCGATCACAGGGGATTGGATGCATGAAATGTTGCCTGATCCGATGGATGAAAAGGGAAGTTCCTGCTGGTGGGATAGAGTCAGAGAATCGCTTCGGAAAATTGCGCCAGGGCTCATTCATCGCGGCTTGCTTGTGGAAAACGATTTTAGAGTCAGGCGCCGGCTGGTCGGTTTGGACGAAAAGTCGCAAATGACCGCGTCCGGTCTCGCCCGCGTGGAGAATGTCCGGTATTATATCGGCCGCGAGTATGCCAAAGCACCCGTTCGCCTGGATCGAATTACGTCGGAAATTGGTGCCGTTGTGGGACTTGATGAAGACGGAACCGGTCAGCTCGTCGCCATCTTCAATTTGTACAAACACGGTGACTCGCGGCTAACAAAACGTCGCACGGCCACAGGCACGTTCTATGACGCTCCGAATGAACTGACCCATGCCATCAGTTTTGACCGAACCGCTTTTCAAAAGCGCCGTTCCGGAGAGAGCGATGAAGCATACCGTGCTCGACTTGAGGCTCTGGAAAACTTCGAACTCCTGCTGCGCTTTGATAACGATCTCAAGCAAAAGACCGAGACGCGCCTGCGCGAGCTGCCGCCGGACCTGTTTGCCTGGGTGCGTGCGCATCCGGATGCTGTCCGCCGCGAGCTTCCGGCTTTCGAGTCGTTCATTGAGGAGACAGGCCTTGACGGCCTTGAGACCATTGCTCAGACGATTGATAAACCAGAAGTTCTGTCTTTGTTTTTTGAGATCCGCAAGCGGTTGTCGAAAAAGGAACAGCCGCGCTTTCTTGAGGCATTTCGCGGGCCAGCACGCGAGCGGTATCAGGTATTGCATCTTCTCCATGGCTTGGTTGAACAGGGACAGCTGGGCCAGGACGTTCTCGAAAGCGTTGAGAGCGAAACAGGCCATCACCTTTTCGAGACGATGAGGACGGCTGCCGACCTCGTCAGACGCGGAGTGAAAGAGGCTAGCCGGCTCTCCGAACAACTCAAAGCCGAGCGGGTACGCGCTCTCGAAGACTTACCTCTCTCTTTCCGTCTCGATGTCGTTGCGACCCTTTCCAAGGCTATGGGCGCGGAAGCCGTGCGGGACGCACTGAGCCGCATCTATGCCAGGGCGGATACAGCAGACCAAAAACTCACAGATGGTCTTCTTCGTCTGCTCAATCCGGAAGCGCCCGAGGAAATCCACAAAGACCTGCGGGAACTTTATAAAGCTCTTCGCTTCGAGGAGTACAAGATGAATGAACGAATGCAAAAGACGGACGAAGGCCGGTTGGCTGAGATACCGGCCGGCACGCAGGCTCTGGACCTGGGCGCCGGGGCCGGGCGGCTCATGAAGCCTTTGCGGAAGCGGGGCGTTGCAGTGGCTGGCGTGGATTTTGTGGATCGTCACGTCCGCCTCCTTAAAAAAGAAATGCCGGATGCCGAGGTGGCGCTCGCTGACTGGGTGAAGACGCCGTTTAACGCCGGCCGCTTTGAGACGGTCTATTGCCTGGGCCGGTCTCTCACGCACGAATTTCGCGCCGACCGTCAGCGCGCTCTTTTTGAGGAAGCGAATCGTCTGCTTAAGCCCGGCGGCCGCTTCATCTTTGACATCCCCGACCGTGCCAAAGGGCATTATGCAAAATTGATCAGCAATTACGACCGCATTATGGAGCGTCGCAACCTGGTGTTCCGCGAAGGCACCATCTACGACAGTCCGGACGGTGAGAACTTCTTCACGCGTTACGTTTTCAGCGAGGAGGACATTCGGGAGCTGGCAGCTGAGGCCGACTTTGAGATCGAGCGGGTTGAGCGCCAGCCCCTGGCCACCGGAGAAGGCGATGAGAACATATACTTCACCCTGCGCAAGGTTAAGGCCGTGCCCATGGCCGCCGCCGCCAAATAGGCGGGGTCACCTGTCCTGAGACGTCGAGGGCTTGGCCAGAAGGCCGTCGAAGGGCCCGACCCCGCCGCTCTTGAGCTTTAGTATCGCCCAAATGGCGGATCGAAGCGTCGTGGCCAGGGCCGGACTTTCCAGCGCCACGCCGATAAGCTCCTCTGTCTTGTAGCTGATAAAGGCCACGCTGTTGCCGAAAACATCCACCTCGCCAAGCATGGGGAACTGCTCTGGGTCAAGAAGGACCACCGTACGCAGTTCCTCTTTGCTTTTTTCAACGTACTCTTCCGCCTTTGGACTGGCCCCGGCCGCGGCCACATAGGCTGGGATGTTGAGCCGTACCCGCTCTTTTACGTAACGAGTGGTGAGCCAGCGATACAGCCTGGGATCCGGCGCCTCTGGCCCGACCAGGGCATAAATCGGCTCTCCAGATTTGAGCGTCTCCCGATAGATGTCTTTGAGCCCCTCAATCCCCTCAAAAACGCGAAACGTCGGCTTTTTAGTGATGAGCTGATAGTGCGACTTGAGCGTGGGCAGGGTGGCCTCGAGCTGGCGGTGGAGCTCCTGGGCGGCAGTGAGCCGCGCCCGAGCCAGGGCGCGCAAGGCTTCTGGGTCAACGGCTTTGTAGACAGTCTTCCGTCCCGGCTCTTCCAAAACCAACCCTTTTTTCTTGAGTGAAGTCAGGGTGTTGTAGAGATTGCCGCGCCCCAAGCCAGAAGGGGAGAGCAATTCCTGGGCTGTTTTTGGGCCAAGCTCAAGAAGAAGCTCGTAGACCAGGGCCTCGGCGGCATTAATCCCGAGTTCAGCCAGGATCGGGTAATGAGTCTCATGGGGCATATCAATGGCGTTGTATCATCTTTTTGTCACGAAGTCAATGGCAAAATGTTGATAAATATTTTGGCTAATTTAAGACTAAATAAGTATTTCTTGCCACGAAGCTCTTGACAGAATCTGTCAGATATGGTAATATAGCTTCATCAAGATGAGAGACCGAGAAGCGAAGCTCGATCTCTCAAGCTCCTTAAAGAAAAACCGAGCGAGAGAGCCCGAGCCTGGGGTGACAAGGCATAAAAGGCAGATTTGAGACGCTTTCTTGCAAGGCAATTCAAATCCGCCTTATTTGTTTAAAGAAGCGAGCCGGTTCTCCCCCCGGCTGACTCCTTTAAGCAAGGTTCGCCCAGGACGAACTTTTCCTGGAAGTAGCTTGGTCTGATAGGCAAGCGTGGCAGTCGGTTGAGCCTACCTACATTGGCTCCCGGCGGAGGAGGAAAGCGAGAGAGGCTTGCCCATCCGACATAAGTGAAACTTCTAATGAGTGCGCTCCGGCCTGATTCCCCTAATGGGTTGAGTCGGACCGGCAGCAGTCCTTAGAAGGAC
>CAYJVP010000012.1:9241-18579 GCA_964373615.1 uncultured Gammaproteobacteria bacterium | reverse complement strand
ATAAAAGGAAAAGGGCGGCGAAAGAGAGAAGGATTTTTACTTTTTGTTCGTTCATAGAAAATAAAAAATGTTTATAGGCATCTGCCACACGCCTTTTTGCCCGCCTGCCAATGCCTGTGGCATAAACTACTGGCGGGCAGGCCCGCCTGCCAATGCCTGTGGCATAAACTACTGGCGGGCAGGCAAAATTTCTTAACGTGGCCGTCCACCAATTTCAAAAGAGGACCAATAGTTTTCTTGTTGAGGTGATAAATTCTTTCTGTGCCGTTCATTTCTGCTTTCACAAAACCACAAGTCTCGAGCCGCTTCAGATGATGCGACACAAGACTCTGTTCATAGCCGAGCCTCTTTGCAATATCAGTCGCTCGGTGAGGTTTGGAAATAAGGAGATGGATAATGTCCCATCGAGTTTTATTGCCGAGGGTTTCGAAAAAGAATTGATGCGGTTTGTCCAAGTCAACTCGTTTCATAGTATGAATTATAATTCATGCTCCTTAACTATGCAAACGACGTTTTATCCACAACAAACTTTCTGCAGTCGCTAAGCAGTCTGGCAAATGAGAATTGAGCACCAAAAAATCTCCTGACGACCAGGAGATTTTTTGTTGCTTGTTAAAACATCCTCGCCTTTCCCGTAATGACCCGAAGCGCCATAGGTTCCACTGAGATATCGAAACAGGTACCGCTGAACGCCGCGCCGTCCGCATGCCCGGACAGGGGTTCCTCGCTTCGAATGGCTAGATTTTGAAGGGGGAGCATGGTGCGGCCGAGACGTGTGCGTGAAAACCACCCGCGGCGATGCGCGACGCAAATGACAGTCTCGAGGCGTCCATCACGCGGATCCGCCACCTGAGAGGCATCGTGAACCTCCCCGAGCGCGAGATTCTTAATCTCAATCGTTCCTCTCCCCTGTGGCGTGACGCGATATCGCCCCTCACAGGTAATCTCTGCGTCAACCCCGGCAATGGAAACGCCACAAATGAATCGTTTCCCGTTCAGGACTCCCACATCAATCGACTCCACAATGCGTGCGGACAACACATCACACGAGGGAAGCCCATCCGGGATCCCCAAGAGTCGCGCGATGCGATTGTTGGGCCCAAGCGGAATGAGACCAAAGGTGATGCGCAGATCGGCAGCAACATCGAGCACCTGACGCACCGTATCGTCGTTTCCGACAACCACCACCGTGCTCACGCCACGTCGAACCTCATCGCGGATGAGTTCATCGGCGTGCTTGAACAACCCAAGACGCGCAATTTTTCCGACAATCCCAAGGTCCGTCAAACGATTTTCAATCTGCAAAATCTCTTTCTCAAACCGCCGATCCTGTGTGAACTCCGCATAGACGTACAGATACATAAAGGGGCTATCCCTGACGCATTCACGCCGTTACGACCTCTTCCTCTTGCTCTTGGCGTTTACCACGGACCCGTTTTCCCTCGAGAACCCGATCATTCCCCATCGTGACGCGGCCGTTGATCTTTGCGCCAGGCGAAACCGAAAGGACGTCCGCCTGAATATCTCCATGAACCTGCGAGGTCTCAAGGAGCTCAAGCTTCCCGGCAACGGTGAGATTTCCGCGCACCTCGCCGGCCACGACTGCATCCGATGCAGATACCTCCGCTTGGATTTTCGCAGCTTGTCCCACGCGTAAATGCTGTGCGGTTTTCACGCTGCCGGTGACCTCACCTTCAATGATAACATCCCCCTCGCTCGTAAAATCCCCCTCCACGCGCACCCCCTGGGCGATAATCGTCTCGTTGCCAGAAACCGTATGGGGCGCCCGGCTCTCTGTTCGATGAAACATACGTGAGTCGTTAAAGGGGCAGTCGGAAACAGGCCCTTAAATCCGTTTGCCCACGGATTTTATCGGGCAATCTGCGTCTTTGTCAACGGGGGCCTTGGGCGCTTCCCGTTGATCGCCGGCAACTCTAGATAAAACGTCGAACCCTTCCCCTTCCCGCGGCTCTCAGCCCACACCCGGCCGCCCATCGCCTCTGCCAGACGTCGACACACATACAGCCCAAGGCCGGTTGAGACATCCACCTGACGGGATGCGCTTCCGCGCGTAAACTTTTCAAACAAATGCGCCCGGTCGCTTGCGGTCAAGCCAAACCCCGTATCCTCCACAGCGACACGGACGTTCGGACCTGTTTTCGTACATCCAACAAACACGGAACCAGCCGGCGTATACTTAATCGCGTTGTCCACGTAATTCATCACGATCTCCTTGAACTTTTCTTCGTCTCCTTGGACGAAACACGCCACATCGGTCGTTGCCGCAAGCGCCAACTTTTTTTCTTGCGCACGGCGCGACAAAAGGTCAACAACATCTCGAACCACCTTGCACACATCGACCGGAACCGAACGCACCACCAAGCGTCCGGTTTCAATACGCGAGATGTCGAGGAGATGATTGACAAGGGAAATAAGCTCCTCGGTGGAGCGCAAAATTTTTCCGATCGCGTCACGATGCTTCTCCGGAAGAGGTCCGAGAAAATTCTGGAGCAGCATGGTTGCGTATCCCTTCGTGACGGCCAGAGGGGTGCGCAGCTGGTGGCTGGCGATCGAAAGAAATTCTGTTTTCAGAGCGTCGAGTTCGCGCAGCTTATCATTAGCAGCGGCAAGCTTGGCTGTTGTTTCTCGCAAGGACGTGTAAATTTGTGCTTTCTCGACAGCGATCGTCACCAGTCGAATCGTCCCCTCCATCGTTTCCCGCTCATAACGCGTGAGGTCCTGGCTCGAACGGTTCAATCCAATGATGAGGACACCGAGCGTTGATGCGTGAGCGCGCAAGGGGTATCCCAAGGCGCTTTTAATGCCGGTCGCCCGCTGGAACGCATGAACCTGTTTGAGAGAAAAGGACGGCACGAAAACCGACCGCAGGGAGCGTGTGGCAAACGGACGTTTCGTCTTCAGACTTTTCACGCAGGCATTCGATCGATCTGTCAGTGACAGCGGCGCGGCTGCGGTGGTGGTGCACACCGCTCCGCGTGACGATGTGCAGGAGATCGCTCGCCAGACGAGTCGTTTTTGTTCCGTATCAATGAGCGCAATGGCAACCACGGGAAATTGCAATTCGTCGGTCAACACGCGGGCCATGTCCTCGGCCATTGCCTCGATTTCCAAGGAAGCCATGGCCGCCTCGTCCAGACGACGTAAGAGTGAAAGCGTCTTCGTGCGCACCGCAAGCTCGGCATTACGCACGTAGAGCTCACGCGCCACCGAATCGAAAAGCCGCCCTCCCTGGGCGCGCTTCCGTTTTCCTGCCACGGTCTTTTTCATATGTCTCTCCTATGGCATTCATTTCAATACGTCGGGGACATCTTTCGCCGACATGGTCGGCACGAGATTTCGAACGGCGTCGCGGCACACCTGTCGCGAAGCTGGCCCAAACAGAGTTTCATACTGACGCACGAGCTCGGAAAGCACCTCTTTTACATTTCCCCGCACCGCCACTTCCCGTTTCTCGGATACCTGGAGACCTCGAACCTTTTTTGCCTCACGCCAAGCCAGGGGGCCGATGATAAGCTCCTGCTCCTTGATGATGCGTGAAACGAATTCCTCCCGCGTGGCCATACATTTATGAAGATGCTTTGTAATCGGGATTTAGCCCCGAGATCCCAAGCACCAAAAGGGTCATGGATGTCGCAAACAAAAGATCCACCCAATTGCCGACATACCACGTCCCAAGGGTCGTCTGCCAACCAAAGGCAAAATCCGCGGCGTAGTTCACGAGGAATCCCGCCAGCAGGGTAAAAATCGGCATGCGGAATCGACCGCCGAGCGTGCGATACGAGAGCGTCAACACGAGGGTTGTCAGGGTCACCATCACGATGTCACTGAAGGGATACGCGATGTCCACGACGATTTTCGTAAAATCGCCAGTGAGATCAAGAGCCCCTCCCCGCGCCACGATAATCAAAAGGTAATAGGAAATTGCAACCGCCACGATCGGAATGATCAACAACTGAATCTTTCCAAAAAAATTCTTGAGCGACATGGAAGCCCCTGTCACGCGCAGCAAATGCACCACGCCGATCGCCCACAGTGGGTAGCTTGCCAGATACGCAAAATCAGCAAGCGACGGATAGGGCGCTTCGACGCCCAGAAAAAAATTGTAGTAGGAATAGATGAGCGCGCCCAACCCCCAGGCGATGAGGCCGAGACTCAAAAAAAACATCGTACGACCAAGCCAGCTTTTCGGGAACCCCCACCGCCACGCTCGATACAGCCCAAGGAGTCCTCCCGCGACCGGCGTGCCGCCGATCACAAACAAACCGAAAAGATAGTTTGCGGTTTGCTCTTGGCGGCCCGTGGTTGCAAGGATGAGCCACCAAAAAACAACCACAAGATACCAAAGAAGCACGAGAGCGCTTGACCGGCTTGTTTTCGAAAGAAAAGGGAGCGACATACGGCTGTTGTGTTACCCCCATGATACCACAAAACATCAAATTTATCGATCAGCGTAAGCGAAGATCATATCCTCATACCCCTGCCCGCGTTCCCGTGCGGTGATCGCGGGATGCACCTGTACCTCGATATTTGAAAAACCAGCATCTTTCAGGAACGCCCGCATATCATCCGACGACACCCGAAGACAGCGGAGCATGGTCGGACCCACTTTCCACCGCTCCGTGTCCGCGAGGCAGACACAGATAAACCGCCCTCCGGAAACGAGCAGGCGTTTGGCCTCCGCAATCGCCTGTGCCATGTCTTCCTGGCGCTTCACACACTCGAGCGCAAACAGAGAAACGATCACATGAAAGGACCCGTCGGGATATGGCCAGGCCACCTGCAGGTCATGGGAGGTCAACGTCTTGACGCGTTCACAGACGCGCCGATACAAGCCTTCCGGTCCCTCTTCTCCGCTCCAAGAGGCCGTGTGAGAACCAACCGGAAGCAGGTACGCGGGCAGATCGCCTGCCTTGCCACGTGCCACCTGGTCAGCCACGAAGGCGATGTTATCCTCACGATAGTCAAGCCCGTGATATTCATGGAAAGGCCACAGAAAAGGTATCCAGTACAAAAGCGTCGGCCCACACCCGGCATCGAGAATCGACAAGCTTGGAAATCGCGCGCGGGTATCGGCAACCGCCTCTTTCAAAAAGAGGCCGATCTCAAGATTCTCTTGACTCAATTCATCGTAATACTCACGCAAATATTCGGTGCGGTAGTCAAACGCAACCGGTTCGACCACGTCGTCCTCTTCGTCCCAATGCACGACCTGGGCTCGGACCGACGTTTCGGGGGTGGCAAACCATGCAAGCGTCTGCTTGCGAACATAGGAGCGGTCAAAGGGCTTGCAGGAAAAAACGTCAATGAGCGCTTCGTTGTGACGCGTGAAGGTATGGACCGAGATATGAGAAAAATCGAGAACAGCGAACCCGGAAAGTCCGGGGTTCTGTGGCACCCCCTCGCACACCAGAGGTCCGCCGATCACGCGCATCCCGATCCCCTCGATCGTCTCGCGAATAAACTGCTCGACCGCCTGGGGGTCGCGGATGGTTTCGCGACAGTGGTCTAAGTCGAAGATGAGGTGATAGCGATGAGATTGCATACTACATTTCCACGATCGTCGGCATGCCAAGAAGCTTCAGGCCGTTTTCAAGCACCTGCGTGGCGGCGGAAACGAGCGCCAAACGCGCGCGGACGAGTTCCGGTCGACCCGCTTTAAGGACAGGAACCTCGTCATAGAATGAAGAGAACGATTTGCTAAGATCAAAGAGATATTGCGCCAACCGGTCGAGCCGATAATCTTGCCCAACGGCCGCCACGATGCCAGGATAGCGGGCAAGCATCGACACGACGCGATGTTCGGTCGGAGTCGTGAGAAGCGCGCCACGCCGGTCCGCCTTCCGCCGCCTGGCTTTGCGATGAATAGATTTCATGCGCGCCACGGTATAGAGAAGGTAGGGACCCGTGAACCCGTCAAATGACATCGCTTCATCCATGTCAAAAACAATTTTTTTTGCGGGATCCTGCCGGAGCATGCCAAAACGCATGGCAGCGAAGGCGATCGCGCGTGCCACCTTTTCCACCTTTTTTTCACTCCAATCGTCGTGGCGCTTCAGCGTTTCCGCGCGCGCCAACGCGACCATCGCGTCTCGAAAATCCTGATAGCGAATCACGTTTCCTTTGCGCGAAGACATCGCCCCCTCTTTGAGCGTGACAAATTCATAGGCGAGGTGTTCGAGCTCCTTCTTCATTCCCATGCGCTTGAGGGTCGCAAACAACTGTTGCATAGCCAAGGCCTGGCGCACGTCGACAACGTAGACGCTTCGATCCGGGTGATACGCCGCATCCTTCTTGAACGCGAGCGCGATGTCTTTTGCGTTATACAACAATGTCCCATCCGACCGGACGAGCAGATTCACGCCAAGTTTTTCTGATTCCAGGTCGACAATAAGCGCCCCTTCGCTCTTCACGACGATCCCTTTTTTCACAAGGTCTTGAATGATCTTGTGCGCGGGTTTCATAAGGTCAGACTCGAAGTACCACACATCGATCGGAAGCGAAAATTCTTTAAAAATTCCCTTCATTTCGTCCACCGACCACCTACGTGTTTTCTTCCACAGCGCCAGGAAAGACCCGCGGCCAAGCTCAAGATCTTTATACATGGTCGCGATCTGCTCTTTGATGCCCGGGTCGGCCTGAAGGGCGCGTTCGGCCTCGGCATAGGCGCGTCCCAAAAGGTTCGTCCGCTCCTCGAAAGCGACCTCCTCACCATCATGAAATTTTTTCAACCCCCACAGACATTTCGCCACTTGCATGCCAAGGTCACCAATATAACAGACAGGAATAACGTCATAACCGACGGCGTTCAAAAGGTTCACGGCCGCCTGGCCCACAAAAAAATTACGCAGGTGGCCGACATGAATTTCTTTGTGCGTATTCGGCTGCGCATACTCGACCATGACGGTCTTCCTCCCACCCGTCGTGGACGATCCGTAGGCATCTCCTTGCTCGAAGATTTCGCCAAGGACGTGGTCCGCAAACACTCCCTCGTCGAAATAAAAATTGATGTATGGACCCTTCGCCTCGACTTCGTGAACGATCCCTTTCAATTCAATGCGATTGGCAACTTCGACAGCGACTTCATGCGGCGGACGTTTTAACCCCTTGGCGAGCGTAAAACAGGGGAAGGCGAGATCTCCCATCTTGAGGTCCGGCGGGATCTCAAGCTCAACCACTTGTGGAGTGTAGATCTTGCCAAGCGCTGCCTTCAGGAGATTCAGCGCCTCTTTTTTGGCTTCGGTGAGGGCAGGCATACTACGCTTTCACGACGCGAACAAAGTATCGTTTGCCTTTTTGGATAACCGAGCCTGGCGAAACGCTGACCTGGATGTCCTTCACAACCGCGCCGTCAATCTTGACCCCGCCCTGCTCGATCTGTCGACGTGCCTCGGATTTTGACGCGACCATTCCTGCCGAAACAAGAGCGTCTGATAACAAAACCCGGCCGTTTGTTGAGAGGGTCGGCACGTCCTCTGGCACTTCGTGTTTCTTGAAAAGCTGCGCGAACCGCTCCTCCGCTGCCTCCGCCTCTTCCACATCGAAAAAGCACGCGACGACTTCTTTGGCTAACCGCGCTTTGAAATCGCGCGGATTCGCCCCTTTCATCATCTCTTTTTCCATGGCGCCCATCTCCTTGTTTGAGACATCTGTAAGCAACTCGAACCCCGGCAAGATCATGCCATCTGTCCAGCTCATGACTTTACCGAAGATGTCATCCGCTGAATCTTCGAGGGTAATCATATTCCCCTCGCTCTTGCCCATTTTCTTTCCGGTCGGGTCAACAAGAAGCTTCATGGCCATCACGAATTTTTCTTTGCCGCGCATCTCTTTCATAAGATCGCGGCCAACGAGCATGTTGAATGTCTGATCGTTCCCGCCGATCTCGCCGTCCACGTTCATCGCGACCGAGTCATAGCCCTGGAGAAGCGGGTAGAGGAACTCGTGCATGTGGATCGGTTTATTTTCCTCGATGCGCTTTTGAAACATATCGCGCTCGAGAAACTGATGAACCGTAAAGGAGGAAGCGATTTCGAGCGCATCCTTGAGGGTCATCCCATCTGACCATTCGCTGTTGCGACGAAGCTCGGCGGCGTTCGGGCCATCAAAGCGAATAAACCTGCTCGCCTGTTCCTGGTAGTGCTTCGCGTTTTTGAGCACCTCCTCGCGCGTGAGGCGTTTACGGGCTGCGGATCTGTCCGTCGGATCGCCGATCATGCCCGTGAAGTCGCCGATAAGAAGAATCACCTTGTGCCCCAGGTCTTGAAATGCGCGAAGTTTGCGCAAAATGATGGCATGGCCAAGATGGAGGGTTGGGCCGGTCGGATCGATCCCGAGGTACATGGTGAGTGGCTTGCCTTCCTTCAGGCGTGACTCAAAAAACGCACGCGACGGAAAAATCTTCTCCACCCCGCGGTCAAGAAACGCATCGATCGATACTTTGTCCGTCACGGTTTTCATAACGAGGATAATTGCTGCTTGATCGCCTCAATCTTTTTCGCGGCCTCAGCCTGTTTTTCTTTTATCTCGTCGATGACCTTGGATGGAGCCTTGGCCAATAACTCGCCGTTGCCGAGCTTTGCCTTAAGGCCGTCCAGATATGCTTGCGTCTGTGCCAGCTCCTTGGTCAGCCGTGCCTTTTCCTTCTCGGCAACGTCAGCGCTGCCGACGGCTTCGATGAAGACCGTAACGTCCCCGACCGGCGCGGAGACGATGGGAATCCCGGCTTCGGGCAAACGGCCGTCGAAACCAAGACAACAGAGACGACCCAAATGGACAATAACGGGAGCCGCCTCCATCAACAGTGCGCGGTGACTTCCGACGTCCAACCCGGCCGTGATCACTTGCGAAGCCGCGACGCGATGCTCGGAGCGCAAATTGCGAACGGCCACGATGACATCGCGCACCAGGTTAAATTCTTTCTTCGTCTGTGCGTCAACATCTCCCACCCCCCCTCGCCCCCCCTCCCCCTTCGCCCGAGGCTTCGTGGGACCAAGGTCGGGCAGGGGGGGAATATCCGGCCAGGCGTGCACCATCATCATATCGCCGCGACCAAACAACTTCCAGATCTCCTCTGTCACAAACGGCATAAACGGATGCCAGAGGGCAAGAAGATGCTCAAGAGTAAACAGAAGGATACGATCCGTCGTTTGACGGAGGGCGGCGTCGGCGCGCTGAACTTTCGCGATTTCAAGATACCAATCCGCGAATTCACTCCACGTAAAGTCGCGGAGTATTTCGCCGGCCGAAGAAAATTCGTAGCGCTCGAGTTTTTCAGTAACCGTTCGAGTCGTGTCAGCGAAGCGTCCGAGAATCCAACG
>CAYJVP010000012.1:0-9141 GCA_964373615.1 uncultured Gammaproteobacteria bacterium | reverse complement strand
CGAGTTTTTCAGTAACCGTTCGAGTCGTGTCAGCGAAGCGTCCGAGAATCCAACGATCCGCCAACGTAGTCCCCTCCGGCTCTTTCGCCCCTTTCGCCTCTACGCTCGTAAGAACGAATCGCGCAATATTCCATAACTTGTTGGCGAAGTTTCTGTACCCCGCCACTTTCTCGTCCGAAAGTTTCGTATCATTTCCCGGGGTCGTGCCGATCACAAGCGACAAACGCGTCGCGTCTGCACCATACTTCTTGATCATGTCGAGCGGGTCGATGATGTTGTCGAGCGACTTCGACATCTTGCGCCCTTTCTCGTCGCGCACCATGCCGTGCAAATAGACCGTGCGGAACGGCACTTGGCCGAGCGCGTAAGTTGTCATCAAAATCATGCGCGCCACCCAGAAGAAAAGAATATCGTAGCCGGTTTCGAGCACCGAGGTCGGATGATAGATCTTGAGATCTTCGGTTTCGTCGGGCCAACCCAAAGTCGAAAAGGTCCACAGGCCAGAGGAGAACCAGGTGTCGAGGGTGTCCGGGTCCTGTTGGAGCGGGCCGTGGCAGGCCGGGCACTCGGTCGGCGTGGTGACGCTGACCACGGGATGCCTGCACTCATTGAGACACTTCCCTCCCACGCCGCCGACGCAATACCACACGGGCACACGATGCCCAAACCAAATTTGTCGACTCACATTCCAGTCACGAAGGTTGTCGATCCAATGGAAGTACGTTGCGATAAAACGATCAGGGATAATGTCCACGGAATCTGAGCGTACCGCCTCCTGCATGAGTATCTTTAATGTCGTCGTCTTCCCATGTCGCGTGAACTCTTTTTTTACGTCAATGAACCACTGCAATTTTGGCAACGGTTCAATCGGCGTCCCACATCGATAACAGACGGAAAGGTTGTGCGTGTAAGGCTCCTCAATGTGATCAACAAGCCCCTTTCCCGCAAGCCGTCGAACGATTTCATCTCGACTGTCCCGTGCGTTGCGACCAGCGAGGTCTCCCGCGGCTTCCGTCAAATTTCCGTTTTCGTCAATAATTTGCACCACCTCAAGTCCGTGACGTTTCGCCAGTTCAAAATCCTTGAAATCGTGTGCCGGCGTGATCGTCATGGCTCCGCTTCCAAAATCCATTTCCGCGGCCGGATCGACAATGACACTCGCCTTCACCGGGCCGTTGATCCACTCGATATCAAAACTCTTTCCGACCAAATCTTTGTAACGAGCGTCGTCCGGGTGCACGACAAGAACCTTGTCCAAAAATTTCGTTTCTGGACGCGCGGTGCCAATGACAATCGGCCCGTATTTAAAATAGTAAAATTTGGTTTTCTCCTCTTTGTATTCGACCTCGTCATCGGCAAGAGTGGACTGGCAACGCGGGCACCAATTCACGATGCGATACCCGCGGTACATGAGTCCGTCGTCGTACATCATTTTAAACACCGTGCGCACGGCGCGACTTGGTCCTTCATCCATCGTGTAGGTCTCACGCGACCAATCGCACGAAGCGCCCATCTTCCTCATCTGATTGCGGATCGTGTTTTGCGACGCCGCAACGAACTCGCGCACGCGCGCCAAAAACGCCTCGCGGCCGAGATCGTGCTTCGTCTTCCCTTCCTCAGCCAGAATCTTCTCCACCTTCGCATTTGTCGCAATCGCCGCATGGTCTGTCCCCGGGATCCAAAGAGCTCGTTTCCCACGCATGCGTGCAAAACGTATCATGATGTCCTCAAGCGCCAACATGACCGCATGGCCCATGTGCAACGTGCCGGTGGCGTTTGGTGGCGGAAGAATGACGGTAAACGCCTCACGACGCGCCTCAAGATTCGGCAAATTTTCCGGACGAAAAAACCCGCTTTTTTCCCATGCGGCGTAGATCGCCTCTTCGACGGCCTGCGGTTCGTAGGCCTTGGGAATGTCCGACTTGTCCATAGATATGCATAGTTTAGAGGAAAAGACGGCCCGGGTCCAACCCCAGATGCTCAACCAGGAGTCTCACTCCATGTTTAACAACAGTTATCCACAAACGTCTGACGCTTGACGGATAAGGGCGTTTTCCGTACGATGGCCCATTCCTTCATGAGGCCATCCCATGCTTTGGTCATCTCAGAGGGGTTAGGACCAGCATGGCACTCACACACCCAGAGCAAATCACCGAAAGCATCCGGCGCAGCTCAAACCCGCTCGTCGTGATTCCGCGGCATGCGGGACCGGACGGCTATGCCTCTGCGCTTGGTTTGGCTCGGGTAATGGAGAAACTTGGTAAACGCGCGGACCTTGTGGCCGTCGACGGACCGACTCCCGCCGCGCTGCAGTTTCTTCAGGACCGCCACCTGATTCGGACCGACCTCCCGGAGCTGCGCAAGCTCGTGATCGAAATCGACACCGGCAAGACGCGCGTTCAAGACCTCACCAAAGAAGAAAAAGACGGTCATCTAAAAATTTCCATCAGTCCGCAGAACGGTTTCTGGGGACAAAATGACGTACGCATCTCGCACTCGGCGTACCGCTACGACCTTTTGATCTGTGTGGGCGCACAGGACCTCGCTTCCTGCGCACATCTGTACGAAAGCCACCCGGACTTTTTTTTCCGCACGCCGATCATCAACATCGATCACTCGGCCGCGAACGAACACTTTGGACACATGAACGTCGTCGACGTGACCGCGACCGCCTGCGGTGAAGTCTGCCATGACCTCACCCTGACCATAGATCAGCAACTCATGGATGAAGAAGTTGCCACGGCGTTCTTAACCGGTATGATTGCAAAAACGAAAAGTTTCAAGACACCAAACGTCACGCCAAAAACGTTGCAAACAGCAAGCAAACTCATCGCGTGCGGCGCCCGCCGCGATCAAATCGTAAAATCCCTTTACCGAACTCGCTCCGTGGCCACGCTGCGTTTGTGGGGCCGAGCGCTCGCGCGGCTCAAACACGACACGAGCGCCAACATCGTCTGGACCCTTCTTTCCCAGCAGGACTTTCTGCACGCCGGGGCCGAAGAGGCGGATCTGCCGGACGTCATCGACGAACTGATCTCGAGCTCTCCACAAGCCGGTGTCGTCCTTCTCCTTTACGAAGACCGCGAACGCAATGTCTGCGCCATCTTGCGCACCGAACGCCCGAACGACGCGATTCAAATCGCGGCGCCCTTCCGTGCGGCCGGCAATCGTGAAGAGGCGCGTATGTGCTTCATCGGAAAAAGCCTCGTGCAGGTTGAAAAAGAAACACTGCCAAAAATCATGGAACGCATCACGAAAATTGAAAAGCCCTAGGCTAAGGTGCCCAAGGCGAATCGGGGTCAGGTCGGGATATGGGAATCATCATCCGCCAAATTCCAGTATCCAGACCTGACCCCCGTCGTCTATTCCTCATCAATCAGTCCCTCTTCCTCGCCCGGAACAGTCCCCTCTTCTCCTTCAGATTCCTCGGACGTCACCTCACCGCCTTCGACGGTTGTGGCGGATTCCTCCCCTTCTTCAACCGGAGTCGGAATGCGTGTGGTGAGTTCGCCGGCACGGAGCTTCCCAAGACGAGTTTGTGCGACCTCGTTGTCCGGGTTTAACTCTGCCACCGCTTCAACCTGCTCGAGCGCCTTTGCAAGGTCTCCGTCGATTTCGTACATGGACGCCAGATACCATCGAGCGTTCGAGTAGTTCGGCGCGAGACCAACGATCCGCTCAAGTTCAGTCTGTGCCGCGTCGTAATTCTCAAGTCGCAGGTACAGCATGGCAAGCTGGAAGCCGAGACCGACGTCAAGCGGCGCGTAGTTGCGCAGAGCAACGAGACGCGCCGTTGCCTCATCGAGTCGACCCTGTCGCTCAAACACGGCGGCCAGGTAGTAATGAGCCGGCGCATAGTCGCCCTTGAGAGTAATCGCTGCTTGAAACGCCTCTTCCGCTGATGCAAGCGAGGTTTTCTCGGATGCGGCCGCCTGGGCGGCGAAATTCTCATCTTCCGCTGTCTTCAGAGCGCGTGCGCGATCCGCAACAATGAGATACAGCTGCCCAAGATTTGTTTTGTGCACAGGGTTTAATGGCTCAAGTTCCGAGGCCTTCATGTAAGAGGCGGCCGCGTAGTCCTCGGCGCCGGTCACAAGCGAGAGCACTTCGCGATAGACGTTTCCGCGCACCGACCAGTTCGAGACATTGCTTGGTTCAAGGTCTGTCGCGCGTTTGGCAGAGTTAATTGCGGCCGCAACCAGTCGTTGCACTTGGGTCGTCTGTTCAGGCGTGATGGCAACACCTCCCTGTTGCACCTCAGACAAAACGTCGCGCGTGCGCAATAAAAGCGCTTGAGAAAGATTCCTGTAATATACGTCGGATAAAGAATTGTAGGACACCGCTTGAGCGAGTTCGGCCACAACCTCTTCGGTTGGCGCGTCAGCACGGTCAAGACGTACCGCTTGCGCAAAAGCCACTTCCGACGCATAGCGCTGACCCGTCACAAAGAGCGTGGTCACAACTCCGACGGCCACGAGCACGAAGGCGAAGGAGAATATAAGTCCGAGTTTCGGCGAACGGGCGAAATCTGTTTCCTTGATCCTGACCGCCACCTGGCTTGCGAGCAAACCAGACAACCCCCAAAACAAGAAATTCGACGTCATGTTCGAGGAGTACAACAAGAGAGAAAGAACGAGTGCGGCCCATGCGCCAAACACGACATACGTAACCTGCCACTCCGCATGGTCGCGTTCACGAATGAGCCGGCCGAGGGATTTCAGCGCCACCGACAGGACAAACAAAACCCAAAGGACCGCACCGGCAATCCCAAGGGTCGCAAGCGTGGTCAACACGTGCGATTTGGCGCGGTCAAAACGCAGGTTCCAAAATGCTCTACTGTTATTGACGGCAAGTGAACGGTATGTGCCGTAGTCATACATGAATGTTCCGGGGCCGGATCCAAGAGCGGCGCGCAACGGACTCTCCGCAAGAACGCTCTTTGAAATGTTCCAGCTCGCGCCATAACTTGGGGAGACCACGACCGGCAGGTTCAATCGCAGAGGCGAGGGGAGGAAGAGAAGGAGGACGCTCACAAGAAGAATGATGAGCGGGACGGAAAAACGCGAGGTCTTTCCAAACTCCGACTGCTGCAAAAAGGCAAACGCCATGAGAACCAGCATCCCGAAAATCATGACCACCCACTGAACCCAGAAATCGAGCGCCACAAGAAGAACAAGGTTCGCAACCGTCACGATGGCGATCAAAACCTTGGTCAGCTTTCCTGCCGCGCCCTCTGGCAAAACCGTCCTCGCCCCGTCCGCAACCAACCATATGCCGACGCCGAGAATCGAAACAACGCTCAAGAAAAATACGAACGCATTGATGGTCCCAACCGTGTTAAACCCATTGGCCTGAACAAACGGCAGGATCCTCCAACCAAACGCGTAGCAAACGGTTACGATGCCACTCAATGCCGCGGAAAGAAGAAGCGACAAGAAGATATCGCGCTGGACTCGCGTTTCACTCGCTCCGTTCATAAGCACGTAGAACAGCAGAACGGACACGGCAATCGTGAGGAAGCTCGTGTATTCCTGCGATGCCTGCCCAACCCACGTTTGGTAGCCGGCGAGCGAAAAAATCGAGGATGCGAGCGTTCCGACGAGGAACAGCGCCGGAAACAGGTTCAGCCATCCCGCGCGAAACGAAAGCCGCTTTTCAATGACCATGGATCCAAGCCAGGCCATGAGCGCGACCACCGTGAGAATCACAAGTAATGTCTGTTTGTTCACCTCAAACGCATCGGTCGTAAATGGCAAGAAAAACAAGGGGAGCAGGAAGAACAAAAGGTACAGTGACCAGCGGGTCAACACTTGGTAGAAACCGACGTTGGCAAGCGGCTGTTTCCTCCTTCGCGGGGCGGTGGCAAGTTCCATAAATAATGGGCGAAAATTATTGAGCTTTCTTGTTTAAATAGTCGGCAATGGCCTTGGAAACTTTCGAGTCTCCCTTTAACTCCTCGATGAACAGAATGTGCTCGCGGTTGATGTCCATCGCGTCCTCAGGCCCGTGCAGTTCGCTGCCGAGCTTCACAAGGGATGCGTCCGCGTCTGAGGCTGGACCCGCTTCGCCCGCCTGGGGGTTTTGACGAAACTCGAGATAGTAGACGTCCGTTAGACGGAAGAAGTCTCCATCGCGATCTTGGAGTCGACCGAAGTACACTTGCCCGTTATCAAGAAAAACCGCCTGATACGTTCCATCCGCGACCGTTGTTGCCCCCTCGTCTGATTGGGAAAGATTTGAGAGGACGTCTCCTGAAGGAGCGAAGAAACGTATCCAGATGATGTAACCGACTGCCGCAAGAATAGCAAGGACGACGAGCCAAACGACCGCGCGTTTCCATCCACCCTTTTGGGGAGCTTCCGAGGAGCCGGTCGGCGGTTGGTAGGCTGGAAAGGCCGGTCGTCTAAGCTTGGATTCAATGGCCATAAGAACAAAGAATAACGGGCCTATTGTATAGGATATCCCCCTGCGCCGCAACCAATTTCTCAAAGAAGCGAAGTGGCTTCTCCCCCTTTTTCCGCCAATTCGCCCGCGAAGCGAGGTGAGCGGATCCCTGCCCGTCCCTGCCTTGCCGGCAGGCAGGCGGCAGGCGGGCGCCTCCGGCGGACAAGGGGGAGTTAGAGGGGGTTACCAACCACGCACGTTTGGAAGTTATCCACAGGAAACCTAAAGGCGGAGGGGTCACCTCCGCCTTTTTTCCATTTCAGTGATTAGGCTGCGGCTTCTTCAGCCGCTGGTTCTTCTGCGGCTGCCTCTTCAGCTGGAGCCTCCTCGGCTGCTGCCTCCTCTGCGGGGGCTTCTGCGGCCGCTGGTTCTTCTGCGGCTGCCTCTTCAGCTGGAGCCTCCTCGGCTGCTGCCTCCTCTGCGGGGGCTTCTGCGGCCGCAGATTCAGATTCAGAGCTGTCAGAGCTGCTCGAACCGTTCACATACACTTCAATCTCGTCTGTCGAGCCGTCCGAGACGCTCACGATGCCGTCGTCAACGCCCACCGCGATCCAGTTGAATTCCACGTCCTCGGTCAAGGTGCCGTCGAGCACGATATCGAATCCGGTTGTGCTCTCCTCCTCAACCCACCAGTATCCGGCAATCGGGACGTTGCTGCGCAAGGTCGCGTTCACGATCGGCTGGTACGCGTACTCTTCATCGAAGGCGACGTTCACTTTAGTGTCGCCAGCCACGATGCGAGCCCGACCGGCCAGGTCGCTGCCGCCGTAGAGATGCTCACCCACCGTGACCGATCCTTCGAACGTGGCGTCGCCTGCAACCGCGAGCGAATCGTACGATCCATCAAGCGCGGCGCTGCTGCCGCCCTGGATGCCAGAATCTGACTCCGGTTCGTACCAGGTGTTAATAACCTGGACCATCACCTGTCCGCTTTCGTCATCGAAGCTGCCGAGGGCCATACCGATGACGCGTCCGGCTTCTGTGGCCTTCATGCCGTAACCAGCCGTCGCAGAGGTGGTAATGAAGTCGCCGACTTCGATGGCACCGTTCTCATTCGTCACGTTCACTAGCACACGTCCGACAAGGGCGACGGGCATGGGGTTGTCCGATGCGTCGATATTGTAACCCGCTGAAGTGAAGTCATTGTAGTTGTCAGAGACGATACCAGCGACCGGTCCCTCATAAGGTTCTGAAGACTTCACAAGCTGCACAATCGTGTGACCCTGAGTGGTCGTGACCGACTCCGATCCTGGAACCACGATGTCTCCATACGTAATCCCTTCAGCGACTGGGTATTGCTCGGCGTAGTCAGCGTTTACGGCCGTGGCACAGTCACTGATCGTAGAGGCAGTATCCACACCAAGGTCGCCGCCAATTGCCCCAGAACCGCAGAGCGCGTTATTGGTGTTATCTGATTCAAGTAAGACGATCACGTTATCGAGGAATTCGATGGCGGTGTCTGTCGGCGAACTGATTTCTGGTTCCGTACCGTCCAAGTCGATGCGCAGATCGGTGTTATCAGCGCCGCCAAGACCGAAGAGATCGATCATGTCATCTATCGAGTTCGCGAGGTATTCGTCGTTCTGAAACTCGACGTCACGATCCCAGGCCGCGGTGTTCTCAATCTCAATGGCTGTATCTGTTGCACCAGAAGTAGCCAAGAGGTCAAGGAAGAGGCCGTTGGTGGCATCAGTGACAACCGTCCCCTGCGAAGTGATCGTGCTGACGATACCGCGTACGGTGCGGTTGGTCTGGTTGGTGGCCGTGGCACTCACAACCAAGGCATCGATACCAGCCGCGTCCGCCGTGGACGTCAGAGTGACCGTCAGGGCATCTGCCGACGCAGAAGCAGCGGAGGTGTGTGAAGCCCCATCAGCCGCGTCGGTCGTCCAATTGAAGTCACCGCCGGAACCATCAAGGTCACCATCCGAGACGAGGATGTCGCCGTCGGTCAGCACGAGTGAATCATTTCCATCACCGCCGCCATTCAAGATGAGATTGGTGTCAGAGTCCGTATCGATAATGAAGTCGCCGCTGCCATTCAGATCGAAACGAAGATTGTTGTTCCCCGCGGTCGTCTGGAAGTTCACCCCTCCAGCGGTTGACTCACCGAAGTCCAGGTTCAGCGCAATGCCATTTTCAGTAAACGTCAGATCATTGTCGTCGCTGTTGGAAATCAGAAGGTCGTTCTGGAGATCCAGATCATTGTCCCAGGCCGCGGTGTTCTCAATCTTAATGGCTGTATCTGTTGCACCAGAAGTAGCCAAGAGGTCAAGGAAGAGGCCGTTGGTGGCATCAGTGACAACCGTCCCCTGCGAAGTGATCGTGCTGACGATACCGCGTACGGTGCGGTTGGTCTGGTTGGTGGCCGTGGCACTCACAACCAAGGCATCGATACCAGCCGCGTCCGCCGTGGACGTCAGAGTGACCGTCAGGGCATCTGCCGACGCAGAAGCAGCGGAGGTGTATGAAGCCCCATCAGCCGCGTCGGTCGTCCAATTGAAGTCACCGCCTGAGCCGTCGAGGTCGCCGTCGGAGACAAGGATGTCGCCAGCGGTGATGGTGAAGATATCCGTACCATCCGCAGCTCCGGCAAGCGTCAGATTGTCCGCGCCGTGCGTGAGGGTGACATCGCCATTGTTGAAGTTGATCACAGCGCCTGACGCGAGGAAGAGGTCGGACCACATGAGCGCGGTG
>CAYJVP010000011.1:0-19259 GCA_964373615.1 uncultured Gammaproteobacteria bacterium | reverse complement strand
AGAAAAAGAATGTGCCGCCAAACCGAGCAAAGCTCGGAGTTCCGCTGAATGCGGAACGAAAAACTTGAAATCGTCCTTTCCGCTCCGGTTCCCACCTTCACTCAAGAGTTTCCGCCGTCGCTAAAGCTATGGCGGACAAGTCGGTCGGGCAGGCCCTCCTTCGCCTTTGGCGGAGATATTTCTAAACAGACGCCGCCACGGTCATTTTATGCAAACACTCATCCCCGGTCCGCTTCCCGAGAACGCCCGCAACCTCATGCGCCGGCTTGGGTACGGCGAACACATCGGCCACGGCGGACAGATCAGTTTTTCGCGTCGACTTTCGGGCGGCGACTTTCCGAGACTGCATGCCTATGTTGAACAACGTCCGAATGGCTTGCAGATAAACCTCCATCTTGATCAAAAACCCGTGAATCTTGGAAGTGGCTCTGCTCATGCTGGCGAGTACGAAGGAGCGCTGGTCGCGCGAGAAATGCAACGAATCCTCTCTATGATCCAGTCGTTTCGGCTGAGTGCGGCTGCGGAACGCGAACCGACGAAGCCGGCGAAAAAGGGATTCTGGGGATCGTTGTTTGGATAAGTTGAAAACCAAGCCGCCACCAGGCGGTTTTTGATTTGATCCACTATCGTGTCGATCGGACCTATAGTGAAAAGCGCCCGACGAGAGACGAGGGGCGCTAAGGAGGAGACACGGTCGCATCGGCGGTAGCGCTCGATGCGAGAGACTCCTCGGAGGGAAGGACGATCGGATCGGCGGCGGCGGGCATGGGCTTGCCCCAGTGGTGGCCGTTTGGGTGCACCCCGTAGGCGCCAGCGAGGTAGTCGCAGATGCCCTGCTCCTCGCGCTCGAGCTCCGCATCGGTCGGCGAACGCGGCGGGCTAGGGATCCCGAAGTCTCGAACCCGCAACTGTCCGCGGGCGAACATCTTGGCCATCTCGCCGCGGAACATGATTCCGAGGCGACGCATGTGGTAGTCATCGGTCACGAGCAGGACCTCGGCCGGACTGCCGTCGACGATCATCTGCCGGATCGCACGCAGCGCCGCCCGGACATCCCCGAGCGTGTTGCCAGCCGGATCGTAGCAAGCGATGACCGTGTGCTCGGAGAGAAGCTCACGAGCGCGAAGAACGAATCGCACCACGTCCTGACCGTCTCTGGCATCGCCACAGACAAGCAGGGTCGCTTGCCGGTAGAGAGCGGCCTGCGTTGCCGCGTCGATACGGTTGAGGCAGGGCGAGTCGTGGTCGTCGTACATGTGCGGTCCGCAGACCATCACGACGAACGTGTGAACCATGGAGTCTCCTCAATGAAGGGCTCCTCCCTCGTTTCTCTGCGAGAGAAGGGTCCTCCATCAAGGCTTACCCAAGATGTTCCCACAACGCGTCGAAAATGAACGTTTGTGTTGAGGCAATGGCGGCGTCTTCGATAATGACGCCAAAGAGACGTTTGCGCTCATCGGCCGCCACATAGGCCGTCTTGCCTCCGTAGATGAAGATGTACGTTGGCGCGCTCGTTTTTTTCGTGAGCCACTTGCGCTCGTCAAGGCCCGCGGTCGTGCCGCCCTCGCCAAGCGAAATGGCTCGCACGCGGATGCCACGTCGAATGCGCGTTTTCGTGAACGCCGGCCACGCGCTTGCGACAAGGTCGCGCAGCGTTGCCGACGAGTAGATGCGATACGTTTTCGACTCCGCACCAAGCTCCGCCTGCCCTGAGCCATGTCGAAGGGTGACCGCCAAAACGTCCTCGAGAATATCTCGGACACCCGACTCGCCCTCATAATAGCGAACCGCCGGTCGGTGCTCGCTGCTACCCAGAACCGCCTCAAGTTCCGGTAGGAGCTCGTCGAGCGCGACACGCGCTTCTTGCGCGGCCACTTCGCGTCGCGTGGCCAGGCCACGGAGCTTGTGCGGATCTTCACCGGTGAAGTACCGGTGGGTCTTAGCGTCGACAAAGGAGACCAATCCCACGTCGAGAAGCCGCTTGAGTGCGTCATACGTTGTCCCGCGGTTGAGGCCAATCTCTTCCGCGATTTTCCGCAGTGGCGCGCTCCCCAGGCGCAGGAGCTTCACATATACATCGAACTCTTTTTGCGTAAGCCCAAGCGCCTCGAGCGTCTTCGGATCCAGCGTAATTCGTTTGGACATAGATGACAAAATTTTATCGTCGAAATTGTGGATAAATATAAAACAAGGCTACCACTAGCCTAGTTTTTAAGAGCTGATCTGTCAACTTTTTGCCATCAAATTTATATTTTTCTCAAAGCAACACGCGTTTTCCAAAAATAAATCCCTGCCACGATCATCGCCATGCTTGCATACTGCGCCGGGGTAAGACCGAAATAGCGAGTGTCCACAATAGGCCCATCGATCGCTCGCAGGAAATCCATGAAAAATCTCGTGATACCGTACCACACAAGAAATGCCACAACGTAAACGCCGGTCGGGGCTTTTTTTCGCACAAGAACGAGAAAGACGACAAACAAGACCGCGCCATCGATGGCATGATACAAACCGAGATCATGTCGAATCACCCCGTCCGGATATTTCACGCCAAGAAAAAAATCGGTCGCGGTCCCCGGATGGTCGTGGATCAGAAAACAGCCAACGCGCCCAATCGCATATCCGAGCGGAAGACCAAAGATGCAGGCGTCCGCATACTTCCACACGTCAAGTTTACGGCGACGAAAAAACCAGACTCCGGCAACCGTCGCGCCGATGAGTCCACCGATCATCGAAAGTCCCCCGCGCCAGATCGCGACCACCTCGATCGGATTTGCGAGATAGTAACTCGGCTCGTAAAAGACGACATGCGCGAGTCTTGCCATCACCATGGAACCGACGACGAGCCAGACAACAAGGTCCCAGATGATCTTCGCATTAAGTCCGCGTCGCTTCAGCATCCATGCGGACGCAAGAGCGCCGATCAAAAATCCAAGCGCGACCATAAGACCCCACACCTGAATCGAAACGGGGCCGATCTGAAACTGAATGAATTGAAAATAAGGAATCATAGCTCCGGCGCCCGTGTGTGCCAGTCGGTCACGGATTGATAATACGTTCCAAGTCGAAACAGCGTACTCTCGCCAAACGGTCGGCCCATGAGTTGAAACCCAACGGGAAGCCCTTGTGAAAATCCGCACGTCATGGATAAACCAGGGAGGGCGGCCAGATTGGCAGAAATCGTATAGATATCAACAAGGTACATGGCCAGCGGGTCCTCGAATTTTTCTCCCAGGGTCCAGGCAACGGCCGGTGAGGTTGGCGAAGCGATCACATCCACCCGTTTAAAGGCCTCGTCAAAATCCTGGCGAATAAGGGTGCGGACCTGCAGGGCCTTTTTATAATACGCATCGTAGTAACCAGCGGAAAGAGCGTAACTGCCGATCATAATGCGCCGTTTCGCCTCTGCGCCAAACCCTTCCCCGCGGCTACGACGGTAGGAATCAATCAGATGCTCACCAGAGGATGAGAAACCGTAACGGATGCCGTCAAAACGCGCCAAGTTAGAGCTCACCTCGCATGGATTGATAATGTAGTAGGCCGCGAGAGCGTACTCGGCATGCGGCAGCGAAATTTCGAGAACGTCAGCCCCGCCTTTTTTCAGGATCTCAACCGCATCCATCACGGCTTTTTTCACCTGTTCATCCATGCCTTCAACAAAATATTCTTTGGGGATACCCACCCGAAGACCCGCGATATCATCCGGGATCAACTCCGGAATCGTTACGTCAGCGCCGGCAACCGAGGTGGCGTCGCGCGGGTCTTCGCCTGCCATGATCTGTAAAATCGTTGCCGCGTCCTCGACCGTCCTCGTTATCGAACCGATCTGTTCAAGACTCGAGGCGGCAGCGATCAGTCCATATCGACTGACGCGACCATACGTGGGTTTCAACCCAACGGCTCCACACAGCGCGGCGGGAAGTCTGAGCGACCCTCCCGTGTCAGATCCCAATGCGGCCGGGACCATCCCAGAGACCACCGCGGCAGCAGAACCTCCGCTTGTTCCACCAGGAACTTTTGTTTTGTTCCAAGGATTTTTTGTTGGTCCAAAATGGGAATTTTCCGTTGTGGAACCAAGCGCAAATTCATCCATGTTGGTTGTCCCAACAAAAATGGCGCCGGCGTCACGCAAACGATCAATAACCGTGGCGTTATAGGGAGCCACATAATTTTCAAGCATCTTGGAACCCGCTGTTGCGCGCTTTCCTTGAATGAGGATGCAGTTTTTTACCGCCAGTGGAATGCCAGAGAGAGGTGGAAGCTCGCTCCCTTTCACGCGCGCTTCGTCAACGCGTCGCGCTTCATCAAGCGATGAATCAAAAACATCGAGAAACGCATTCAGATCGTCATTGTGTGCCCGAATACGCTGAAGACTCGCGTTCACGAGTTCCTCGCTGGAAATTTCTTTGGCAATCAATTTACTTTTCGCTTCCTTGATGGTGAGTGTAGAAATGTCCATACCTTACTCGGTTCTCTCCTCTCCGCCGGAGGCGGATCCGCCTTTGGCGGAAAAGACCGCCTGCACCTCAAGGAGGGTCCCCTGTTTTTGCGGAAAGGCGCGTATCACATGTTCGTAAACGTCTGGTTCGCACGCGGCTGCCTCGTCCGGACGAAACACGTTCGTCAAGCCAGAGCCATGTACAAGCTCGGCCACGCCGGTTGTGTCAAGCTCCTGTAGCTTCGCAACATATCCAAGAATCGACCCAAGCTGATCGCGGTATTTCTCAACCTCTTCGTCCGTAAGCTCCAGACGAGACAACATGGCGATATGTTCAACTTCTTCCTTGCTAAGTTTCATACTCAAATAAGGGCGCCGTGGGGCGGCCCGACGAAGACCTTGGCAGACTGGTCACGCCGTTGGCGGGAACAGTCTGACGAGGTGTCGGTGGCCGGGGCCCCATGGCTTGTACCAATCACTTGTCGCCAATCATAGCGAGGAATTCTTTCTCGGACAAGACCCTCACCCCAAGCCTCTTTGCCTTCTCGAATTTCGAGCCCGGATCGCGCCCAGCAACCACATAGCTCGTCTTTTTGCTCACCGATTCGGAGAGGTCTCCGCCAAGCGCACGAATTTTCTCCTTTGCTTCCTCGCGCGACATCGCATCAAGCCCGCCGGTCAGCACAAAGCTCTTGCCCGTAAGCGGCCCGCCCGCCCGCTCCTTCGCCCTCTCAATCACCACCCCGTTCTTTTCGTACGCCTCAATCATGTCGCGATTGTGACCATCAAGAAAAAAGTGGTAGATGCTCTGAGCCACGACCTCGCCGATATTCGGCACCCCCATGAGCTGCTCGCCTGTGGCATCCATAACCTTTTGTATTGAACCAAAATGATGCGCAAGATCGATCGCGGTTTCCTCGCCGACATTCGGGATTCCGAGGCCAAGGATGAATCGGTCGAGCGCAATGCGTTTCTTTGACTGAACCTCGTCAACCAATTTTTGTGAAGAGACCTCGGCAAATCGTTCAAGATCGCGCAGATCATCCGCGGTCAGGACAAACAGGTCCGGCGGCGTTTGCACGAGTTTCTGCTCGAGTAACACCGCGATCGTTTGCGGGCCGAGCCCGTCAATCCCGAACGACTTGGCGGCATGCAACACGCGCGCCTGATCCTGTGCAAAGCATCGCTTGTTCGTACACACAATCGCCACCTCCCCTTCGCGACGCGAAACGTCGGAGCCGCACACCGGACATTTCCTTGGTAAAGAGATCCTTTTTGCCCAACGCGGGCGAAGCTCTGGGAGTACGTTTTTCACCTTTGGAATAATGTCACCGGCTTTGTACAAAATCACCGTGTCGCCAATATGCGCGTCGAGTCGCCTGATTTCGTCGAAGTTGTGCAACGACGCGTGCTTGACCGTTGTCCCGCCAAGCCACGTTGGTTTGATGACCGCAACAGGAGTCAAGGCGCCCGTGCGACCGACAAACCACTCGACATCCTCAATGACCGTTGTGACTTCCTCGGCGGGAAATTTCCACGCCACGAGTCCGCGAGGCGTTTTCCCGATGACCCCGAGCTGTTCGTAAGATGCGTTGTCGTTGACGCGAATCACGGTCCCATCAATCCAATACCCAAGCGCCTCTCGCTGCTCCTGCATCTTTTCCCAAAACTGTTCGGCCTCTTCCGGAGCCGTCGCGCGCTTCGCTTCGTTCACGCGAAAGCCCAACTGTTTGAGGAGTCTCCACTCTTCGTCATGAGACCTCTGCCCAAGGTCGGTCACAAGGTCCCAGGCGAAAAAGGAGAGTTTGCGCTCTGCGGTGATCTTCGGATCAAGTTGTCGCACGGTCCCGGCGGCCGCATTGCGTGGATTGGCAAATGTCGGCTTTCCCTCTTTTTTAAGTTTTTTGTTGAATGCTTCAAACTCATGCACGGGAAAAAAAACCTCGCCGCGCACTTCCACAAACCCTTTCATCTCTTTCGCCCCTTTCGGCCCCTCAAGTCTCAACGGCACCGCTTCAATCGTCCTGATGTTGCTTGTCACGTCTTCCCCAACTTCCCCGTCACCTCGGGTCGCGGCGGTCTCGAGCACACCGTCGCGATACGTCAGCGACACCGCAAGCCCGTCGAGCTTCACCATGCAAAACAGATCGAATCGTTTCCCACCAAGGCGCTCGACATTTTTTTCGTACCAATCAACAAACTCCTCAGGTGTAAACACGTCTTCCATGGAAAGCATTTTCACGCGATGGCGAATCTTTTCAAACTTCGCGAGCGCTTTGCCGCCCACGCGCTGGGTTGGCGAATCCGGCGTCACGAGGTCCGGAAATTTCTGTTCGAGTTGGTAGAGTTCGTGTTTGAGCGAGTCCAGCGCCGCATCTGAGATTTCTTGCCTGTCGAGCACGTGGTACCGGTATCGGTGAACGTTAATCGTGTCTCGCATTTTTTTCATGCGGGCTCGAGCATCTGTCCGCGTCATTTCCTTGGCCATACGGTTTCACGTTACCAGACATCAAGGGACCTCTGCAAAGGCGCGTCTCCTGTTGTTTCCCCTCCTTCCCAAGGAGGGGCTAGCCCGCCCGGCAAAGCCGGTGGCAAGCCGGTGGCAACTTAGTTGCAACTTTTTGTTCAAGAGAAAGGGAGACGCGCCTTTACAGAGGTCCCATCAAACGAATAGTCCCACATACCACTCAATGATGCGCTCCCCGAACAACAACGTTACCAAGGCGCCGACTGAGAGGAACGTACCGAACGGAATCTGTGTTTTTGGCGTTGCCTTGCGGGTGGCAAGAAGAAAAAGCCCAAAAACAGCGCCGATCACATAGGAGAGGAAGAGGGCAACCATGCCATCCCGAAACCCGAGCATGAGCCCCATGAGCGCTCCCATTCGAATGTCACCGTCCCCAACCCACGCCCCGCGAGAAACCAAATACTGGAAGAGGAAAAACCCTCCCAATACGACCCCGCCGGCAAGCAGGGACCAGATCGGAAGGCCAAGCCAAAGATTCAAAATGGTCGCCACGATCATTCCAGGGATCGTGAAGCGGTCAAGAATGAGCGCGTAGCGAAGGTCGTACACGAAAACGATGATAAGGAAAACGGAAAAGGTCAGATCGCGCAGCAAAAAGAGCCAGAGGTTGCCGGCGCTCGCCGCATCTGGAAGAAACGTACTCGTGGCGTACCGAAGATAAAACAGCAAAAAAAGAACTCCCGTCACAAGTTCCACAAGCGGATATTGCCAAGAAATCACCCCTTGACACGAGCGGCAACGACCTCGGAGCGCAAAAAAACTTGCCACGGGAATAAGGTCGTGCCACGCGATTGGTTTTTCGCAGGTGAGACAGCGCGAACGGCCGGTCAACGCCTCCCCATCGCGCGTTCGAAAAACAAGGACGTTTAAGAAACTCCCAACGCAAACACCTACCGCAAACAGGAGAAGCGCCGGAAAAAACATACGGAAACCGTTACTCGACTTGGCAAGCGCCCGCTTCCATCCCATCGGGCATGGCGCAATTCAATCCCTGTTGGAGCTTTGCCAGCGGAACGGCATTTTCCAATTCGAATTGAACGACATATCCTTCCCCCTCCTTTGTAGAAAGATAGCAGTACGCATTTGCGACTCCGCCGCATGTCATCAGCCCATCAAGTCCGGACGAAAGCCCAGCAGGCACGGCACGCATGATGACATTGCCCGCACCCGCATCGCAACTCGCCTGAAACCCTTCCGTGTCCAAACAGCCAGCCGTGCCATATCCGAGCGGAATTGCTTCTTCGACCACGGGATAAGTATTGCGTTCAATAAAATAGCCCTCAAGCGCTGTCTGCACCTGCCGCACATGCGAAAGTCGCACGGCATCGCGCTCCTTTGAACGCGCGGCATTCACCGCAATCGCGGCAAATGTGCCAATAAGCGCCACGATGGCCACAACGACCAATAGTTCCACGAGCGTAAACCCTTTTTTCGATGTCATACAAAATGTATCCTATCACTTTTTCTCTCTTCGATCAACCGCCGCACCTTTCTGGCTGCCTCCATGGGCACAAAATGACCCTTGATGAGGTAAGCGTCCGCGCCGGCTTCCATCCCTTTGGCGACGCTTGCGCGGTCCCCCAATTTCGTCATGAGGATAACCGGCAAAGACCGCGTTTCCTCCTCTGCGCGAAGCTCGCGAACGAACGCAAACCCTTGTTCCCCTTCCGTGCCAGGATCGACGAGGAGCGCGTCCGGAAGAGCTCGCTTGATCCGCTTGCGGGCGTCCACAAGCGTTTCGGCTACACGCACCTGGTACTTCTCCATCTCGAGCCGCCGGCCGTAGATCCCCGCAAGATACGGATCCGCCTCCACAATGAGCACCAAGGGTTTACGTCGCATACCCCGTTATTGGTTATTTTAGCAGATCCGGAACCCGGTTCCGGACTCCGGAACCGGGTTCCGGATGTTGGATACCTCATTCGATGTCACGCATGCCAAGGCCGACCGCCACGGACAATCGCGGACCGACTTCGTCAAGAACCGGACGAAGTTCCTCGGGGTAGATCACCCGCGCCCACGGATCACCGACATAGACGTTCATGTTGAGCGTCTGCGAAAGATAGTCCGCGAGTTTTGGCAAATGCGCCGATCCTCCGGTCACGATCACCTTTTCCACGCGCTTGGTGTCCGCGGTGTCCATGCGGCCGTACACCTCGATCGCGTAGCGAATCTCGTTGACCATGGGGAGCGCCACGGACTCGAGCAGAGCCGGCATCCCGCCCATGGAGACCTGACCGCCCGGCGCCATCGTCCCAAGGTCGTGCTTCATCCGCTCTGCCTCTTCTTCAGAAATAGAAAGTTGCGTGGCGATCTTTTGCGTGACCGTGCCGCCACCGACGTTGATGCTTCGCGTTAAAAAAGGGATTCCTTTTTCGACGATCGTGATATTTGTGCGCAGGTGTCCAACGTCCAAAATCATGACCGCACTCTTGTCCTTCCCAACAAGGCTTCGAATAAGAGCAAACGCTTCGGTGTCGAGCGCGAGCAGTTCGAGCTTTGCAAGTTTAAAAATCTCGATATATTTCTGCACGAGTGATTTCGGCGAGCCGGTCACAAGCACACGAACGTACTCACGCTTTTTCGCCTCCGGCACACCCGGAACTCCTGGCGTACCACCCGATGCCGCAACGTCCTCCCGCCTCCCTGTCCCCTTTGCATCTTTTGAATCCTTTGCATCCTTCTTTGTGTCCTTGTCACGCAACGGATCAATAAACGTCGAATAGGTAATCATCTCTTCAAGCGGCATCGGCGCGAGCTTGCGAACCTGCGCATTGATAGAGTCTTTGACGAGTTTCTCGTCGCGCTCGCGCGGCACGGAAATGATCGTGGAAAACACGCCGGAAAGCGGAAGCGCGGCCATGGCCTTGGTCGAGGTTGTTTTTGCCTGTTTACAAAGTTTGACCAGCGTCTCGGCGGTTTCCTTGGTATGTTCCAAGGGCGGCATGAGGGACTCGCCAGGACGGCGCTCTGAATACCCGTACGTCATGAGACGCGCGCGGTTTTTTTCATTCAAAAGCTCAACGACTTTAATGCCGCCGGCTCCGATATCTACGCCGAGAAAACTCTTTTTTTGCCCACCCGCGAAAAGGCCCATAGTTCCAGCAGTATAACACGCCAATCTCATCCTGCTAATTCCTCTTTCCCGCTCCGAACATCGCCATAGCCATAATCGGTGTCACGATCCAAAACGCCCTGGCTGCGTCATTGAGAAACAAGGTTTGCGTCAAAGGCGATAGCACACGCGAAAGGTCCTGTGGAAAAAACGAAAGGGTCACGCTAATCAGAAGCCCAACATGAAGAAAGGAAAAAACGATCACCTGAAACCAACTTCCTTGCGACGTGCTGGAAGCGAAGGTGCGCAGCAGGGCGGACTGGGAGAGAAAAAAGAAAAGGAGGATGAAGAGACCGAAAAAAATGGAAACCTTGAAGGCAAACTCATCGTTGACCGAGATATCCGCTTTGAACTCGGTGATAAACGGAAGGTACTTCACGACCGCAAGCGCCATGTAAATCGCAACCAGAATGACGAGAATGCGATCGCGACCAAGCGAAACGCCGTACACAAGCGCGGCGATCACGAAAAAAAGGATGATGAAAAGATCCCAGGTTGGTTGAAACCAGTTGAAGTTTAAGAGCTGGTCCATATCCTCCTTCGACCAGTATATCACGGCGCTTCTTTCAGGCCCAACTCATGCAGAAGCTCCTTTTCTTTTCGGGAGAGATGTTTGGGTGTCACGACCTGAATGCGAACGATGTGATCTCCCCGTTTGCCTCTTGTGGGGACCCCCTTGCCACGCAAACGAAATTCAGCGCCGGATTGCGTGCCGGCCGGAATCGTAAGCTCAACCGAGCCATCTACCGTCGGAACCCCGATCGTATCTCCAAGCGCGGCCTGGGTGAACCCAATAGGCGCTTCAGAAAAAATGGTGGAGCCTTCCCGACCAAAACGAGCATCGTCGGCCACATGAAGACGCACAAACAGGTCTCCAGGAGATCCGCCACGCGTCGCCTCCCCCTCTCCACGCAAACGAATGACGTTCCCATCCTCAACCCCACTTGGAACTCCGACGACCAACGTCTTTTTTGCCCGCAGGATCCCTGTCCCGGTACACGCGGTACAGCGTTTCTCCGGCGCCTGTCCGGCGCCCTGGCAGGTTTCGCACGTTTGACGCCGTTGCATATTTCCGAGCACGGTTCGCTGGACCGTCAACCGCGTCCCCGACCCGCCACAGTCCGCGCACGTTTTGAGATGCGTCCCAGGATCTGCGCCTACTCCGCCGCAGCGTTCGCAAGCCGCAGGTTTCGTCAACGTGACCTCTTTCTCAACACCAAAAACTGCTTCAAGAAACGTCAGCTCCATGTCAACCTGGATGTCTTCCCCTTTTCGAGTCCGTCGTCGCGTTGAGGCGCCACTGAATCCAAACAGATCGCCAAAGATATCTCCCAGATCGCCGAATCCCGTGGACGAAAAATCAAAACCACTGGATCCATTGCCTCCGTTGAATCCCTCGAACGCCGCCGATCCGAACTGATCGTACTTCTTGCGCTTCTCCGGATCGCCTAAAATCTGATACGCCTCGTTCGCTTCCTTAAACTTGGCCTCATCGCCCCCCGGCTTATCCGGATGGTGTGTGTGCGCCAATGTCCGAAACGCGCGCTTGATCTCCTCCGAAGAAGCGCTGCGGCTCACTCCTAACACCTTGTAATAATCTTTCCCACTCACAACACAACATGAGTCTTTTGGACCTCTGTAAAACGGAGTTACTCCTTCTCCTTAAACTCCCCCTCGATCGGCTGCTCATCACTATTTTTCCCATCTGTCCCTTGTCCCTTCTGTTCCCCCTGCGCTTCCTGTGAGGCGTACATCTTCGCCCCAACCTTTTGCGCGGCGTTCGCAAGCTCGTCCGCGGCTTTCTTGATCGCTTCGTGATCGTCGCCGTCTTTCACCTTTTTCAAGGCCTCGATTTTCTCTTCGACCTCTTTGCGTTCATCAGCCGTCACCTTATCGCCTGCGTCTTTCAACATCTTCTCGGCGGTATACACCATGGTTTCAGCCATGTTCTTGTGTTCGATCTGTTCTTTGCGCTTTCGGTCTTCCTCGGCATGCGCCTCTGCGTCCTTTTTCATGCGTTCCACCTCGTCCTTCGCCAGTCCGGTCGAGGCTGTGATCGTAATTTGCTGACTCTTGTTGGTCGCCTTGTCCGTGGCGGACACGTTCAAAATCCCATTCGCATCAATGTCAAACTTCACCTCGACCTGCGGAACGCCGCGGGGAGCGGGTGGAATGCCGGACAACATGAATCGCCCAAGCGTTTTGTTGTCGGAAGCCATCGGACGCTCGCCCTGCAGAACGTGAATCTCGACAGATGGCTGACCGTCAGCCGCCGTTGAAAACACCTGCGACTTGCTTGTTGGAATCGTTGTGTTGCGCTCAATGAGCGGCGTCATGACGCTCCCGAGCGTTTCAATCCCGAGCGAAAGCGGCGTGACATCAAGCAGAAGAACATCCTTCACTTCGCCAGCGAGCACGCCGGCCTGTACAGCCGCCCCGATCGCCACGACCTCGTCCGGATTCACGGTGATGTTCGGTTTCTTGCCAAAAAATTCCTCAACCTTCTTTTGGATAACCGGCATGCGCGTCATGCCGCCGACCATGACGATTTCCTGGATGTCCTTCTTGTCAATCTTCGCATCGGACAACGCGGAGCGCACGGGTTCGAACGTTTTTTCGACCAGGTCGTACACGAGCTCCTCGAGCTTCGCGCGCGAAAGTGTCAGCGCCATATGCTTTGGTCCGTTCGCATCGCTCGTGATGAACGGCTGGTTCACTTCGGTCTGCTGGGTCGTGGAGAGTTCAATCTTCGCCTTCTCGGCCGCGTCCTTGATGCGCTGGAGGGCGAGCGGATCCTTTCCAAGATCGATGCCTTCCTGCTTTTTGAATTCACCGATAATCCAATCAATGACACGACGGTCAAAGTCGTCGCCGCCCAGGTGCGTGTCCCCATTGGTGGCTTTCACCTCGACGGTGTCCGCGGAAACATCAAGCACGGACACGTCAAACGTGCCGCCGCCCAAGTCGTACACAAGGATCTGCTGGCCGGCCTTTTTATCAAACCCGTAGGCAAGCGCGGCCGCGGTCGGTTCGTTGATGATGCGCTTGACCGTAAGCCCGGCGATTTCGCCGGCAACCTTCGTCGCGTTGCGCTGTGCGTCGTCAAAATACGCCGGGACCGTGATCACAGCTTCGGTGATTTTCTCGCCCAGTTTCTCCTCGGCGTCTTCCTTGAGTTTGCGCAACACCATCGCGGAAATTTCCTCCGGTGTATATTCTTTATCTCCCATCTTCACCCCAACACCGTCGCCGTGCTTCACGATCTTGTAGGACATGATTTTAAGATCATGCTGCACCTCTGAATCGTCCCATCGGCGCCCGATCAATCGTTTGATCGAAAACAACGTGTTCTCCGGATTCGTCACCGCCTGACGCTTCGCCGGGGCTCCGACGAGCCGCTCGCCGTTTTTCGCAAGCGCGATAATAGACGGCGTCGTGCGTGCGCCTTCTTTGTTCTCAACCACCCTCGGCTGACCGCCTTCGATCACGGCCATGCACGAATTTGTTGTTCCAAGATCTATCCCAAGAATTTTTGCCATATTATAAACTGTTAATCACCACCTTCGCGGGACGAATGACCTTCTCGCCGAGTTTCCATCCCCGCTGCACCACGTCAAGAAGATGGTGATCCGGCTTCGTCTCATCCTTGCGAGATCCAGCAGACTCATGAAGAGACGGATCGAACGCATCGCCTTCGCGCGCAAACGGCTCGGCGCCGAGGTTGCGCATCGCCTCCTCAAGTTGATGGCGTACTTGCATCACGCCCGAGAGCCACGTCTGAATGCTCGGATCCTCTCCGTTTGGTTTGAATTTCATGGCCTGGTCAAAGTTGTCCATGATCGGAAGAAGCACGAGGAGAATTTCTTCGGTGAGCGCTCGGCGCATCTCCCCCTTCTCGCGCACCAGGTCCTTTTTCAAATTATCGTAGTCCGCGAGCGCGCGTTTCCATCCGGCAAGATATTCCTCGCATTTCTGTATCAGTTCCATGTTCCCTGTCCCGTCTGTTCCCTGTGTCCCACTTTGTTCATCGCTCATAGCTATCATTCTTGATGAAGGGCCTCGATCGCCTCCTCAATCAGCCCGAGATTTTTTCCGTAATCCATACGCAGCGGACCGACGAGACCGAGCACACCCACGCGATGGTTCGGCAGCCGGTATTTTACAACGATCGCGGCCATATCGCGCCCGAACGGATTTCCGCGTCCGATCATGACCTGAGGCTCGCGCGACACCGCTTCGAAAATTTGTGCGAGCACCTCGTCGAACCGATCGACGAGCGCGGAAAGCGACTGCACGACCGCCAAATCCTGAAAGTCCGGCTTCTGAAACAAGTTAGAAACGCCAATATAGTAACTTGAATGCGGATCAAAGGCAACGATCGCGGTCTCACCGGACAGATCCACAAGCGTTTTGGCGAGCGTTTTGATGGCCATCTCGTCGCTGTCCGCGTCTTCGACCGCACTTCGGAGTCGCGATTCGCCACTGCGTTCGTGTTTTGGTTCGACGAAACGCAGATAGTATTCGTATCCTTTTTCCGTTGGTATCCGGCCGGCAGAGGTGTGCGGGGCCCGCACATACCCTTCCTCCTCAAGGGTCGCCATGTCGTTTCGAATGGTCGCGGGCGATACGCCGAGGCCGGACGTGAATGCCAAAAACTTTGATCCAACCGGCTCGGCCGTGCGGACATATTCCTCCACAATGGCGCGAAGAATGCATTCCTGCCGCGTATCCATATCTAAAAATCAAACTAGCACTCCCAATTATAGAGTGCTAATTCCACCTGTCAAGATCTACAGATCTACTATGCCGCTTTCAATTCCCTCTGCGCCCGCATCATGTTTGTTTTCGCCAATGCCGTCTCTTCAAGCGCTCGCCTTGCATGATTCTCAAGGTTCGTCGTGTCGAGCCCTTCAACCTTGGATCCAGGCCTGACAGATCGAATCCCCGCGATCCCTCCATCGATTGACTCCACGGTGTAAGAGTTAATTTTCCCTGGAGACGTTTCTATCGGGAGCGTGTCACCAACCGAAACGAGCGCAGCGCCCGATACACCGTAGTCCACCTGCCAGAGCTCCAGCTTTTCACGCGGCACCTTCATGGACTCGGTTTTCCTTCCACCGCTCGGCTGCTCAACACTCGCCCAGACCACATAGAGGTCCTGCTTCATGGGATCAAACTCCTCTCCGGCCTGGACGAACTCTTTCACACCCCACTGTTGCACGCCGTAGGTTGGATGCTCGATCGTCACCAAATCTCCGGCTTTGTAGCGAGGCGATTGGCGCATGAGTTCGGCGCGTTCTCGATGCGTCCAATACTTCGCTTCGGCGAGCTCGCGCTCAATACGTTTTATGTCTGCGCGATCCTTCTCTCCTTTCGCCCTGCCGGCAAACTGAACGAGTCTCCCCTCAAGGTCAACAATCTTCGCCGCAAGCGCAGACATGTATTCGAGCGACCCTGGTTTCGGCTCGCCGGCGAGCGCGCGCGCGCGTTCATCGGCGCGAGCTCTCTGTCCTCCGATTTTGCCTGCGCTCGCCGCCTCGATCGCGGCAACGATCTTCTGTTTCTCCGCCTCAAGGTCAGCCAACTCTTCCGCGGATGCATCGAAACGTCCCCGGGCTTCTTTACCACCCTCGAGCTCTTTGCGAACAAGAGCCAACGCTTCTTTCAATGCAATTTCTTTTTTCAAAACAACGCTCTTGCCATTCTGCTCGCCATCTTTCTGAACGTTCACGATCCCTTTTTTCTCATCCACCTGCACGACCTCCCAACCAGGATCAACCTCCCCAGAGCTACGCTGTACTGGAATCGTCTTTCCCTTTTGAACAAGAAGAAAATCCGGCTGAACGACCTCGAGATCTTCACGACCCACAACACGCGTCTCGCCCGTCACCTCAGACGTTATGCGATACCGACCCGCAGCGTCATCCACTCCCTCAACCTCCCATCCGGCATCGCGGCCGCTGCGCACCGAAGCGTCCGGTGCGTACACCGTTGTCCCAATATCAAGTCGCATGGGAATGCGATCAAGAAGCGTGTGGATATCATGCAGGGCAAGGCGTTGATCCGCCCCAGCGGCCTGGCCTTTCAAACGATTTACATCAAGTCGCGCGTGGTCGACCGTGGCATAGTCGCGTTGAATCTCCGCCGCGGCTGTTGGCGCGCGACCTTCGGTGGCTTTTCTAATCTTTCCCTCAAGCCCGCTGGCTTCTAAATGAGAAATTTCTCTCTCGAGCTGCCATTGTGAAACTTGATCGGGTGTGAGTCGCTTGTTTGCCTGGCCGGAAGCGCCAGGTAATTCCTGCCCGACGAGTTCGTCGTCACCGGCTGGTTTTGGATTGTCGATCTTAGACATAGAATGAAAAATATGACGAGCTCATTGTATCAAATTTTTGAAAAACCCGCCGGTCCTGCCCTGTGGGCTGACGGCGGGTTAAGAGACGATCGGGACCTCGCAGCGAATGTCGCCGGAGAGGAAGGTGATGTAACCCGCGCGAGGAGTGCGCGGATCACGCAGCGAAAGGTGAGACTGTCGAGCCAGCATGACGAACCATGCACTCTCCGCATCACCGAGGGATCTCGTTTGTGTCACCCGGTACAGCTTCGGGCCAAAAGACGTCGAAACGACAGCACACAGGCCTCTCAGCCATTCGAGCGTCACCCCGTGTGAGAGCGTGATCTCGAGCCCGACGATGAACTCATCGACCAGAATGATCTGGACTCCCGCGATCCGCGCGAGCATCCGGCGGTGGTGATCGAACGTTTCGTCAAGACCGATGACGGCTCCCATGCTCTCTTCTCCATGCCATGCATCATGACAGCTTGCGAGCCTAGCGCGGAATCGACCTCCTGTCAATCCCGCCTTTCGCGAAAAGGGGCCTGTTCCCAAATGCGGGGTCAAGCCTCATTCGAGATCTCTTTCCGCGCTAATTTTTTCCAATTCCCGGACATGAATCGATTGGTGTGTAACAACTCCTGAAACTTCTTCGCTCCAAGCACACTTGGCACGATGACATAACTTGCGCCAAGATGGTAGCACTCTGATACTTCCGGAATGGTCTTCACGGTCACAATGGCTGTCCCCCGAAATTTCCGCGTCTGCAGATAGCGCAAAAGTTCAAGACTCACCGCAGCGTCAGGGATCGTCGAGATGATGAGTTTCGCACGCTCCGCATGAAGATCCCGAAGGAAATCCTCATCGCCTGCGTCACCATACACGGCCGGCACGTTTTGCTCTTCAAGCGCTTCAACAACTTGTGGATCATAATCCACCACCAAAAAATTCCGATCCAGCTTTTGCACATCCCGAAGAATAACCTGACCCGTTCGATGATAGCCAAAAAGAATGATACGCGATCCGACAGAGCGTTTTGTTCGGGCTTCATGTAGCTTTTTATTTTGTTCCATCCAGCGCAAAAATGGACGCGCGAGCCCGTACAAACGCTCATTGTATTTCACGAGATACGTGCACACCGCAAAGGTGACGAGCCCAACCAAGGCGCTCACGGAGAGCGCGGCAGAATGAACAAGGCCAGCTCCGACCGCTGCCCCAAGGATAATAAAAGAAAATTCGGAAATCTGTGCCACGTTCGTGCCAACCAAGAATGCCGTCTGCGGATGGTAGCCAAGCGTGCGCATGACGAGCAACATGATGAGCGGGTTGCCAATCAACACAAAAAGAGAAAAAACCGTCACGGGCAAGAGCAAACCGCCAAGATGCGTAAGTTGAAACTGCGTCCCAAGAACGATAAAAAAAATCACGAGAAAAAAATCGCGCAAGGGCTTCACCCGCGCATTGATTTCACGCTCGTAGATGGTTCCCGAAAGAGAAATCCCGGCAATCAGGGCTCCGATCTCCATGCCAAACCCGAGAGACAGAAGCGTACCGGCCACCGCAAAGCACCAACCGAGTGCAAACAAGAGCAGAAGTTCCTGGGATCGTGCCGCGTAACGTGTGAGGGTTGGGATGACAAACACGGCCAGCATCCAAAGAACGAACACCACCAAAACGCCTTTGAAAAGCGAACCGGTCAGAAGAACGGGAAGCGAGCCCCCGTCTTTCACCGCGCCGAGCATGAGGAGCACGACCATCGCGATCAGATCTTGAACAAGGAGAAAACCGACAGAAATTTTTCCGTACAACGTATCAAGATCCTCCTTGTCCATCAGAAGCTTCACGATGATGATCGTGCTCGAAAAGGAAAAAGCAATGGAAAGAAAGATGGCGGTCAAAGGATCAAACCCGAGCCACACAGCGATCAAAAATCCCACAAGAGAGGTAAAGATGACCTGCGCCACACCACTGGCCACCGCGATGGTTCCCACTTCGCGCACGCGCCGCCAGTTGAGACCAAGCCCTACTGTAAATAACAAAAACGCAATCCCAACTTCAGAGAGGGCGCCGAATACATCAGAGGATCGCGTGAAGCCAAGCAGGCTCGGCCCGACGAGCACCCCTGAAAGAATGTAGGCGATGATGAGCGGCTGGCGCAGCAGCTGCGCGAGATATGCCAAAACGGCCGTGACCACGATCACGGCGCCGATTTCGAAAAAGAGACTTTCAAGCAACATATCCTCCCTCGGATGTTGCTAGTATATCACGCGCTTGTGTTGAGCTCTATCTTCTGCGCGTTTGAACGTTTGCGCTGAACGGGATCGAGAATAGATTTTCGAATGCGCAGGCTCTTTGGCGTGACTTCGAGAAGCTCGTCCTCGCCCAAATATTCCAGGCATTCTTCAAGCGACATATCGCGCGGCGTATCGAGCGCCACAGCCGCGCCGTCGCCTTTGCTTCGCATGTTCGAAAGTCTTTTTTCCTTGCACGGATTCACCTCGATATCCTCGGCGCGCGCGTGCTGACCCACAACCATCCCGACATACACCTCGACCCCAGGACCCAAAAACATCTGCCCGCGGTCCTGAAGATTTGTGAGCGCGTATCCCATGGTCATGCCGGGTTCCATTGAGATGAGTGAGCCATGCGGATTCGCGCTGATTTCGCCGGAATACGGACGATAGCCGAGAAGCAGCGTGTTCAAGATCCCTTGTCCCTTCGTGTCCGTCAAAAACTCCGCGCGATAGCCGATCAGCCCGCGCGTTGGAATTTCAAATTCAAGATACGACGTGCCCTGCCCTGAGCTTGCCTGCCCGCCGGAGCCTTGGCCAAGGCGGGTCGAAGGGTC
>CAYJVP010000010.1:13743-20216 GCA_964373615.1 uncultured Gammaproteobacteria bacterium | reverse complement strand
GCTCACGCCACGTCGAAGTGTGACCACCCCTCTCCTAACTGGCGGCGATGCCTCCTCTGGCGCTTTCACCTCAGGCTGCTGCATCGTGACCACCCCTCTCCTAACTGGCGGCGATGCCTCCGTCGCAGAAGCAGTGGCGGGCAACGCTGCATGTGACCACCCCTCTCCTAACTGGCGGCGATGCCTCCCCCGGCCGCTGCCGGGCCTGCCCGCCGCAATGTGACCACCCCTCTCCTAACTGGCGGCGATGCCTCCCATACGGCACCGCGGCAACTGCCTGGCCTGTGTGACCACCCCTCTCCTAACTGGCGGCGATGCCTCCCCGAGCCAATTCCGCTCGGTTGAGGTTCGTTTCCGAACACCATCCGGCTGTTTGGGGAAAAGAGTCAGGAGGGGGGTGTTCCACGCCTGTTCTTCGCCCATGGCCGTCAGAGGGGCAAAGGGCAACGCCGGTCAAGAGATCCAGAGCGCGGCTCTGGTCTGTCGGGCCGAAGCTCGACAGGGGATTTTCCCCCAGATCTGGTGCAACGCTGGCTTACGACCGAAGTCGTTACCAGCAGGCGTTCCACGTCCGAAGACATGGACCGCCACACCCGTGAGGGCGAGGCTGTCACGAATCCCCTGGTACGGGGAGCCTCGATCGTCTGATCTGCCCGAGAGCAGACTGGACGACGACTTACCCTAAAACACCCAAACAAAAAAGTCAAGGCCCTGCGCCTCGACTCCGAACTTAATCCGCGCGGATCTGGACGACCTGCTCGGCGCTCAGCACCCCGCCTTTATGAAGCTCGACAATGAGCCGGTTGACCTGCCGCCCGAACCGAGCCGCGGAATCTTTCAATCCGATCTTGAACTGTGCCAACTTATCGTCAAGATAATCCTTTGTCACCATAGCGGTCTTGAGATACCCAACGTCAGTTTTTAGAGCGCCCACATCGGTCTTGAGACAGGCGACATCGGTCTTGAGACAGGCGACATCGGTCTTGAGACAGGCGACATCGGTCTTGAGAATCTTGACGTCCGTCTCTAAATTTGAAAAACGCTGATCAACGTTCTCGGAAAAGACGTTGATTGCTTCTAGGATCTCCCTGTTTGTCGGCTCACCCTCCATATCAACTCCATCATACATAACGGTAAAAAAAAATCAAGGGGTGTTCTGTGCATAACCAAAGAAAGACGCGGAATTTTCTAGACTCCGCACACGAAAGGGACCTTTGCAAAGGTCCCTTTAGTGTGTAAACTCTCCCTCTAGAATGTGCTGTGCAGGATCAGGATTGCCGTCTCTCGCCTCAAGGGTAATCACAACCTTTGTATAGTCATTGAAATTCTCCCCAAGCGGCCCTTCCCACTCAAGAACAAACTCCCCGAGAGAGTTCGTCACCATTTCACCCGTTGAAAAAAAATCGAACGGAACTTTTCGAAGCAACCATCCCTCATAGAAAAAAGCCTCGCGATCGATTTCTGGAAGAACCGCCTTTACCGAATGCGAAAAGCGATCATCCGACGTGCTACGAATGGCAACGCCAGACGCGCTTCCGCCACTGACGTCGACAAGTTCAGCTTCACGATCCTTTCCCGTCGAACCTGGAATGCTCACGAGCGTGCCGGCAACCTCCGCGTCTGTCGCACGGATCGCCGTGTTCTCTACTTCTTTTTTCTCGAAACGAAAATGATAAATCCCATAGACAAACAGACCGGCGCAGACGATCGCGAGACTGAACGTCGTCAAGATCGGCTTCACACGGCGTGGGCTTCGCCGACGAAATCCTGAATGTGTGTACATACCTCTAGAGTTCATCGACACTTCGTAAAAATCCTTGGACGTGTGAAGCTTTCTTTTTTATCCGCTCACCAAGATCGTCAAGAACGATCGTTGGTTCGTCGTCGAAACCAGACGCCGAATACGGCGAGCCTGTGAACGTGCGGCGAAGTTTTATCTCTTCGCATACCCCATCCGGGAGCTCTTCAACGAACATTGATGGCTGGTTCATCGTTAATGTATCGTAACCGCTCGTGACCGCATAGGTGAGAAACAGGTGACGGCGGGCGCGAGTGGACGCCACGTAGAAAAGACGACGTTCTTCCTCGATCCCTCCGTCCTCTTCGAGCGCGCGTGGGTTTGGAAAGGCGTTGTCGGTCAGTCCCATGACAAACACCGCATCCCACTCGAGCCCTTTCGCTTGGTGAATGGTCGAGAGAACCGCGCGTTCTTCATCCTGCGTTTCGAGCCTCGAACCCCGAGCCCCAAATGTCTCTGTCAATGACACTTCATCCAAGAAACCCTTGAGGTCCTTCGCGCCTTCGGCAAACAGGGCAAATTGTTCCAGGTCGTCCAGACGATCCATGAAGTCTGGATATTCAGCCTCCAGGTGATCACGGTACGAACTCGCGACCACGGCGCGAATCATGTCCGATGTTCGACCATCGCACGCGGTCATTTTTTTAAGAATCGCTCGGCAGCTCGACCATCCTTGTTCGGCTCGGGAACCAAATGAAATGGCGGCATCAAAAACCTGCTCCAACGTCTCACAAACTCGAAGCGCACTCGTCACTTTCTCACTTGTGGCAAACCCAAAGCCAGGCTGCAGTCCAAGAACGCGCAGCCAAGCCATCTCGTCTTTGTGGTTGGCGACAAGACGTAAATGAGCGATCACATCCTTGATATGAGCGCGTTCAAAAAACTTCATGCCACCTCGATATTCGTAGGGAACGTCGCGTTTCATGAGTTCAAATTCAAGCGCTTGCGAGAGAAATGCCGCGCGGAACAGCACGGCCATGTTGTTGAGTTTAACCCCCTCGTCGCGCAGAAGAAGCATCTGCTCGGCAATGTATTGCGCCTCCTCTTGCGCATTCCTCGCGGGCACGAGGTGCGGTTTTTCGAGCGAGCCGCGCACGGCCGCGAGTTTTTTTTGAAACTGATCTCGATTCTGCGCAATGACGGCATTCGCAAGACCCAGGATCTCGGGGGTCGAACGATAATTTGTCGTCAAGCGAAAGACGTGTGTGTTTGCGTACAGCTTTGGAAACGCAAGGATGTTCCGAATTTCGGCCGCACGAAAAGAGTAGATGCTTTGCGCGTCGTCGCCGACCACAAGCAGGTTGCCATGAGTCGAAGAGAGCGCCCTCACAATCTCTGCTTGGACAACGTTTGTGTCTTGGTATTCGTCAACCAACACATAGTGAAATTGGCTGGACAATTTCTCACAGATGTCTGGTCGCTCATGCAACAGCTTACGAAGAAGCAAAAGCAAATCGTCAAAGTCCATGGCATTAGCCTGACGTTTGCGTGCCTCGTATCGCTCGGTGGCCTGCTCCATGACGGGAATAAGGTCAAAAAAATTTGGATGCTTTCGTTCAACGGCCTCTCGCATCGTCTTTGCCGCGTTGCGTGCGTAACTCACGAGTCCGTGTAAGACCGCTGGCGAAGGAAAACGTCGCTCCTTTGGATCGACCCCGAGTTCTTTTGCGCACAGCTTCATGAGATCCTTCGCGTCTTCCTGATCGAGAATCGTAAAATCTGATGTGTGTCCGACAAAAGACGCGTATCGCCGCAAGATCCGATTCGCCACCGAGTGAAATGTGCCTCCCCAAATGCCGTGCGCCTGAAGGCCGAGCAACGATTCGACGCGCGAAAGCATCTCGCGCGCCGCTTTGTTTGTAAACGTAAGCAAAAGAATGTGCTCTGGCGCCACGCCGTTCTCGATCAGATACGCGACGCGATACGTAATCGTGCGCGTTTTGCCAGATCCCGCTCCGGCGAGCACAAGACACGGCCCATCGCCGTGGAGGACGACATCGAGCTGTTCGTCGTTCAACTCTTTACGATAATCGATCTTGCACGACGATGGATCAAAGGATGGTTGGAGCACGAATTCTTTCACACGCTTAGCGAAGATAGTTTGCTTTATTCGCATTGTGCTCGTCATTCGTGCGTGCGTAGTGCACGACGCCCTCGGCGTCCGTAAGGAAATACCAATATTCGTTTGCCTCTGGAAACACCACGGCGGTGATGGACGCAAGCCCGGGGCTGGCAATCGGCCCGGGTGGAAGTCCAGGGTAAAGGTAAGTATTCCAACGTGAGTCAATCTGACGATCCTTGTTTGAGACGGACGGTGTGTTGCTCCCGGTCACGTAGTTCACCGTGGAGTCGGCTTGGAGCGCCATACCAGTATCAAGACGACGCAGGAAGATATCAGCCACGAGCGCGCGATCTGCGTCCGTGCGAACTTCTCGCTCGATCATCGAAGCTAAGGTGAGGATTTCGTGCAAGGTGAGTTCCGAATCCGGAAACCAGAGAGGAGAGACCTCGTCGTCCATTTGTCTCAGCATTTTTCCCACGACGTCCTCGGCGGATGCGTCCGAAAAAAATCGATACGTCTCTGGGAAAAGATACCCCTCGAGGTCAACATCGTCGGATTTTTTTGCGTTTCGGACAAAAGAGTCACTTTCAAATAGAGACTCTGCGGAAACCGCACGCATCCACTCCTCTTCGGAAATATGCGGGAGCGCTTCTCTCACGCGCTGTCCGATTTTCTGAAGCGTGAAGCCCTCTGGAATGGTGATCGTGACCTCCGGGGCCGGAACGATCGGGTCTTCTGCGGGCGCCTTCCTCCAAAAAAAGAAGCTCCAAAAAAGCAGGACACCCGCCGCTAAGACAATCAAGATCGCCCGTGTTCTCATAGGAACTTAGTCTCCGTGACAAGAAACGTACTTTTTTCCAGACCCACAAAAACAATCGCGTTCAAGACGATCCGCCGCCGTCAACCAAGAACTTGATTGCACCTTTCCCCCTTGGCCAACGTTAAAAATCGTTTCGATCCCGAGCTCACGACACAAAACCGCCTCTGGGATGTTGTCAGCAAAACGGTCGCCGCCGTTGGCAAATACATGCGGTCGAATCTCTCGCAACTCGCGACACACGCTGTGATCTTCGTCGTTTGGCTCGTGGCACGTGTAGACAACACGCGTTACCCCTTTGATCGATTCGAGAATTTCTTTCCGTTGTTCCTGTGGCATGAACACGCATCCCTTCTTCTTCATGAGCCAATGGTCATTATTCAAAATAACCACGAGCTCATCGCCGAGCGCCGCGGCCTCCTGAATCATGCGAATGTGGCCGACATGAATCGGATCAAACCCTCCGGAAACGGCAATCACCTTTTTGTTCATACGTTCCGGACATCACATCAAAACGTAAAACGCCACATACATGAGCCCCCACGGTACCAAAGTTCCCACGACCGCGCCAGCGATCACATCGGAGAGGTAATGCACGCCAACCGCCACGCGAGAAAGAGAGATGAATACGGCCGCGGCCACGTACCACGAAAAAAGCGTCGCGTCAACAAAATACATCGCCGAGGCGATCGCAAAAGAGATCGTGGCGTGTCCAGACGGAAACGACGGAGTTTTCAAAAGCATTTCGATGAGCGGTTTGGGTCCGTGCTCAAATGGACGATGCCGTCGAAATAAATACTCAAGAATAAGCGTCAACAGCCACGCAAGGACAAGAAAGACGGTCAGGGCACGCACCTTTTCCGGTCCCGTGTCCGCACCCGAGTGGTACCAGCTCGTTGCATAGGCCATCCCGAGCACAAGCCAAATAACGTGGGACGCGCCAATGGACGCAAAAAAGGTGAGGAGTCTCGACCGGCGCGTCGCGTTGACGAACACTTCAGATATTTTTTTATCAAGATGACTCATACGGCTCGACGTAATGTTTCAAGTTCTTTTTCGCGCCGTTTCAGATCACGACGGATCTCATCGGCATCGCGCGGAGCGATAAGATTCTTCTTTGGATACTGACAATAATCGCGAATGGGACACATCCAACAGCGCGGGCGACCTGGGATGCAAATGTATCGGCCAAATTTTACGAAGACGCGATTGACGACTCGGTGGAGATTTTCCGGGACAAGTGTGAGAAGCGCCTGTTCCGTTTTTTCCGGCGTTTTTGTTTTTCCGCCGGAGGCGGATCCGCCTATGGCGGAAACCCATCCGAGACGATTGGTCACTCGGTGCACATGCGTGTCTACCGCAATCGCGGGCTTGCCAAAACAGGCGACGAGGACGACGCTCGCTGTTTTCCTCCCAACGCCCGGGAGACGAACCAACTCCTCCATCGTGTCCGGAATATTCCCATCGTATCGTTCGACAATGATTTTGGCCATCTCGTGCAAACGTCTCGCCTTCTGGCGATACATGCCGATCGTATTCACTTTTGACGCGATCGCGTCAAAATCGGCTTTTGCTAATTTCTGCGGCGTTGGGAATACCGAAAAAAATTTCGGAAGGAGCTTCAGCACCTGCTCGTCCCGCGTCCGCGCGGAAAGAATCACAGCCACCAGCGTCCGATACGGGTCTCCGACTTCCATCGCTCCAGGATTCGAAAACCGTTTGCGCAACGTGTGAAGGACCCATTCAATTTCTCTTTCACTGACCATCATATACGTGGTACCGTCACTTAGTGTCGG
>CAYJVP010000010.1:0-13643 GCA_964373615.1 uncultured Gammaproteobacteria bacterium | reverse complement strand
GTACCGTCACTTAGTGTCGGGATAGATTTCCCGACCGCTCCAGCCACGAAGAAAAGCGACGTATTCGGTAGGCTCGGGGAACATCTTCCTTACAAACCCCTCGTCCACAATTGGCAACGTCTGCTTTTGGCCCATGTAAACATGGTGGCTAGACCAAGGGTATTCGTCGAGAAACTTTTGAACGCTATCCCAATCATCAACCATCCCATCGCGCCACAGATACGAGCTTGCGTCGAGCGCGTTCAGATGGATATACCGAGGAAGATGTTGAAAGTGAGATTCATCAGAAACTGGAACGGCATGGAATGACGAGCCGACAAGTCTTCCGCTCCTTCCGTATCTGTTATTGAAAAATTTTGCGTAACCCATCTCTAACGCATGCAGAAATTCGGATATCCCTGATTCGTGCTCGGCCTCCAGAAGGAGATGAAAGTGATTTGAGAGAAGACAAAATGAGTAGATTCTGACAAGCTGTTTTCGGGTATCCTCAATAAACTCAGCTCTGGCAAGTCGATCGAGACGTGCCCTGACATTCCCGCCTGTAGGGGAGTAATCCTCATCATTAAACAGATACATGGATTCGATAAATCTCTCAAAATCAAAACGGTCCTTAAACATGACCCGCTGGTCTGTCCCGCGGTTAAAGACGTGGTACACGGTTTCGATTTCGATTCGAGGTTTTCTCATAGATTTTGTACCGACACTCAGTGTCGGTATTGTTTTCCCTACCGTCACTTAGTGACGGTATCAAATCAGTGACTGGCCGGTCATCTCGCTCGGCTGCGGAATGCCAAGCACGGACAGAATCGTTGGCGCCACATCCGCAAGCATGCCAACCGGAGACACAAGCGAGAGGTCGCCTTCAGGCACCTCCCCGGCAGGCGACGGCATACCTTCGAACGGTTTCCCGATCACGAGAAACGGCACGGGGTTCGTGGAATGTTCCTTGTCGATGTCGCCGGTTCGAAGATTCTTGACCTCCTCGCCGTTCCCATGGTCAGCCGTGATGAACACGACGCCACCTTTCGCAAGTGTCGCATTCACAACCTTTCCGATACACGTATCCACGATCTCATTGGCCTTTACCGTCGCCTCAAAATTTCCGGTGTGGCCAACCATGTCCGGATTGGCAAAATTCATGGCAATAAAATCGTACGTGTTCGAAGCTATTTCCTTGAGAACACGATCCGTAAGCTCAAACGCGCTCATCGCCGGGGCCTCGTCGTAGGACGCCACCCGCGGCGAGGGGATGATCACGCGATCCTCCCCCAAAAAAGGCTCCTCCTTCGTGCCGTTTAAAAAAAACGTCACGTGTGCGTACTTCTCGGTCTCTGCGATATGTAACTGTTTGAGTCCCGCTTCTGACAAAACTTGCGCCAGACACTTTTCAACCGTCTCGGGAGGATAGGCGACCGTAACCGGCAGGCCGGATTCATATTCGGCCATGGTGACTGGAAAAATATTTTGGAGTTTCTGCCGCGCGAATGCCTCAAACTCGGGCAACACAAACGCCTTGGTCAACTCCCGCATGCGGTCCGGGCGGAAGTTGAAAAAAATCACCGCGTCGTTGTCGCTGATCATTCCGACCGGTGAACCGTCTTGTGTGATGACCGTCGGAACGAACTGTTCATCGAATACCTCTTTCGCATACGACGCTTGAAGCGCGGCAAGCGGGTCCGTCGCGGTCTCCCCTTCTCCCTTCACCATCGCGTTGTAGGCCTTTTCCACGCGATCCCAGCGGTTATCACGATCCATGGCAAAATGGCGCCCAGAGAGCGAGGCGATTTTCCCCACGCCAAGTTCCATCATCGTTGATTGCAAGGTGGTAATGAAATCCACCCCAACGTTGTACACCGTGTCGCGGCCATCAAGAATGGCTTGTACAAAAACGCGATCAAAATTCTGTTGTTTGGCAAACGCAAGCAATGCATGGCAATGATCGTCCATGGAGTGCACCCGGCCGGCGCTCACCATGCCGACCAGATGCACACGACTGTTGTTCACCTTCGCGTGTTCAAACGCCTTGAGAATCGCCGCATTCTCATAGAACGTGCCCATGGCGATATCTCGATTGATGCGCGGAAACATTTGATAATAAACGCGACCCGCGCCGATCGCAAGGTGACCAACTTCCGAGTTGCCCATCTCGCCCCACGACAACCCAACCTCTTCGCCAGACGCGCGCAGGGTCATCGCCGGATAGGTTTGCACGAGTTTACGGAACACCGGCATCTTCGCACGCGTCACGGCGTTTCCTTCGGCGTCGGACGCGACACCAAATCCGTCGAGCACCATCAAGACGGTCGGGCGAGGGTGTGAGGAGGGTTCATCCATATTAAACCGTGAGCTCCTCTTCAATCTCCATCAACCGATTATATTTGGCCAGTCGCTCGGAGCGCGATAAGGAGCCCGTCTTGATAAACTCCGCGTTCACGGCCACGGCAAGGTCCGCGATCGTCGTGTCGCACGTTTCCCCGGAGCGGTGCGAGATAGAGACCTTGTATCCGCTCTGCTGCGCAAGCAAAATTGCATCCATCGCCTCCGAGAGCGAGCCGATCTGGTTCACCTTGACGAGAACCGCGTTTCCGGCTTTGCGCGCGATTCCCTTTTTCAAACGTTCAACGTTCGTCACAAAAAAATCATCTCCGACGAGTGTCACTTTTTTCCCGAGGCGCTTCGTGAGCTTCACCCAACCATCCCAATCGTCCTCGGCAAGTCCATCTTCGAGCGACACGATCGGATATTTTTTGATCCAGCTCTCCCACATGGCGATCATCTGGTCGCTCGTGAGGCTCTTTTTGTCAACGCAAAGCTCGTAGCGCTTTGTTTTCTTGTTGTAAAATTCCGAGGTCGCCGGATCCATGGCAAGCATCACCTCGCGGCCAGCGCGATACCCCGCGTCCCTGATCGCCTGCAAGATCGCTTTGAAGGCGTCCTCGTTTCTTGCAAACGGCACGGCGTATCCTCCTTCGTCTCCCACAAGGGTCGAGAACCCTCTTTTTTTAAGGAGACCTCCAAGCACGTGAAAAACCTCGGCTCCGCAGCGCACGCGCTCTCGAAATTTTTTCTGCTGCGGCACGATCATGAATTCCTGGAAATCGAGAATCCATCCCGCATGCGCGCCGCCATTCATCACGTTCATGGTGGGAGAGGGCAAACGAAACCCCTGATGCGGAAGGTCGTAAACCCAACGCAAGTACTGATAAAGCGGTTTGTGTTTGTGACGGGCTCCCGCATGCGCGCAGGCGAGACTCACGCCAAGAATGGCATTCGCGCCGAGATGGCTCTTGTCGACCGTGCCATCGAGCATGAGCATCGTCATGTCAATATCGCGCTGGGCATGAATGTTCATCCCGAGAAGTTTTGGCGCGATTTTTTTGTGAATGTTGTGTATGGCCTTCAACACTCCCTTCCCGCCGTAACGTTTTGGATCGCCATCGCGCAACTCAAGCGCTTCATGCGAGCCTGTCGAGGCGCCGCTTGGCACAGATGCGCTGCCGGTTGTGCCGTCTGATAGCAAAACCGTTACGCCAACGGTCGGGTTGCCGCGGGAGTCAAGAATTTCGTGAGCATGAATCGCATGAATCTTCGCCATAGGTCTTCTCTAGGGACCCCTGAAAAACTGATGGATTTTCGTCAAACGGGCTGTCGAGCCCCACGAAACGTAGGGAAACCTACGTTGAGTGGGGTCGACGGGTGCCCGTGAGACGAAAAGACGCAGTTTTGCAGAGGTCCCTCAAAAAATTTACGCTTCTAACGCCTCAAGCCCTGGCAACTTTTTTCCCGCGAGAAATTCGAGCATGGCCCCGCCTCCGGTTGAGACAAGCGTAAAGCGACGCGAAAGTCCGGCTGCCTCAATGACCGGAATGGTATCACCACCGCCGACGATCGTCTTGGCTCGACCGGTGCGCGAGGCGATCGCGCGCGCGAGTTCGCGCGTGCCAGAGGAAAACTTCGGCACTTCACAATACCCAAACGGCCCGTTCCACACGATCGTACGCGCCTGCCGAATGTTGTGGACGAATGACAGAAGCGAACGACGTCCAATATCGACCACGAACTCGCGCGCGCCAACGTGATCAATAGAAACGAGTCTTGGTTTGGCCTGCGCACTTAACCGTTTCACCACATACACGTCCTCGGGAAGACGAATCTTCTCCCCAAAACGGCGAAGCAGCTTCTTGGCCATCTGGACCCCTTCCTTTTCAAATATCGACCGGCCGATCGACCGACCCTCCGCCACAAAAAATGCGTGGGCAAGCGCTCCCCCGATCAGAACCATGTCAACCATCGGCAAAAATTTTTCCAAAACGGGAAGTTTGTCTGTCATTTTGAGCCCACCCATGGCGAGGACGAACGGATGGCGTGCGGCGGCGTGCAAGGAACCGAGAACATTCACCTCATGGACAACGAGTGGCCCGGCGTAGGAGGGGAGCTCTTCGCAAATCGCATCAACAGAAGCGTGTGCGCGGTGACTCACGGCGAATGCGTCATTCACATAGGCATCCGCAAGCGCTGCGAGTTGTTGGGCAAACGCACGGCTGTTGCCCTCTTCTCCCGGATGGAACCGGACATTTTCAATAAGCATCACGTCCCCGTTTTCCAACCCGCGAGAAAGCCGCTCTGCTGCCGATCCTACCACCTCACGCGTCACACGCACCGGGATCCCAAGCAACTCTGACAAACGCCGCCCAACGGGCGCCACGGAATAAGCGCCCGTGCGTTTTCCGTCCGGTCTCCCCAGATGTGTCACAACCACGAGCCGCGCCCCATGCTGACGCAGCCACTCCAAGTCAACCGCCGCGCGCGCGATTTTTCCATACGGTCCGTCCACGGCCTTTCCCCTCTTCACCGGCACATTCCCGTCGATGCGCACCAAAACACGCTTGCCGCGAAGCGATCGAGCTGACCGGAGCGTGCGAAGACGCATAAACAAGATTAGTCATTCTGAATGTACATTTTAGCACCCCGCAACCACATATGCCAGGCGTAATGGAGAGGAAGAATGCTTGCAAAATAGTACAGATCAACAAATCTACGAAGGACGTAAGCCGGCCAACCTGTAAGGGTCAGCCTGCCAAAATCCGCAATCGCGTACTTCCCTCCAAGCGGCAGAATGGTTGGCCAATGCTTGGGTGGACGATACCCAAGGAGCGACTTCCCTTCTTGTGCGCGCACGATGTTTTTTGCAACGATTCCTGCCTCCGCAATCGCGACTTGAGCAAGCGCGGGCACGCTTTGACCCGTGGCAGGATCCACCACGAACGCCGCGGCATCCCCAAGCGCATAGACGCGTTCCTGGCCCTGGACGCGCAGGGTTTCATCAACCAGAAGTCTTCCTTTCTTGTCTTTTGGAAAATCGAGGTTCGAGATCACGGCAGCTGGTTTGATCCCGCCGGTCCACACCATAAGGTCTGCCTCAAGCGTTTCCCCGGATTTGAGGCGAACCGTATGGCTCTCCACACTCTCAATGGCCGTATCCGTCAAGATCTTCACCCCGAGCCTCTCGAGCCGTTTTCGCGCGAACACCTGAAGACGCGAACGCATCATACCAAGAATGTTCGGGCCGGCTTCCACAAGGGTCAGACGAAGATCGGCTGGTTTGAAGACACCGGCGCGGGCGATACGTTCGAAAAAATTCCCAAGCTCCGCGGAAAATTCACAACCTGTTGCCCCGGCTCCCCCAACGACGATGGAAAGATGGTCACGCTCACCTTTTTTATATTCACCGAGAAGTCGATACAAATGCACGCGAACGCGCATGGCGTCCCGCAGCGTTTTCATGGGAAGCGCATGCGTATCAAGACCGGAGATGCCGTACGTCGCGACTTCCGCGCCAAACGCAAGAACAACATCGTCATACGATTGCGTACTTCCATCCTCAAACCGAATGATCCGACGCGCGTGATCAACGTTCGTGACCGTCCCGCGGCGAAATCGAATGTGTCTCGCCCCAACGATGGTCGTGTACTGCTCAAAGTTTACGCAGACCCCGGCGTGGAGCTCGCCCACACACTGCGCGGGCGGCATCTCGAGCCCGCCGGTGGCAACCTCATAGAGTAAAGCCGAGTAATGATGCTCGGTCTCCTTATCAATAAGAAGGATTTCGCAAGCGCCTGATCGGCCACACTGCCGTTCAAGCTCAAGCGCCGTGCGCAACCCACCGAATCCGGCCCCCAAAATTACCGTACGTGGAGTCGTTTGATTCGTCATAGCTAAAATTTAATCGTCACCATGGAAATTTCTGGCGGGTTAAACAGCCGCGCACGTGGACCGGTTTCCCCAAGACCCGAGGTGATAAAAAGCGGGATCCCCTCAAACGTAAACATTCCTTTATCGTAGACCTGGCCGAGCGCGGTCGGAATTTCGGCGATGGGACCCAATATCGGCAAGCGAATCTGCCCGCCGTGCGTGTGCCCGGCAAGGATAAGATCGGCGAGATGCGCATCCGGAGAGTACACGATGTCCGGATTGTGCGAAAGAAGAACGACGGTGTCTTCTGCCGTCAACCCCTTCATCGCCGCGTATGGATTGCCTTCGAACCAAATGTCATCCACGCCTACAAGCGTGACTTCCTTTCCAGAAATATGAAGGCGCGTCGATGTGTTTTGAAGAACGGTCATCCTAAGCGCGCGGAGTTTTTCAACGATCGTCTGAGCGCCGCCGCTCTGATATTCGTGGTTGCCCGTGACGGCGTACACGCCATAGGGCGCAGCAAGGTCAACAAGTGGGGCAAGCCCTTCCGCGGCCTCCACGCGATCCGAAACAAAATCGCCGAGCAGAAAAATCACATCCGGCTGCTCGGCGTTTATGCGATCAACAACACTCCGCGTCCACGATTCGCCTTTATAGGGCCCAAGGTGCAGGTCAGAAACAACGGCCGCTCGCACACTCTGTCCGTCCGCAGAACCAATGTCCGCTTCGTACGCGCGAACGACAAGTGTGCGCGGCTCCACAAAACTACCGAAAAAAATCGTCAACCACGCCGCACTGAACAGAAACACGACAATGCCAGCAAGACGCCGTCGTTTGAACACGCCTTTGCCCCGTCGACTTTGCTCAGGGCTTTCCGCCAGAGGCCCGCTTCGCAAGCGAAGCGGGTCGCCGCGAGGCGAGAGCGAGGCGAGCGGACCCGCCTCTGGCGGGCGGCGGGCAGGCGTCTTCCACCGGACGCCGGTTTCAATCAGGAACGCCCCGACCGCAATGAGGAAGAAATAAATGATGACCTCGTAGAAAACCCAGTTCACAATTTCCCGACGTGCAGAACCATGTCGATCAAATGAACCGCATATCCCCACTCGTTGTCATACCACGCAAGCACCTTCACAAGATCGCCGTCAACCACGCGCGTCATCTCAAGATCAACCACGGACGAATAGGGATTGCCGATAAAATCGGAAGAGACGAGCGGCACATCGGAAACAGCGAGCACCCCCTTCCAACGTGGAGCTTTCGCGGCCTTACAAAACGCCGCGTTGACCTCATCGACCGTGACCTTTCGCTTCAAGACGAAGGTGAAATCCGAAAGCGATACGTCGAGCGTGGGCACACGCACCGCAATCCCATCGAATTTCCCCTTGAGCTCCGGCAAGACCTCGGTGGTAGCCTTCGCCGCTCCCGTTGACGTTGGCACCATGTTCACAAGCGCGCTTCTGGCGCGGCGCATGTCCGGATGAAGCTTCGGCGGCAGACTGTCCACAATGTTCTGTTCAGCCGTAACCGAATGGATCGTTGTCATCATTGCCTTCTTAACGCCGAACGTCTCCTGCATGATCGCGGCCACGGGCGCAATGGAATTCGTCGTGCACGAGGCGTTATTGACGATGGTGTCTGACTTTTTGCATGCCGTGTGGTTCACACCCATAAGATACGTCGGAACCTCTTTTGCCGGAGCGGAAATCACCACCTTTTTGGCGCCCGCGGTAAGATGCGCCTTCGCGGCCTCCCGATTCGTGAAACGCCCTGTTGATTCGATCACGACGTCCACCTTGTATTGCTTCCAGGGAAGCTTCGCGGGTTCGATCTCGGCCACGACCGGTAACTTTTTGCCGTCGATAACAAGGTGATGTTCGTCAAAACCAATCTCATGCGGCCAGACGCGAAACACCGAATCGTATTTCAAAAGATGCGCGAGAATCTTCGGCTCGGTCAGGTCGTTCACGGCAACGAATTGGATGTTGGATCGACCCCAACCGGCTTTGAGGGTGGTTCTGCCAATCCGGCCGAACCCGTTGATAGCAACGCGTAGCATACGCGGATATTCTAACATAAAACCGCTCGGCTGTGTGGCCGAACGGCTCTCTCAGTTATCCACCAATATTGAACCGACAGAATCTCGTCACTTGAATATTCTCACCGAGCGAAGCGATTTTTTCCTTTACAACCTCTTCAATCGTCTTATCCTCGTCCTTGATAAAGGCCTGCTCGAGCAAGCAGACATCGCTAAAATATTTGTTGAGTTTCCCGTCGACAATCTTCTCAATGATCTCCTGCGGCTTCGCCTGCCCTTCCATTTCCGCGCGATAAATTTCCTTTTCCTTTTCAACGACCGCAACAGGCACGTCCGTGCGCTTCACATAGAGCGGATCAGACGCGGCAACATGCATCGCAAGGTCGCGACAGAGCGTCTGAAACGACTCTGTGCGAGCGACAAAATCCGTTTCACAAAGAACCTCGACCATGGCGCCGAGCTTTCCGTTGGCATGCAGGTATGAAATGACGCGGCCTTCTTTTGTCTCTCGCTCCGCTTTTTTTTCCGCTTTCGCGATCCCTTTTTTTCGCATGAGCTCCGCGGCTTTTTTCAGATCCCCAGAGGCTTCCTCAAGCGCGGCCTTCGCATCCATCATACCCGCACCCGTCATCTGACGCAGCTGCATGACAATTTTCGCATCGATCATACCTCCTCGATTATTTTTCCTGTTCCGGTTGACGCTATGGAAACCGTTGGCGCTTTTGACGCCCCGGCCCCGTCCGCAGTCGCAGCTTGCCCGGCCTCCAGACGAGCCTTTTCGGCTTCTAACTTTCCTTCCTGCACGGCCAAAGACATGAGGTGCGTCAGCATCTCGATCCCTTTCACGGCGTCGTCATTGGCCGGAATCGGATACGCCGCGTCCTGTGGATTCACATTCGTGTCGCAGATGGCGATCACAGGAATTCCCGTCGTACGGGCTTCCGCAAGCGCGGTTTTCTCGACACGCATATCGACAATAAACATGGCCTCTGGCATGCGTTCCAACCGCTCAATGCCGCCCACCTTCCTTTGAAGCTCTTCGATCTCGCGAGCAAACATGAGCTGTTCCTTCTTTGTGTACTTACGAAGCTCCCCTTTCGCCTGCTGGTCCTTGAGTGTTTTGAAACGCTTGATGAGTTTTTTGATTTCCCCAAAGTTCGTGAGTGTTCCGCCAAGCCAGCGCTCAGAGACATACGGCATGGCACACGCCTCGGCCTCACGCTTCACGATTTCCTGCGCCTGCCGTTTCGTACCAACGAACAAAACAACGCCGCCGCGCGACACCACTCCTTTCGCATACTCAAGCGCGGCCTGGAGCATCTCTTGGGTCTTCTCGAGATTCACGATGTGGATACCGCCGCGTTCGGTGAAAATGTACGGCTCCATTTTTGGATGCCAGCGCGAGGCTTGGTGCCCAAAATGGACGCCGGCCTGGAGCATCTCGACCAGGCTAGGAAGATTGGTCATAAGTAAGTTCCTTTTTTCTTCGGTGAGAAGCATCAGGCCCGCTGTCGATTGACAGAGGGAGGATCCAACGCTTTTTTCCTCACCTGTTTGATTAAGAATGATGGGTTTGAGTGTACACGCAGCCGAAAAATAGGTCAAGAAGGTTAGGGGGATTTTCATTGTTCCCCATCCGCCCTGAGTTCATCGAAGGGCGGATTTCTGATAAACATCGCGTCGCCAAAGGAATAGAAGCGATATTGCTCCCGCACGGCCTCGCTGTAGGCTCGCAAGATGTTCTCCCGTCCGGCGAACGCTGAAACGAGCGCGAGAAGAGTGGATTTTGGCAAGTGAAAATTTGTGATGAGTCCGTCAACGATGCGAAATTCAAAGCCTGGGGTAATGAACAGATTGACGTCGCCCGTGAACCCTTCCGCTGGCAGCGTGTTTCTTAAACCGTCCGATCGGACGGTTTGTGAAACACCCTCGAGCGCACGCACCGTCGTTGTCCCAACCGCAATGACACGTCGCCCTTCCCTCTTGGCCGCGTTGATTCTCTCCGCGGTCGGTGAATCAATCTGCACAAACTCCGCGTGCATCTCGTGCTCCTCAAGCGTTTGCGATTTGATCGGACGAAACGTGCCGAGCCCGACATGGAGCGTGAGGAATGCAAACTGCACGCCCTTCTGCCTCAACTCGTTCATCAGCCGCTCGGTAAAATGAAACCCAGCGGTCGGCGCCGCGACCGATCCGACATCCTTGGCATACACCGTCTGATAGGTCTCGAGCGTCTCCGGAGTTTTTTTCACATAGGGTGGCGTCGGAACTTCCCCCTGTTCATCCGCGTACGCGAACACCTCCTCAACGGACATGGGAAAGGCAAGTTCGAGAGAACCGTCCGCACGTTTTTCCGCAACAGTCGGCGTGGCCCCTCCGGCCAGAGAGATAAAATTTCCAACATGCGCAAGCCGTCCAGGGCGAACGAGCGCGTGCCACACGGATGAATCCGGGAGGGCATCCGGAAGCGGTCGCAAGAGAAAGACCTCAAATTCTTTTTTAAAACGACGTCCACGCAACCTCGCCTTGAATACTTTCGAATGGTTCATCACAAGAACATCACCAGCTCGAAGCTCTCCAACAATATCTCGAAACACGCGGTGCTGGATCTCCCCAGTCTTTCGATCGAGCACGAGGAGTCGTGATGCGTCGCGCGGCTCAACCGGCTCTTGGGCAATGAGCTCGGACGGAAGGCCGTAGTCGAAAAGGGAGATCGGGGTCGACATAGCGCGGCCATCATGCCAGATAGATCCATCTTCGCCAAGAAATTGACACGCGTGGGATTCACTGTTACACTCGCGCCATTCCTTACAGGAAAGGTTATGGAGACCTCTGAAAAAGTGATGGATTTTCGTTGAACGGGCTGTCGAGCCCCACGAAACGTAGGGAAACCTACGTTGAGTGGGGTCGACGGGCGCCCGTGAGACGAAAAGACGCACTTTTGCAGAGGTCTCTATGAAAAAAGATATCCATCCCGAATACTTCGAAGACGCGAAGATCAAGTGCGCCTGCGGGGCGACATACGACATCGGCTCGACCGTGAAAGAAATCCACGTGGAGTTGTGTGCGGCCTGCCACCCGGTCTACACGGGCGAGAAGGCCAAGATTCTCGACACCGCGCGCCGTGTGGAAAAATTCGAAGAGCGCATGTCCAAAAAGACCGCGAAGGCGGCCACGGGCAAAAAGGTGAAACGCGCCAAGCGCGCCGAAACCCGCAAAGCCAAACAGGCTCAAGCGGATGAAACAAAGCCGCGCGCCAAAAAAGCCGCAAAAGCCGCCTAGATGAATCTCCTCGCAAGCCTCAACGAAAAGCGGGAGGAAGGAAAGAAGCTCGAATCCCAGCTCGCGGATCCGAGCGTTCTTTCAAATATGCAAAAATTGCGCGAGGTGAGTGAGGCGTACAATGAAGTGAAGAAAGTGATCGAGATTGGCGAGACATACGCCACGGCGCGCAAACATCTCGAAGAAGCCAAGGAAACGCTCGCCGAGTCTCAGAATCTGGACATGCGCGAGCTCGCACAAAACGAAATCGATGCCCTCAATGCGACGCTGCCGAAACTTGAAGAGGCGTTCACGCTCGCCCTTGTGCCGCCGGATCCGCTTGATCGCAAAAACATCGTGGTCGAGATTCGCGCTGGCACGGGCGGAAACGAAGCCGCGCTGTTTGCGGGCGAACTGTTTCGCATGTACAACCTGTTTGGAGACAAAGAGGGGTGGAAGACCTCCCTTATCTCGGCAAACCGCAATGACCTTGGCGGGTTCAAAGAGGTCATTTTTACCGTGTCCGGCAAGAACGTGTACAGCAAGATGAAGTTTGAAAGCGGCGTGCACCGCGTTCAGCGCGTGCCGGAAACGGAAAAGGCCGGACGCGTGCACACCTCAACGGCCACGGTCGCCGTGCTCCCCGAAGCCGAAGAGGTTGATCTTCACATTGATCCGAAAGATATCAAACTTGAAACAACCACCTCGGGCGGACATGGTGGACAGAGCGTAAACACCACCTATTCGGCCGTGCGCATCACGCACCTTCCAAGCGGCCTTGTGGTGCAGTGTCAGGATGAGCGCAGCCAGACGCAAAACAAGGAGCGCGCCATGCAGGTGCTTCGGGCAAGACTCTTCGCGCTTAAACAGGAAAAGTTGCGGCGTGAGCGAGAGGAGGCCAGGCGCGGCCAAATCGGCACGGGCGAACGGTCGGAAAAAATCCGAACATACAACTTTCCGCAGGATCGGCTGACCGACCACAGAATCAAGCAGAACTTCCACAACCTTCCAGCTCTCATGAACGGGCAGATCGACGAAATTCTTGCGGCTTTGAAAATTGCTGAACTTCACAATGCTTTCGTAAGCGGTGAAAACGACGAGTAACATTTCAACAATCAGTGTTGAATGGCAGAGTTATCCACAGTTTTGGGGATAAAAATGTGAACAGGCGTCAAATAAGGCCAAACCAGGGCCCTTGACACCTGTTTTCTGTTGCGCTAAAGTGCTCGTTACCATCGCATGAAGATTGCGAAGGCAGCCAAGGCCCGCGGAGGTTTACCTCCGCCGCTCACCAAGTCCCACCCAGGGTGGGGTTCCCCCACTACGGAGGGGATTGAAACGAGCGAAACCTCCTCGGCAAAAGCCTAAACCGACTTCGGTCGGCCACGCAGCCTGACGGCGGTAGTACTCGGCGCGATGCGTGCCTGTCCAACTGGACCCAGCTCCTGGAAAGCCCTCCTTCAGCAAGAGGACACTGCCTCGAGATGACCAGGCGGATCGGTGCGATGAACGCCAACGACCAAGTTCGCCACAATCCTGTTGTAAGACGGGATGAATGATGAAGATCTCGCAAGAGGTCAGAGTCGTCTCCAGAGGCGTGAGCCAAAAGAGAGGTGAACAACCCGACGCGAACAGGACGAACTAGGAAGGCCCTCAAAAGCCGACCTTCCCAAAGTACAGAGTAGGAGGCCTCAAAACCTCCGAAATCGAAAGGGCGACAAGGACGTCAGACTAGTAGATGGCCCTCAAAAGCCACTCGAACGAAAAACTGTACAACTCGGGAGAGTTAGGGGAGCGCGCGGTATGCGTGCAAAGGTAGAAAGAACTTAACGGGTTCATCCAAGGAAGTGGCACTGTCACAACCGAGGTGAAGACTCGAAAAGATCAATCCGCCGATGTATACATCCGCGCCTCCCTGACCTCTGGTCATCCGGAGGAGACCCTCACGGGTCACCTTCTCGGCACGACCCTCACAGGTACGGCCGATTTTCTTTTGACTAAAACTCCCATGGTGTGAGTCACACCGTGGGAGTTTTAGTCATCCTGAGCGAAGTTCCGCCATCGGCGGGACGGAGTCGAAGGATCATCGGGGACCTCTGAAAAACTGATGGATTTTCGTCAAACGGGCTGTCGAGCCCCACGAAACGTAGTG
>CAYJVP010000009.1:0-20401 GCA_964373615.1 uncultured Gammaproteobacteria bacterium | reverse complement strand
CTTCCGCCTTCGAGAGGTTGACCACGGTTGACCTCTTTTTCATTTTTTCAATTTTCACTCCCTCCTTCCTTCCAGCAACGGTTGACACGCCGATCGATTTCATGCTAGTTTACGCCGTTCCTGCAAGGGAGGTGTAGGTGTTCCTTACCGAAAAGTTGTCCGTTGCGGACGGGTACAACAACCAAGGGCGGCAGGCCTGCCGGCTCTCGCATCGCAAGCGCGCGGACGCGTGCGAGATCATCATGCTCTGGAGCGAGTGCTACCGCGACATCGTCCAGTGGATGGTCGCTCACTTCGACGAGCTGCCGTTCACCTATCCGGTCGTCGACGACGCTGGGGCGCCGGTGCTCGACCGTGACGGGCAGCCGAAGATCGGGAAGACCGACGCGAACAACATGTACACCTGGCTCGCGAGTCGGGTGGACGTGTCGGCGTACAGCACGCGGCTCCACTCCGCCTGGATCGCCGGGGCGTTCGTGAAGGCGGCGAGCAACCTGTTTTCGACGAGCGAGCTCATGGCCACAGCCGAGCGCGACCCCGGTCGGCTGACCGGCGAGAACGTCGGGTTGCCGAAGGCGCGGCTCTTCCGTCAGGAGGAGATCAACGCCGAACGCGCCCGCGCGCTCGCGACGCTGCGCGACGAGATCGAGGACGACGCGGCGATCGATGCGGCGGCGGAAATTCTCCGCCAGCCCGCAACCCCGCGTACTGTCCCGGCGCGTCTGCCGCGCTCCGGCGATTTCCGTCTGTTCAAGCACGAGAACGGCCGGCTGTTCGTGAGCGTGCCGACCTTCGCGCGCGGGTTCAAGCCCGATCGCGAGTCGGTCGTGCAGAAGGGGGTGAATCGGCTCATGCCGCTGCGGGTCGGCGACCAGAGGAATCCGAGGTTCCGCCTGCCGGACTCGAACCAGCAGATGCTTCTGCCGGTGCGCGCGGCGCCCGAACAGGAAGCGCGGCTCGCGGACGACAAGAATACGCCGAAGACGCTCGAGCTGTTCGAGAAGGAAGGGCGGCTGTTCGTCGCCATCTCGTTTGCGGTGCCGGAGCCGGAACCGTACGTTCCCGAGGCGTTCATCGGAGTCAGGATCGGGTACTTCCAGATCGCCTGGTGCGTGCGAGGGCACGACGGCACGATCCTCGAGGAGGGCGCGTTCGACCAGTCGCCGATCAAGGAGTTCGTGGAGGAGATGGCCCGCGAGCGTGGATACGCGCGCGATCACGGACGTGTGGACCGACTCCCGCGCTACCGCGCGCGCATGAAGCGCGCGCGCGAGACCGTGGTCAACGACCTCGTCGCGAAGGCGGTTGCGCGCAAGGCGGCGATCGGGATTGAGGACGTGTCCGGCGTGGACAAGTCTACCCGGAACCGGAAGTTGAACCTGTTCCGGAGCCACTGGGACTTCGGACAGTTCGTCACAAGCCTCACCAACGACGCGGTTCTCGCCGGTGTCCCCGTGCCGACGAGGAAGCGCAAGAGGCAGCTCCCAAGCTTCTTCTCCGCGATCGGGACGTTCTCCTGTTCTCGCTGCGGCGAGAGCAACAGCGGGAAGCCGAAGGCCGAGCGCCGGATCACGATCGTCGATGCGCGCATGCATTGCGGCGCGTGCGGGGCCGATGAGGATCCGGACGCGAACGCCGCGCGGGTGTTCGCCGAGCTGACCCGTTCGTTCTACCAGTCGCCGAAGAAGGCGAAAAAAACCTGACCGTCGGACTCGCTCATGCGAGTCCTTTTCTTTTTTTCGATGTTTTCCCTAAACAGAATTTTCATTATTCACTCCGTTGTCGGCAGGCCCACCTTGTAGTACTATCCTGGGAACATTCTATGGGTATGGGGACCTCTGAAAAACTGATGGATTTTCGTTTCCGCCGGAGGCGGATCCGCCTATGGCGGAGAACGGGCTGTCGAGCCCCACGAAACGTAGTAAAAGCTACGTTGAGTGGGGTCGACGGGCGCCCGTGAGACGAAAAGACGCAGTTTTGCAGAGGTCCCTATGTCAAATCCCTTTGTCAATGCCTTAGCTCAACTTGAGAGGGCGGCCAAGCTGCACTCTTTCGATCCGAAGTTTCTCGAGGCCATGCGTCGGCCGAATCATGAAAAGACGATCGAGATCACGGTAAAGATGAACTCCGGCCAAGAGCAGACCTTCAAGGGCTATCGCGTCCAGTACAACAATGCCCGCGGGCCTTACAAAGGTGGCATCCGTTATCATCACGAGACAAACCTGGACGAAGTCCGGGCGCTCGCATTTTGGATGGCGCTCAAGTGTGCGGTTGTAAATATTCCATTTGGCGGTGCGAAGGGAGGCGTGCATGTGAATCCGAAAGAGCTTTCAGAGCGCGAGCTTGAGGGACTCACGCGCGGATGGGTTCGCGGCATGGTCGATATCATTGGGCCAGAAAAAGACGTTCCAGCGCCCGATGTCGGGACGACTCCGCGCGAGATGGATTGGATTGCAGACGAATACGAAAAGCTCACGCATGCGCCAAAAGCAAAAGCGGTTGTGACAGGAAAATCCATCGCGGCAGGCGGGAGTCTTGGACGGGCGACGGCCACGGGCGACGGCGGGTATTTCGTGTTTGAGGAATTGCGCGAGCGCCTCGCGATGGATCCGGAAACGTGCACGGTCGCGGTGCAGGGGTTTGGAAACGCAGGCGAGCGCATCGCCGAACTTTTCCATCGTCATGGCTATCGAGTGGTTGCTGTTTCTGATTCGAAGGGCGGTATTCATAACGAAGAAGGGCTTGATATCAAAGCCGTTCTCGCGCATAAAAAAGAGGTCGGCACGGTGCAGGGGTTTTACAGCGCCCACGATGTGACCAACGCAGAACTTTTAGAACTTGAATGCGGGATTCTGATTCCTGCCGCGCTTGAAAATCAGATCACCTGGGAAAATGCTATGCGGGTGAAGGCAAAGGCCGTGGTCGAACTTGCCAATGGTCCGACCACGCCCGAGGCCGACGATATTTTAGCGAAACGCGAGGTCGTTGTCGTTCCCGACATCCTCGCAAACGCAGGCGGGGTTACGGTCAGTTATTTCGAATGGGCGCAGAACATGAGCGGGGAAACCTGGACCGAGGCTCAGGTGTTTGAACGATTGCGCGAGGGGATGCGTGCGGCCTTAAAAGCGGTTTGGGAAAAGAAAGAGACGCTTGGCTGCGACTTGCGACAGGCCGCGTTTGTCGTGGCTCTCGAGAGAATTCAAGCCGCAACCTGATCGTTGACGAAGGCATTTTCGCAAGATACCTTTCCGGCGGATGTCTTGATCACCCCCGAGCAGCTCGCGCCGCCGGCTTCGTCCTCCACCCGTCCTCCCCTCTCTTCGCCGTGACCCATCTGGTCGCGGCTTTTCATCTATCTTTGCGAAAGCCTCTGATCCACAGACCACGCCCCGCCTCCGGTCACAAACAGGATGGAGAGAACACCAAAGAGCGTGATGTGTGCGTAGACCTCTTCTTGAAAAAAGAAAAAGGACCCCGTGAGAACAACGAATGCGATCGCGGCAAATGTGCGTGTGCGGAATCCGACGAGGAGGCACAAACCAACGATCAGTTCCGTCATGCCAGCAGAGAGCACCCACATTTTTTCGGAGACGTGAATGACCTGTGTGAGCTGGTACATGTCCACGACCGCCTTTGAGATGAATGGGTTCAGAAATTTTTCGACAATGGCCAGGTAGATCATGGACAGGCCGATGCCGAAACGCAGAATGGTGACCGCGTGTTTTTTCAGAAACGGGAGAGCTGGTGTGAAGGGGAGGCGTAAAAGGTCATCGATGCCGGGGCGACTGTTTGCCGAGGCAAGCAGGAACAGGGCCAGGGCAGGCACCTCAAGACTCCCCAGGGCGTATTGGCTTTCTGAAAGAGCGAGGAGCCAAAAAAAGATAGCAACCATGGAAGCCGGAGCGGTGAGAAAACCGGCAAGGAGCAAAAAGCCAACAAGAAGTTCCGTCGAGCTGACAAATGGACTTGTGGGAAACGCGGGATTGAGCAATGCGCCTCCCGCGCCTGCGCCGATGAACATGATGCCGAGGCTCAATCGCGCCATCCATGGGAAAAGAGGAACGTAATCCGGCAGACGCGACGCCATTCGTTTGTAGAGCTGACATCGATCGGCAAGCCAGAGGATGGCGGTCAGGCTTACAACCCCGATCAATAGAAGGACAACGTTCAGGGGTTCGGTGAACACGGACGTGAGAAACAGATCGCCACGGCCGGACGTTTCCGCGAGCTGCTCTGGGGTCAGAACATACCCAACGTGAGCGGAAACAGAGGAGGCTGCAAGAAGGACAAAGAGGAGCGCGATGGCAGGGATGGTTGCATGTCGCATACGCGCACATCATAGCGTGTTTTTCTGATTTGCCGCCACTCCCTTTTTTTCCTTCAGGGCTGTGCTATTGTGTTGGCACCAAAACCTATGCCTTACGATCATCAATCCGTTGAGAAAAAGTGGCAGGAACACTGGGAGAGATCGGGTGCGTTTGCCGCTGTGGACGATCCGTCGCGTGAAAAATTTTATTGTTTGATTGAGTTCCCGTATCCGTCCGGCGCGGGTCTTCATCTTGGGCATCCACGAAGCTACACCGCGCTTGATATTGTGGCGCGGCGAAAGCGTATGGAAGGGAAGAACGTCCTCTATCCAATTGGTTGGGACGCGTTTGGACTCCCGACAGAAAACTACGCGATCAAGACCGACCGCACGCCTCAGGAGATCACCAAAGAAAATACGGATACGTTTCGACGACAGCTGAAAGCGCTTGGACTCAGTTTTGATTGGTCGCGCGAAGTCAATACAACCGATCCGAAATATTATCGCTGGACCCAGTGGATGTTTTTGGAATTTTTTCGCGCCGGACTTGCCTATAAAGCGAGGACGGAAATTAATTGGTGCCCGAAAGACAAAATCGGCCTTGCCAACGAAGAGGCGGTCGGTGGTGTCTGCGATCGCTGCGGTGGACCTGTTGAGAAACGAGAAAAAGAACAATGGATGATCGCGATTACGAAATACGCGGATCGACTTCTCTCTGATCTCGACGCCGTTGATTATCTCCCGAAGATCAAAACGCAGCAGCAGAATTGGATTGGCAAAAGTGAGGGCGCTGAGATTGAATTTCATTTAACCAACATTCCTGGTCAGGAGGATCATAAACACAACGTGAAGGTTTTTACGACCCGTCCGGACACGATTGACGGCGTCACTTTTTTTGCGATCTCGCCAGAGATGGCAAAGAAGTGGATGGACGTTGGTTGGCAGGCTTCAGAGACCGTTAAACATTACGTACGTAAGGCCTTGCGTGAAAAGGATCAGGATCGCACGGCCGATGGACGCAAGAAAACGGGCGTGTTTTCCGACATCTATGCGGTCAACCCGATAAACAACGAGAAGGTTCAGGTTTGGGTCGCCGATTACGTTCTTGGATCCTATGGCACGGGCGCGATTATGGGGGTTCCACAGCACGATGAGCGCGATCGTGAGTTTGCCGAGACCATGCATCTGCCGATCGTCGACCGACCGCTTTTGGGCTTTGATGAATCTATCAGCCGTGCGAAGGCGACTCGCGCCGTGCGTTACAAACTTCGCGACTGGGTTTTTTCTCGCCAGCGCTACTGGGGTGAACCCATTCCGCTTGTGCATTGCGAGAGCGGATGTGCAAAGGAGCGGGACGGATGGGTGGCGGTGCCGGATGACCAGCTCCCTGTTGTGCTCCCGGAGGTTGAGCGCTACCAGCCAACGGACACCGGCGAATCTCCCCTGGCTTCGATTCCGGAGTTCGTGAATACGACGTGCCCAGAGTGCAAAGGTCCGGCAAAACGCGAAACAGACACCATGCCAAACTGGGCCGGATCAAGCTGGTACTTTTTGCGCTACGTCGACCCGCACAACGACCAGGCATTTGCGTCCAAAGAGAAGTTGACATACTGGATGCCCGTTGATCTTTACAATGGTGGCATGGAGCACACGGTTCTTCATCTTCTCTATTCGCGTTTCTGGAACAAGTTTTTATTTGACCGAGGGCATGTGCCAACCTCGGAGCCGTACGCACGCCGCCACAGCCACGGCCTCATTTTGGCTTCGGACGGGAGCAAGATGTCCAAGTCAAAAGGGAACGTGGTGAATCCGGATGATTTGGTGCGCGAATACGGAGCGGATGCGCTCCGACTCTACGAAATGTTCATGGGGCCGTTTGAAGAGGCGATTCCATGGAACCCGCAGGGCGTGGTGGGCGCGCGTCGGTTTTTAGAAAAAGCATGGAACGTGGTTGAAAAGGCGGGGAAAGCGGATGATCCGATTTTGACGCGATCGCTTCAAAAATGCATCAAGCGGGTTGGTGATGATATCGAGGCGTTTAAGTTCAATACAGCCGTGGCTCATTTGATGAAACTCGTGAACGAAATGCAGGAAAAGGAAAAGGTCGATTTTGACGCGATCGGATCATTTTTGAAACTTCTTGCTCCGTTTGCTCCGCACATTGCTGAAGAGCTTTGGGAGAGGCTTGGGCACGCCACATCGATTTTCACCGAGAGCTGGCCTTCGTACGATCCGGAGCTTGCGCGCGACGAGCTCGTTGAAGTCGCCATTCAGGTGAATGGCAAGCTGCGCGGCACGATGGTGATCGCGCCGGACCTCTCCGAGGTCGAAGCGCGTGAGCGCGCTTCGGCTATTGAGAACGTTCAAAAATATTTTGAGGGTAAAGAGATCGCCAAAGTAATCTACGTCCCGGGGAGGTTGATGAATTTTGTGGTGCGAGGGTAAGATGCCCGCACTATGGGTAGTGAGCCTGTCGCCCTTCGAGATTGCTCAGGGCGACCATGAAGCATTGAATGTTCGAACTGTGAATCTCGTCATTGTCGGAACCGGCTACGTGGGCCTTGTTTCTGGCCTTGGGTTTGCCAAGCTTGGGCATCGAGTGGCGTGTGTGGACGTGGACGCAAACAAGATCGCGAAGCTTGACATGGGTGAGGTTCCGTTTTTTGAACCTGGGCTTTCGGAGCTTCTGCGCGACATGCAGGAAGCGGGACGCATTGTGTTCACGACCGAGCTTGCGAGTGTGCTCCCCGCCACGGACGTGGTCGTGATCGCGGTTGGCACGCCGCCGACCTCGACCGGCGAGGCTGATCTTTCCGCCGTGGATGCCGTCGCACAAGCGATCGGAGGGCATCTTGATCATGAGGCAGTTGTCGTCACCAAGAGTACGGTTCCCGTTGGAACCAATCGTCGGGCGCTTCAGATGATTCGCGAGCGCATGGTCGCCGAGGGCCGTGGAGAGCTTGCTCCCCTCATCCAGATTGTTTCCCTTCCAGAATTTTTGGCAGAGGGACATGCCCTTTCCGACTTTCTGCAACCGACACGAATCGTGATCGGTGCGGACGACCGCATTGCGGCTTCCGTGATCGAACGACTCCACGAGGCCGTTGTCGCTCCACGTCTTTTCGTGTCGATTGAAAACGCGGAACTTATCAAACATGCCGCCAACGCGTTTCTTGCGACGAAGGTTTCCTTTATCAACGAAATCGCCAACCTTGCCGAACGCGTCGGGGCAGATGTGCGAGAGATCGCGCGCGGCCTTGCATTGGATCCTCGGATTGGTCCTCACTTTTTGAATGCGGGCATTGGGTTTGGAGGCTCGTGCCTGCCAAAAGACATTGGCGCTTTGCATCAGATCGCCGGGCACCATGGGTACGATTTTAGGGTGCTTTCTGCCGTGATCGAAGTGAATAACCGCCAGCGTGAGCTGTTTGTGCGCAAAGTGGAAGACGCGCTTGGAGGTCTCAAGGGAAGGAAGCTTGCGGTGTGGGGGCTGGCGTTTAAAAACGGAACGGAAGACATTCGTGAATCTCCCGCGATTGACATTGCGCAACGTCTGTTCGCGCGCGGAGCCGAGATTTGCGCCTATGATCCCATGGCGATCGAGAATGCGCGTCGCGTGCTTTCGGACCGCGTGGAGTTTGCGACCACGGCCATCGACGCCGCTCTTGGCGCGGATGCGCTCGTGGTTTTGACTGAATGGCCGGAGTTTCGCGAGGTCTCTTTTGAAACTCTGCGCGAGCGCATGCTCTCGCCCCTCATTCTCGACGGCAGGAACCTGCTTGCCGATCTGAACCTTAAGGGTCGCGGATTTATGTATGAAGGCATGGGGATTCGTTGAGATCTGGAAGCGGATCGCGCACTCTCGTTCGCGCTCTTTTTTTGTTGCGTGCGCGGCGTTCATCGTTGGGGTTGCGGTTGCGGGTTTTTGGGACCGCTTCGTTGATGATGCCATTCTTTGGGTTGTCCTCGCCTCGTTCATTGCTGCTGTGTTGTTCACCTCGTCGCGCTCGCGGCTTGTGTGTCTTTTGATCGCGGCGCTGCTTGCCGGCTTTCTTCGATACAACCAAAGTTTTCCGTCGCCGGATATGCCGACGGTCGCCACACACGCGGGAGGCGATGTCGTGTTTCACGGTGAGATCGTTGATGAGGTCATGCGTCGGTCTCATCGGCAGGATGTCGTGGTTGGGAATCTCGCAGATAGCGATGAGCCGCTGTTTGGCAAGCTGCTGCTGCGCCTGCAAAAATATCCAGAAGTGGAGTTCGGGGACACCCTCACGTTTCGCTGCAAGCCAGAGCTTCCAGAGCCGATCGAAGGGTTTCGCTATGATCGTTTGCTCATGAGCCGTGGGGTGCTTGCGGTGTGCGACCGCGTGGAGGAACTTGACGTGCGTTCGATAGAGGGCGCCACGGTCCGTGGATCCCTGTTTGCGTTCAAACAATCGCTTCTTGCCGCTCTGGGTCGTGCGTTGTCCGAACCGCATGTAAGTTTTGTTGGCGGCCTTTTGTTCGGCGGAAGTTACGCGCTCGGATCGGATTTGCGCGAGGATTTTTCGCGCACCGGCGTCTCCCACATCATGGCCGCCTCGGGCTACAACGTCGCGATTTTTTCCGAGATGCTTCTTTTGACCCTTATGCGCAGTCCGCTCGGTCGTCGTCGCGCTTTGATCGTGAGCGCATTCGTGATCCTCGCCTATGTGGTGGCGGCCGGTGCGACCGCCGCCATTGTGCGCGCCGGTGCGATGGCGTTTCTTGCGATGCTCGCCCTTTGGCTCGGCCGCATGGCATCCATGCGAAACATTCTTGCGTTCACGGCGGCCGTCATGCTTCTCGTGAACCCGCGTTTGCTTCTTGACGATGTCGGATTCCAATTGTCGTTTGTGGCCACGATTGGAATCGTGGCGCTTGCCGATCGCGTGGCGGATCACCTCGCGTTTATCCCAGAGACGCTCGGCTTTCGCGAGTCAGCTGCCGCCTCGCTCTCCGCGGTTCTTCTCACCACTCCCATCCTCCTTTGGCACTTTGGCACGATCTCTCTCATCGCGCCGCTTGCGAATCTGCTCATCCTCCCCTGGATTCCGTATCTCATGCTGTTTGGCGCGCTTGCCATGATCGCCGCGATCGTTGTTCCCGTCGTTGCGTCTGTCGTGGCCCTTCCAGCTTGGGCGACCAGTCTGATTCTTCTGTCCGCGATTGAGTATCTGAGCGCGATTCCACTCGCGTCTGTGTCTGTTCCGTTTTCCGGTACGCTTGCTCTTCTGGTCGGCATTGTGATCGCTGCATGTTTTTTATGGGTCGTTTGGAAACAAAAAAGAATCGTCGCTCACTCTTGACCTGGCAGCGTCGCGCGATTGGCTGCGGCCTTCTCCTCGTGGCTTTGATTTTGGCCGCGTCCCTGCACGTCGAGGCCGCGCGTGTTTCCATCACGGCAAAAGAATTGCCATTGCGTGTGTGGGTGTTTGATGTGGGGCAGGGCGACGCGATTTTGATGGCGACGCCAACCGGCGAGCAGATACTCATTGATGCGGGACCAAGCGACGCGGTGCTCGCAAAACTCGGTAGCGTGCTTTCGCCGCTTGATCGTTCGCTCGATGCGATTCTCGTCACGCATCCGCACGAAGATCATTTCGCGGGCTTCATCGAGGTTCTGCGGCGTTACGATGTTGACGCCGTGTATGAGACCGGCAATGAGCACGACGTGGGCACGCAGTCGGTTTTTTGGGACGAGGTTGACCGCGAGGGAGCCTCGCGCACATTTGTCCGAGGCGGCGTCGCCATCGCCCTTGGCGATGTCACCCTTCGGGTCATCGCCCCCGACAGGTCCCTTGCGGGAAAACATCTGAAGGATCCGAACGTGGCATCGATCGTCCTCCTCGTCACCTACGGCGAGACGAGCATCTTGCTTGCGGGCGATGCGCCAAGCGAGCTCGAAGAAGAAATTCTACCGGACCTATTGGGGCCCGTTGACGTGTTGAAGGTCGCGCATCACGGGTCCGTGTACTCGACCTCGCAAAAATTTTTGGACGTGACACAGCCGCGGAACGCGATCATCTCGGTCGGAAAAAATTCGTACGGTCACCCGCACCCCGTCCTTCTTTCCCGTCTTCGAGAGACGGAGGCGGCGGTCTTTCGGACAGATCTCGACGGCGATATCCTCATCACCTCCTTCGGCGGAGAGCCGACGGTTGAGGCGAGCCCCTTGCCTTTTTGAGAAATTTTTGCTAAACTATAGTCATCACACCGTGAAATGGGACTTAGCCTTCTTGAAAATGGATGAGATCCGACGCTCTGCAGGGCAGAAAAACCGCAGATGGAGCCATAGCTCCATTGAGGATTTTTCTGCCCGAAGAGCAAGGAGATCGCCATTTTCATGGAGGATGGAGTCCTGTTTCATGGTGTGATGACTATAGAGCAAACTTTAGTGATTCGTATGGATAGGAACATTCAGCGCACGCTTATTCTTCTCAAACCCGACGCGCTTCAACGCGATCTTTTGGGCGAAATTATTCGTCGTTTTGAGCTGAAGGGGCTGAAGATTACTGGCCTTAAATTTATCCGTTTAACCGAAGAGATGCTTGACGAACATTACGCGCACCTTGCGGACAAGCCGTTTTTTGCGAGTGTAAAGCAGTTCATGATGCAAACGCCGGTCGTTGGCCTCATTCTCGAAGGGATCGACTGTGTGGAGGCCGTGCGTAAAATTGTTGGCGCCACCAATCCTCGCGCGGCAGATGCCGGAACCATTCGCGCGGACTTCTCCATGAACGTGCCTTCCAACTTGATTCATGCAGCCGATTCTCCAGAAAATGCGGAGGCGGAAATCAAGCGGTTCTTCAAAGACGACGAGCTGTTTCAGTACGAGAAGATCACAGACAAATACAATTTTGGCGAGGGGATTTAATATGTCAGGAGACGTCGTACATGTAGATGTTGCGCGACAGAGGGAACTTGAGGCGGAGAGGGAACGAGTTCGAGCGATGGCGCGCGTCAAGCAGGAAGTCGTCGCAGATGCTCCAGGGGCGTTTCCTCAACCTCTCGAGGCTGTGATGAGCATTCAGGATTCCGAGGCTAGACGCCAGGCGGCGATTGCGCACATGCGGATCCTTTGTCGAAACATCCGTCAGGTTGAAGGTGTTGAAAATTTGATCGAAGGTCGCATCAGGCTTTCTCAAAAAGCACGTGAGACGCTGGATCGTTCCGTTGATGTGTTCCGACGCATGAAGGTGTTTTCACAGGATGAGTTGACCCGCTTTTTGGAATCCAGAGAAGAACCGGCGGAGCAGCTTAAAGCAGCATAAGATAAGGAAACGGACGGCGGCCGCAAGGTCGTTTTTTGGTTTGTCGTGCGTGCCCACCATGCCGCTTGTGTGGTTTTTTGGTCCCGTCAATGAGCTGTACTTCAGCGAGTACGGACCGGCCGTGGTCTACATCCAGGCCGGCTACCGTTTCGCGGCCCTCCTTCCTGGTTTCGGTATGACCCGTGCGGGTGCCGTGTACGACCTCGTTCGGCTCTACAAGCCACCCGAGTGGCTGGACACCATCGCCTGCGACCTCATCCACGTGGCCGCTCCACTCGCCAAGCTCCACGCCTTCATGGCGAGGGAGTACGACACCAGGTGACAACCCTCTTCCCCCGCCTTTTGCCAAAGGCGGGGTTTTCTCTTGAGGGTCTGTTCCCGAATGCCATTTTTCCGCCAAAGGCGGATCCGCCTTCGGCGGAGGCCGAAACGACTGCCTTTCGGACATCATGGCTTCAAAATGTTTCGGCTGTGTTCGTCGGTCCCGCCAACGGCGTGACATCGCCGAACCCGTCTCGGCGGCTCGGCGTGAAGCAGTTCACGCCTCGCTCCGCCTCGACTCCTCCGGATAAACCTCAACATTTGTTCAGCCATGCTGTCCCTTCGACCTTGCTCAGGGACCATGAGCGAAGTCGAATGGTCTCGAAATCCAGCCGTTTCGTCTCAAAAGCGCATTCGGGAACAGGCCCCTTGAACAAAAAGTTGCAACTAAGTTGCCACCATTTGACGCCTTAAGAGTTCCTCGCTAAGCTGTTTTTAGATATGCACAACTCCACCGTGTCTAACTTTTTCAGCTTTTTCTTCTTTACCCACCGCGGTGGCTAGGTTTGTGCTTTGAAGAGGCGAGATCTGAACCACCGCAACCGCGGTGGTTCTTTGGTTGTCTCTCGACAAGAGGGGAATCCTTCTTGCGGGGAGAGAGCCAGCCTTCGCCAGCCCACCCGACCGTTCCGGTCGGGAACGGACGGGGGCTTCGGCCGGCAGGTCACGTTTCTTCCTGAAATTTCCTGTGAGGAGACCGCATGAATCTGACAGAAGCTGATACGCCCTTGTGGCGGACAGGAACGGCAGGCATGGCGTTCCGCACGGTTGAGGAGCGAGACATCATCCAGGTAAACCAGCTTTTCACCTCCGAGTACGGACCGAGCTACCCCTACAGGCTCCGGAGTGCGGATGGGCCAAATGTGATGCTCGTTGCCGAGCACGATGGCGAGGTGCTCGCCTTCGCCCGCGCGGTTCGGTTGCTCGGCTACGAGCGGGCCTGGGAGTTCGGCGGGCTCATCGTGCACCCGAGGTTCCGTGGCCGTCACGTGGCGAAGCGGCTGCTCGAGCTTAGACTCGAAGCCGTGATCACTCGCGGCGGGGTCCTCGCCGTGTCCGAGCCCGTGTGCTATCGGCCGGACTGTGCGAGCCAGCGGAACCTGGTCGATCGTGGGTTCGTTCTATGCGGCATCCTTCCGTTCAAGTACCCGGACATTCACGCAGACCTGCTCGGCGCCCAGCCCGAGAGCATGGTCGTTGCCGTGCGTTCGCTTCGTGACGGAGAGGACATCAGTCTCGGTCATCGGCGTGTTCACCTCCCAAACGGTCTCCCAAGCCTCCACAACCTTTTCCTCCCTCGGTTCGTATGCCAGCGGGGATGGGGCGAGGATGTGCTTGGATCGATGCCTGCCGTTATCGAGCACGAACCGTACCACCTGGGCGGTGTCGATGGCTCGCGTTTCGTCGACGTACCGGTCAACTGGCCGGGCGCCGAAGACGCCGTGCAAACGTACCTCGCTCTGGGGTATCGCTTTGCCGCGATTCTGCCAGGATTCGGGATCACGCCTGATGGCCATGTCCACGACCTCGTCCGCCTCTACAAGCCACCCGAGATCTCTCATCTCACCTTCGACAAGATCCACGTGGCGGAACCTCTTCGTCGCCTCCACGCCTTCATGGCGAGGGAGTACGACACCAGGTGACAACCCTCTCCCCCCGCCTTTTGCCAAAGGCGGGGTTTTCTCTTGAACAAAAAGTTGCAACTAAGTTGCCACCATCCATTTTCGTTGTGGAAAAACATGTGGATCATACGTGGAAAAACTTGTGTGAGGTCCTCTTGTCTCGCAAGCCTCATCTGCTATGCTGAAGTAGCTCCCTGGTCGTTCGTGACGATCTTGGCACAAACGACTACACATCGTTCGGAATTGCCCCACATTTCGTTGGGGCAAGAGGACGATTCCCGCTTTTGGCGCGGTCCTCGAGCGTGGACGACATGGTGGATTCGACAAGCTACCATCATCGTCTCACGATCGCTGGACATTGGGTCTGAAGCCAGAGCACGCTCGAACGACCGGGAAGCACCACGTAGTGCCGCCAGCGATGGCGGTATTGTGTTACAAAAACAAAAAGATCCTTGCGAATCAGTCTTGGTCGGGCTAGCGGGACTTGCCAGCCTCTGGTCCGCCAAAGCTTCAGCATGTACAGGGGTCGGGATACGGGAATTTGGCGGATGACGATTCCCATATCCCGACTTGACCCCAATTCGCGCCACGCCTCCATGCTCTCCCCCCGCCTTTTGCCAAAGGCTGGGTTTTCTCTTGAACAAAAAGTTGCAACTAAGTTGCCACCATTCCGTTTGGTCGGGCCGACCAGACTTGAACTGGCGACCTCTTGCACCCCATGCAAGCGCGCTACCAACTGCGCCACGGCCCGACGCGAGGGTAGTATAGCCGCCCTTGATTTTTTGGGCAAAAAGGTGTACGTCGACCCTCGCAATGACAAGAATTTTTGCTATGATGTTCGCACGTCTATGAAACTCATTTTTGCCACGCACAATTCGGGGAAGGTTAAAGAGATGCGACAGTTGCTCGCGGACTGCGAGGTTGAGGTCGCCAGCGCGGACGAGGCTGGGATCTCGGAGGATGTTATCGAAGATGGAACGACGTTTGCCGAAAACGCTCTCAAGAAGGCTCGTTTTGTCGCACAGAAATCCGGGCAGTGGGCTGTGGCTGACGACTCCGGCGTATGTATCTGGGCGATCGGATGCATGCCAGGAATTCACACTGCGCGTTGGGCCGGTGAGGGGGCAAGCGATGAGCAGATTGTTGCCTACGCGCTTGAACAACTGAAAAATGTGCCCGAAGGAAAACGCAACGCCTGGTTTGAATCCGCGGTGGCGCTTGTCGCGCCAGACGGATCGGAGCAGATTTTTGAAGGTAAGGTCGAAGGACGCATCGCTTCTGAGCCTCTCGGCACGCCGCGTCGCAAGCTTCCCTACGACGTGCTCTTCATCCCGGATGGCTACGAACAAACATTTGCCGAGATGCCGGATGACCTCAAAAATCACTTGAGCCATCGCGGCCGTGCGTTTGCAAAGCTCAAGGAGTTTTTGAAAACGGTATGAGCGTGCCGGTTCTTTTTTACGACGGAAATTGTGGGTTTTGCCGGATGTGGGTGGAGTATTGGAAAAAATTGACCGGGCCAAAGGTTGCGTTCCGGGCATATCCCGGGAAGATTCCATCTGTTCAACTTGAACTGCCGGGTGGCGAGAAACTTTCTGCCGCGCACGCGGTTTTTCGATTGCTTGCCGAAGTGCCTGGCCGCGGATGGTATCTTTGGATGTACCGTTTTGTGCCAGGCTTTCAGGTCATGTCGGAGTTTGTCTATCGCTTGATTGCAAGTTGCCGACATTGCGCCTTTCATTTCACCACGTTTCTGTGGGGAAAAAAGATTGAGCCGTCGAGTTTTGGGTTCGTGCGGTCGATTTTTTTTCGACTGCTCGGCCTCATCTACGCCACGGCGTTTATCTCCTTTTGGGTGCAGGCAAAGGGACTGATCGGTTCGAATGGCATCACGCCTTCTGCTATTCCCGATTGGCTGCTCCCGCTTCTTTGTCTGCTCGGCGCAGCCTTTGGGATCGTGATTTTGCTTGGCGTCCACGCCGCTCCTGTGTTTCTCGTGCCGTGGGCGTTGTACCTCGTCCTGTTTTGGAACGCACAACCGTGGCTCGGGTTTCAGTGGGATACTTTGCTTCTTGAGGTTGGGTTTCTCGCGTTCTTTTTTGCTCTCGCGACCACACCGTTCATCTGGTTGTACCGCGTGTTGCTGTTTCGTCTGATGTTCGGCTCCGGGCTCATAAAATTGTTAAGCGGTGATGAGGCATGGCGAACGCTCGCGGCGCTAAACTACCACTTCGAAACGCAACCGATTCCAAACGCGATCGCGTGGTACGTTCATCAACTCCCTGCGTGGCTAGACCGCGGCGCGGTGCTCGCGACGTTCGTTGTGCAGCTTGCGATGCCGTTTTTTATTTTTGCTCCGCGCCGGCTTCGGCACATCGCCGCGTTCAGCTTCATCGGCCTCGAATCGCTCATCGCCCTCACGGGCAACTATACGTTCTTTAATCTGCTTTCGGTCGCGCTCTGCCTCCTCCTGTTTGATGATCGTGCGTTGAGTTTTGGAAAGATCGTGAAACCTTTTGTTGCCTTGGCGCGTCCTCCCGTCGTGCGTTTCGCGACCGGCGTGTTCATCTCCTTCATGTTGCTTCTCGGTCTCTCTCATGTGCCTGGCTTGTCGGCGCCGACCTTTTCCCCGCTTGAAAATTTGCGTCTTGCGAATCGCTACGGACTGTTTGCCGTCATGACAACGAGTCGAGTGGAACTTATTGTCGAAGGGAGCAACGATGAAGAACACTGGCAAGCGTATTCCTTCACCTACAAACCAGGCGATCCGTATCGCGCGCCGCCGTTTGTTGCCCCGCATCAGCCTCGACTCGACTGGCAAATGTGGTTTGCCGCGCTCAGCGATTACCAATCGCAACCCTGGCTTGTCGCGTTTGCCAGTCGACTCTTGCAGGGTTCGGAAGAGGTCTTGGCGCTTTTGGAAACGAATCCGTTTCCCGAGGCGCCGCCGAAATTTATTCGCGTGGTCGCCTACGAGTATCATTTTACGGATCTCGCGATGAAGCGCGACACGGGCGCTTGGTGGACACGTGAGTATCTCGGCGTGTACCTGCCGCCGGTTTCTTTGAAGGTCGGCGCGTCAAGCGCGCGGCTTGACGATGATGTGTTTGCGAAGCTGCGCGATGAAGCCGTTGACGCTCTTGCAGCCGTTGACGCTTCTGTCGCTTCGCGCTAGTCTATCCGCACGATGCCCAGTTCGAAGCCTCTCTCAAAAACGAATCGCCAACATCCGGAACCCGGTTCCGGACTCCGGAACCGGGTTCCGGATCTGTTGATCAATAACCAGCGGCTGAAGAGCCGCTTCTAACGGGGTATGGATACGTTTCACATCAAAGGGGGCGCATCTTTGCGTGGGACGGTCGAACTTTCCGGCGCGAAAAATTCGGCCTCAAAGTTCATGATCGCCTCTCTTCTGACGGACGAAGAGGTCATCCTTGAAAATGTGCCGCGTCAGCAAGAGACCGTGATCAACGAAGAGATCGTCAAGGTCATTGGTGGGACGGCCTCATGGACGGGCCACACGCTCACGCTCCACACGCCAACGATCAACCAAACCGAGGTGTTGACGCAGTCTCGCAAAAATCGCATCAGCATTCTGGCGCTCGGCCCGCTCATGCATCGGGCAGGCGAGGGGTTTGTCCCCATGGTTGGCGGCGACAAGATCGGACCTCGCCCGGTCAATTGGCATGTCGATGTGCTCACAAAAATGGGCGCGCAGGTGGAGCAAACGGACGAGGGATTTCGCGCAACGGCCCCAAACGGCTTGCGTGGCGTGTTGATTGAACTTCCGTACCCTTCGGTTGGCGCCACGGAATCGGCGATTCTGACCGCGGTTCTCGCCAAGGGGCGCACCGTGATTCGAAACGCGGCCGTGGAGCCAGAGATGATCGAGCTCATCAAGATGCTCCAGAAAATGGGCGCGATTATTGAACTTGGCGTGAACCGAGAGATCGAAATTGTTGGCGTGGAAAAGCTGCATGGCTGTCGCGTGCGGATCATTGCCGATCCGCTTGAGGCCGTGAGCTATGCCTGCCTTGCGCTTGCCACGCGCGGCGACGTGTTTGTGAAAGGAGCGGTGCACGAACACCTCATTCCATTTTTGAACACGGTCAGACGCATTGGCGGGGAATACGAAGTGCAGAACGATGGCGTGCGGTTTTTTACAAAAGGAGATTTTTGCGGGCTCGAGATCGAGACGGACACCTGGCCAGGATTTCGCACAGACTGGCAGCAGCCGTTTGTGGTCGTTTTGACGCAGGCGCAGGGAACGTCGGTTGTGCACGAAACCGTGTACGAGGAGCGGTTTGGATACGCCGAGGCCTTAAAGAGGATGGGCGCGGACATCACACTCTTTAGCAATTGTTTGGGGGAGCTTTCCTGTCGTTTCAAGGGTGGTAACTACAAACATTCCGCGGTCATCAACGGGCCGTCAAAACTCAAAGCCGCGACCATTGAAGTGCCTGATATCCGCGCTGGCCTCGCCTTTGTTGTCGCGGCGCTTGTGGCCGAAGGAGTCTCGACATTGAGCGGCATCGAACATCTCGACCGCGGCTACGAGCGGCTGCAGGAAAAATTGTCGGGTCTGGGAGCCCTGATCGAACGAGTTGTAGAATAGACCTGTTGCCTAATAAAAATTTGCCTCGGATCGAGGCAAATTTTTTATGCGGATTGTTTTGTTCGGCGTTTGGGAAGACGCACATCGCGGGCGGTGATGCTCACGGCGTGGGGCTTGCGCGCCATGGTTTTGAGGCAGCGCGCGCAGATCTTCACGCGTTTTCCGTCGATACGACGGGATTGGAGATTCACTTTTTGGCGCGATTTCACCGCGCGTTCACTTTTACTGCGCAGATTGACGGTCAGCGATCCGCGTCCGCAGGCGGCACAAAATTGACTCATAGTTTCGAGACTCTATCACGGTCGACGAAAGCCGGCAAGTCCGCTATCATGGAGGCGCTATGTTTCTATCCCTCATTTCAAGCGCACCAGCGCTGGCCGTTGCGTGGGTGGTTGCCATCATCCTCGCCATGACCGTGCACGAATTTTCGCACGCCCTTGTTGCCAAGTGGCGCGGGGATCGAACCGGCGAGCGGGAAGGGCGACTTACCTTGAATCCTCTGGCGCACGTGGATTGGACCGGATTCATTCCACTTCTATTGCTTGGTTTTGGATGGGCAAAGCCCGTGCCGTACAATCCGTACAACTTAAAGAATCCCAAGTGGGACAGTGTGGCGATCGGCCTTGCGGGCCCGGCCGCGAATCTCCTCATGGCCGGTCTGTCCGCGGCGACCATTCGTTTTTTGACCGCAACCGCATCGCTGCCCGCGCTCAACCTTCTGAATGCGTTTTTATTTCTGCTCATCCTCATCAACCTCTTTCTTCTGTTTTTCAATCTCGTTCCCATTCACCCTCTCGATGGTTCAAAACTATTCTTTGCCATTTTTGATGCGCCGAAATGGAATAATCTTCGAAATTTTGTCGCCTTCCGCGGCCCGCAGATCCTTCTTTTTCTTGTGCTGCTTTCTTTTCTTGGCTTCAATGTTTTTTTCTTCGTGGGTCTGCCGGCGTTTGCGACCTGCGACGCGCTGCTTGGCACGAGCTGTGCCGGGTACTACGCTCTGCTGTTTTCGGCGATTTGAATTTTCATAAATTGAAACCAGCCTCCCCATGGCGCTCTTTCGCGCGTTTTGGGAGGGCGGGTTTTCAGTTTGTGGCTATTTCTTGACGCACCCATTCCCCCGTGTTACGCTCTCGGCACATCTTTTTTATGCCAACGATCCACCAACTTATTCGCAAGGGACGAAAGTCGATCAAGGCCAAGAGCAAGTCTCCGGCCTTGCAATTCGGCCTGGACTCTTTGCATCGTCGCCGCACGGACCTCAAACGGGGGAGCGCTTTCAAGCGCGGCGTGTGCGTGAAGGTCACGACCATGACACCGAAGAAACCGAACTCCGCGATCCGCAAAATCGCCCGCGTGCGTCTTTCAAACGGAATGGAGGTCACAGCCTACATTCCAGGCGAAGGACACAATCTTCAGGAGCACTCGATCGTCATGATTCGTGGCGGTCGCGTGAAGGACCTGCCGGGTGTGCGTTATCACATTGTGCGCGGCGTCTATGACACGCAGGGAGTGTCAGGCCGCAATCGCAGCCGTTCGGTGTATGGCGTGAAGCGAGGAAAGAAAAAATAGATTTATTTACTCGTCCTTTGGAGTACCTCTCGCGCAGGGGGAAGGGACAGGGGACGAATTACTCTAAACTATGCGTGGAAAAAAAGCCCAAGCTCGGGATATTCTTCCCGATTCCAAATACCACAACGTGCGTGTCGCCAAATTCATCAACTACATCATGCATGACGGGAAAAAGACCGTGGCACAGGACATCGTGTACGGCGCTTTCGACCTCATGCAGGAGAAAGGCGAGAAGAACCCGCTTGAGGCGTTTGAAACAGCGATCAAAAACGCTACGCCCTCGCTTGAAGTGAAAAGCAAGCGCGTGGGTGGCGCGAACTATCAAGTGCCAATTCCGGTGCGCGGTGAGCGCCGGACCTATTTGGCGTTTAACTGGATCATTCAGGCCGCGCGCGCAAAGAAAGGACGCCCCATGGCGCAAAAACTCGCCGATGAACTTATCGTCGCTGCCAAGAACGAGGGCGACGCGGTCAAAAAGAAAATGGACGTGCAGCGCATGGCCGAAGCCAATCGCGCCTTTGCGCATTTTGCGAGGTAAGGTATGCCACGAGAATATTCTCTTGAAAACACACGCAACTTCGGCGTGATTGCGCACATTGACGCGGGCAAGACCACGACCTCGGAGCGCATCCTCTACTACACCGGCAAGAAGCACAAAATCGGCGAGGTG
>CAYJVP010000008.1:0-20831 GCA_964373615.1 uncultured Gammaproteobacteria bacterium | reverse complement strand
TGCCTGCGACGGTTGTCGCTGTCGAATATGATCCGAACCGCGGCGCCCGCCTCCTCCTTCTTCAATACGCGGACGGGGAAAAACGTTACATGCTGTCGCCAGAAGGAGTGAAGGTCGGGGATCACGTGGTGTCTTCAAAGACTCGCACGGAAATCAACGTTGGGAACCGCATGCCGCTCGCATTCATTCCGGTTGGTCTGAACGTCCACAGCATTGAACTCGAAGTTGGCAAGGGCGGACAGATGGTGCACGGCGCCGGAGCCATGGCTCAACTCATGGCCGTGGAAGGCGCGCAGGCAACGCTGCGGTTGCCTTCAGGCGAGATACGCTTGCTCCCCCGCGGTGCCATGGCAACGATTGGTCAAGTTTCAAACCCGGATTACCGCCTTGTCCGATGGGGAAAGGCCGGACGCACGCGTCATCGCGGCTTCCGTCCGACGGTCCGTGGAAAGGCAATGAACCCGGTGGATCATCCGCACGGAGGCGGGGAAGGTCGCAACCCGATCGGGTTGAAGCATCCGAAGACACCAAAGGGCAAACCTGCGCTTGGGGTGAAGACGCGACGCCATAAAACATCCGATGCCATGATTGTAGAACGGCGTCCGAAGGGGCGATTCGTTGGAAGTAGCCTGTAATCTATGTCTCGCAGTGCAAAAAAAGGACCCTACGTTGATCAGAAGCTTCTTTTGAAGATTCGGAAGCTTACGGCAGGAAGCCGCACCGTGGTGAAAACATGGGCGCGGGCGAGCACCATCACGCCGGAGATGGTCGGATTTACGATCGGTGTGCACAACGGCAAAGAACACCTGCCCGTTCGTATCGCGGAAGAAATGGTTGGACACAAACTCGGTGAGTTTTCGCCGACGAAGAAATTTGTGCGACACGGCGGGAAACTCCAGAAGGCCGAAGAAACCGCCGTACCTCCGGCTGTCGCTCCCGCTGCTCCGGTTTCCAAGAAATAACGAGATACCGTGGAACATATGGAAGTCAACGCGAAAGCTCGATACATACACATGTCGCCGCGAAAGGTGCGGCTCGTTATTGACGTGATCCGTGGAATGGACGTCGCGCGGGCCAAGGATCAATTGCGGTTCATGAAAAAGGCGGCCGCCGAGCCCGTGATGAAACTTTTGGACTCGGCCGTGGCCAACGCCGCGCACAATTTTAAGCTCCCGACAGACACCTTATTTGTGAAAGCGATCACGGCGGACGGGGGCCCCGCGCTGAAGCGTTGGACGCCAAAAGCCTTTGGGCGCTCCGCGCCGATCAAGAAACGTATGACGCATATTTCGATTGTATTGGCAGAGCGCGTGGCGGAAGAGGATACGTCCGCCAAGAAAGTAGGGAAAAAATCATCGGCAACGAGCGTGTAAAAGTATGGGACACAAGGTACATCCAAGGGTATTCCGGCTTTGGACCATCCGTTCGTGGGATGCGGCGTGGTTTTCAAAACAAAAATTTAGTACGCTTCTACGCGAAGATGTTTGCATTCGCGATTTTTTGCGACGGGAGCTCAAGGATGCGCTGGTCGATCGTATTGAAATTGAACGCACACGTCAGCACGTGGCGATCGTGATTCATTCGGCGAAACCCGGTGCGATCATCGGCCGCGCCGGCGCGGGCATTGAGGAGCTCAAGAAAAAGGTGATGTCCCGCTTTTTCCGGAACCGTCGTGTCAATGTGAATGTGAATGTGAAGGAAGTCCCGCGACCGTCCTTGTCCGCCAACATCGTGGCCCAGCAGATCGCGCTCGATATCGAGCGTCGTCTGCCGTTTCGACGTGCCATGAAATCCGCGATCGAGCGCGTTTTCAAAGCGCACGGCGAGGGCGTAAAAATTACCTTGAGCGGTCGCCTGAACGGTGCGGAAATCGCTCGCACCGAAACGCTTGCCCGCGGGAAGGTGCCGCTCCATAACCTGCGCGCGGACATCGATTTTGCGACGGTGCAGGCCAACACGATTTATGGCGCCATCGGAGTGAAGGTGTGGATTAATCGTGGCGAGGTTTTTGAAACGAAAGCCGTGGAAGAGCCGCACGCATAGAAGACGCGTATGTTGATGCCCAAAAAGGTCAAACATCGAAAATGGCATAAGGGTCGCGCACGCGGCAAGCGTTTGGCGACCCGAAAGATTCAGCTTGCCTTCGGCGCGTTTGGTCTGAAGGCTCTTGAAGAGTCCTGGGTTACCTCGCGGCAGATTGAGGCCGCGCGGCGTGCCATGACGCGCTACATCAAACGCGGCGGCAAAATTTGGATCCGCATTTTTCCAGACCATCCGGTCACAACCAAGGGTGCGGAAATGCCGATGGGAAAGGGGAAGGGCGCTGTGGATCATTATGTCGCGGTCGTTCGACCCGGAACCGTGCTGTTTGAAATGGATGGCGTGGCGCCAAACGTCGCGCAAGAAGCCCTTCGCCTGGCGGCATATAAGCTTCCTGGAAAAACGAGATTCATCTCCCGCGAGGTCTAGCCCTGACATCCTATGGAATGGAAAGATATGAAAACCGCCACCACCGAGGCGCTGAAGCAGGCGCTCGGTGAGGCCCAAGGTCACCTTCGCACGCTGCGTTCGCAGCTCTCCGCGGGACAGCTTACGCGCGTGCGGCAGGTCCGGGTGCTGCGCCAGAAGATTGCTCGCTTGAAGACCGTGCTTCGTCAGAAATCCATCATCTAACCTATGACCACGCATTTCGCACAACCTATCGCACGCACCTTCCAAGGTGTCGTCGTATCAGACAAGATGGAGAAAACCGTCGTGGTTCGGGTTGATCGTACGGTTCTGCACGAAAAGTATCAGAAGCGCTACATCCGGAGTCGTCGATACAAAGTTCACGATGAGAAAAAAGAGGCTCGTGTTGGGGATGTGGTGGAGTTTGAGGAATGCCGTCCGATGTCGCGCGATAAGCGCTGGCGGCTCGTGAAAAAATTGACGGGACCTCAAGCCACCGTCTAGCCGTTCGTATTATGGGGACCTCTGAAAAAGTGATGGATTTTCGTCTCCGCCGGAGGCGGATCCGCCTATGGCGGAAAACGGGCTGTCGAGCCCCACGAAACGTAGTGAAAGCTACGTTGAGTGGGGTCGACGGGCGCCCGTGAGACGAAAAGACGCAGTTTTGCAGAGGCCCCTATGGTTCAACTTCGCAGCATGCTCACGGTCGCCGATAACTCTGGAGCCAAAAAACTCCAGCTGATTCGCGTTCACGGCGGCTATCGGAAACGGTACGCGCGTTTGGGAGACATGGTGACCGCATCGGTGAAGGTGGCGATTCCACACGCGGCCGTGAAAAAAGGCGACGTTGTTCACGCCGTCATGGTGCGGTTGCGTAAGGAACAACGCCGTTCGGACGGCACCTACATTCGTTTTGATGAAAATGCGGCCGTGCTGGTGGATTTGAAAACGAAAGAGCCAAAGGGGACCCGTATTTTCGGACCCGTAGCTCGGGAATTGCGTGCGAAGGGGTTTCAAAAGATTGTTTCTCTGGCCACGGAAGTGTTGTAAAGGTATGAAGATTAAAACAGGCGACACCGTCCGCATCATCGCGGGCAAAGACAAGGGAAAGCAGGGCAAGGTGATTCAGGTTTTTCCCGAGCACGACAAAGTGATTGTGGAAGGCTTGAATATGGCCGTACGACATTTGCGCACCCGACGACGCGATCAGGCCGGGCAGAAGATTAAGTTCCCCGGACCTCTCCATGTCTCGAACGTGCAGCTCATTTCGGGAAAGAGCGGAGCCACAGGCCGTATCGGGTACAAGTTTATTGAAAAGGAAGGGAAGCGTGTGAAAGTACGCGTCATGCGCCATCGTGGCGGCGCGGAGGATATTGAGTAAATGGTATGAACCTTCAGGAACGCTATCGTAAAGAGATCGTCTCAAAGCTCATGGAGGAGCGCGGATATCGGAACCGCTTGGCCGTGCCGTGCGTGAGCAAGGTGACGGTGAATGTTGGACTCGGCCAGGGAGTGAAAGAGGCCAAGTATTTGGAGGCGGCTGAGAAGACCCTGACGCGTATCTCCGGACAGCGTCCCGTCAAAACGCTCGCTCGTGTTTCCATCTCGAACTTCAAAATTCGCAAGGGGATGATCATCGGGATGAAAGTGACCTTGCGCGGGAAACGCATGTGGGATTTCTTGGATAAGTTGGTCCACGTGGCCCTGCCACGCGTGCGAGATTTCCGCGGACTTTCGACAAAAGGATTCGACGGACAGGGAAACTATTCGATCGGTTTCCGCGAGCACATGGCCTTCCCCGAAATTCGTCCGGACGAGATTGAGACCGTGCACGGCCTTCAGGTGACCGTCTCAACGACCGCTCGTTCGAAGGAGGAGGGCATGGCGCTCTTGCGCAGCCTCGGATTCCCCTTTACGGGCGAACCTTCAAGCGGCAGATCCAGAAAAGATCACGCAATGTAAACATTATGGCGACAGAAAACCAGCGAGCGAAATCGCGAAAAAAACCTACATACTCCACTCGGCAGGTGCGCCGATGTTGGCGCTGTGGCCGCAAACGCGGTTACATGCGCGCCTTTGAGTTGTGCCGCATCTGCTTCCGTGAACTGGCCAACCGCGGAGAGATTCCGGGAATAAAGAAGGCCAGCTGGTAGTTCGACAAGCTCACTACAGGTAGTTCGACAAGCTCACTACAGGTAGTTCGATAAACTCACTACAGGTAGTTCGATAAACTCAGGGACCTCTGAAAAACTGATGGATTTTCGTTGAACGGGCTGTCCATCCCCATGAGACGTACTGAAAGGTACGTCGAATGGGGTGGACGGGCGCCCGTGAGACGAAAAGACGCAGTTTTGCAGAGGTACCATCACTATGATTACCGACCCCATTTCAGACATGCTCACTCGCATCCGAAACGCTCAGGCCGTGCGCAAGAGCGACGTTTTGGTTCCGTTTTCGAAGATCAAGTACAGCATTGCAAAAATTCTCGAGGCAGAAGGATACGTCGGCGCGGTCGAGGAGTCCACACACAACGGTCATCCGGCGCTCTGCATTCGCCTGAAGTACCAGCGCAACCGTCCCGTGATCCGCTCCATCAAGCGCGTGAGCACACCCGGGCGGCGCGTGTACGCCAAAGCCGATCAGCTTCCGCGTGTTCTGTCGGACATGGGCGTGGCCATTCTTTCTACGCCAAATGGTCTCATGACCAACAAGGAGGCGCGCGCTCGGAAACTGGGCGGCGAGATTATTTGTGAAATCGCGTAAGCCTCTGTATGTCGCGCATTGGAAATAAACCGATCCCGATTCCTGCCAACGTGGAGATCACGTTTCTTAACCACACAGTGACCGTGAAGGGTCCAAAGGGTTCCCTTTCGTTTGAGACGTCCCCGTCGATTACGGTCGAAAAGGCAGAGGAAGACGGTGTGGCCGTGCTGCGTTGCCGCGCGCAGGATCCGGAAGTGAAATTGCAGCGGTCGCTCTGGGGAACCACACGTGCCCTTCTCCAAAACATGGTGAAAGGGGTGACAGATGGATTTTCCAAATCGTTGGAAGTGGTGGGCGTCGGGTATCGCGCGAACCTACAGGGCAACAAAGTTGTTTTTGACGTTGGCTATTCACATGCCGTGGAGTTCCCTTTGCCTGTGGGCATTGCCGCGAGTGTGGAGAAGAACGTTCTGACCTTGCAGGGAGCGGATCGGCAGCTCGTCGGTGAAACCGCGGCACGCATGCGCCGCATCCGCAAACCGGAGCCGTACAAGGGAACCGGTATCAAATACACCGATGAGACGATTCGCCGCAAAGCCGGAAAGGCCGGAAAAGCCGGTGCGGCCTAAGAGGGATATTTTATGAAGGCGAAAAACCCCATGAAAACGAAACGAGCGAAAGCTGCCCTGCGTGAGCGGCGTGTTCGCGCGCGCGCGCGCGGCACAGCCGCCAAACCAAGGCTCACGGTTGCGCGTACCTTGAAGCACCTCTATGCTCAGGTGATCGACGACGCCGCGCGTCGCACCCTTGCGGCCGCGTCAGATCGGGACGTGAAGATAAAGGGGAAGCCCGTCGAGGTCGCGAAAGAGATCGGGAAGATTTTGGCCGAACGCGCCAAGGGAAAAGGGGTGAGCGAGGTTGTCTTTGACCGCGGGAGTCATCGCTATCACGGCCGTGTGGCCGCGCTGGCTCTCGGAGCCCGCGAAGGCGGTTTGAATTTTTAGCATATGCCAGAAGAAACGCAGACAACAATTTTCTCGCCGCCGGTCGCCCCGGCGCCGGTTGCGCCAGCGCCGGTCGCCCCGGCGCCGGTTGCGCCGGAAGCCTCGGAGGCGAAGCGTCCGATGCGCGGTCGCGGACCCGGACGCGGCGGAGACCGTCGTGGACCAGGACGTGGTCGCGGCGGCGGACGCGGAGGGCGCCGCGACGACGGTGAGCCGAAAGAATTTGACCAAAAGATTTTGGAGCTCGCGCGCGTGACGCGCGTGACCAAAGGCGGCAAGCGCATGAGGTTCCGTGCAACCGTTATTATTGGTGATCATAAAGGCCAGGTCGGGCTTGGAGTTGCAAAAGGCGCTGACGTTGCCATGGCCGTTGACAAGGCCACGCGACAGGCGAGGAAGCGCTTGTTCAAAATTCCGCTTGTGAATGATTCGTTTCCGCACATGGTTCTTAAGAAATACGGGGCGGCGATCGTGCTTCTCAAGCCGGCTCCGAAAGGGACCGGACTCAAAAGTGGAGGGGCCGTGCGTATGGTGCTCGAGCTCGGCGGCGTGCCAAACGCGGTCAGCAAAATTTTTGGCTCTACCAATAAGATCAACGTGGCGCGTGCCACCATGCAGGCGCTGCGCGAATTGCAGCCGCCGCAAAAGCCCCAAAGCTAACCTATGTCTCTCACTCTTCATTCCATCAAACCTGCCCGGGGCTCGCGCAAATCTCGCAAACGCGTGGGACGCGGTCTTGGGTCAAAAGGCTCCTATTCTGGCCGCGGCGTGAAGGGCCAGCGTGCCCGCTCCGGCGGCCGTTCGGGCCTCCAGCTTCTTGGGATTCGTCCGCTTATGCTAAAATTGCCAAAGCGGCGCGGGTTCGGAAGTCTTTCCCCCAAACCAGAGGTTGTGAGCGCCTCGGCGCTTGCGAAGGTGTTTAAAGACGGCGCGACCGTGACACCCAAAATTTTGCTCGCGAAGGGGTTGGTGGGAGACACCAAAAACGGGGTGAAGATTCTCGGGGGCGGCGAGCTCAAGATGAAACTCACCGTGAGGGGTTGCGCGGTTTCCGCTGGCGCAAAAGCGCAGATTGAACAGGCAGGCGGCAGCATTCTTTAAGTCGAGAGAAGGACAGCGAATATGGGCTATCTCATGCGCGTGTGGCGCACATCGGAGGTGCGAAACAGCATTTTGTACGTGCTGTGCATGCTGGTGGTGTTTCGCATCGCGGCGCACATACCCATTCCGGGCGTGAATGCGGATGCGCTCAGCCAATTTTTTCAGTCCAACCAATTCTTTGGCCTCCTGAACATTTTTTCCGGCGGCACGCTTGAGAATTTTTCGATCGTTGCCCTCGGCGTGGCCCCCTACATCACCGCCTCCATCATCTTCCAGCTTCTCGCCATGATCCATCCTAAACTCGAGGAAATGCAAAAGGAGGAACAAGGACGCCAGAAGATCAACCAGTGGACGCGTTTGCTGACCGTCCCCCTTTCCGCTGTGCAGGCGTATGGACTCTTGCTTCTCTTGCGTCAGCAAACGAGCGGGGTGTTTACGGACGTTAGTGTATTTCAGATTGTTCTGACCATGGTGTCGATGACCGCTGGGACCATTTTCATCATGTGGCTTGGGGAACTTATTTCCGAGAAGCATGTTGGCAATGGGATCTCGATCATGATTTTTGCCGGCATCATTGCGGGTCTGCCGTCGTTTTTTCAGCGTACCCTTGCCGTGTATGATCGCTCTCAGCTTGTGACGCTTCTGATTTTCATCGCCGCCATGATCGTCACCATCATTGGCGTGGTTATCATGCATGAGGCGCAGCGCAATATCCCGGTTCAGTACGCCAGACAGATTCGCGGCTCGCGGCTTGCGGGTGGTGTGTCCACGCACCTGCCGCTTCGCGTGAACATGGCTGGTGTGATCCCGATCATTTTTGCCATCTCGATCATCCTGTTCCCAAGCGTCTTTGCTCAATTCTTTACGTCTGCAAAGAGCGAGTGGTTGCGAAACGCCGCGGCGTTCACCTTAGAGTTGTTTGCGAATCAGCTGTTCTACGGCGTCCTCTATTTCGTGCTCGTGTTTGCCTTCACCTATTTCTATACGTCCGTGATTTTCCACCCGGACCGCGTGGCTGAAAATTTGCAGCTTCAGGGAGGTTTTGTCCCTGGCATTCGTCCAGGCAAGCCCACGGCGGAATATCTCGCTTACGTCGCGAATCGTATCCTTCTTATTGGCGCCATCTTTCTCTCTGCGATTGCCATTCTGCCGCTTGCGGCCCAACAGCTGACCGGCAATGCGAGTCTTGTCATTGGCGGAACCTCGATTCTGATCGTTGTGAACGTCGTGATCGAGAGCGTGAAACAGATCGAGGCGCAGCTCACGATGCGGCAGTACGAGTTGTAAGAAACAAATGACTGCCGTTCGGTGTAGAACAGGCCCTACACGTGTTCGGCGCGAACCTCGACGATCGGGTGGCTTCTGGTATACTGAGGCTGTCTTTCACGTTTTTACGTATGACCGAACGTATCTGGAAAATTATTATTTTGGGGCCGCAGGGAAGTGGAAAGGGGACGCAAGCCCAGCGTCTTTCGGCACAGTTGGGTGTTCCAGCGCTGGCCATGGGACAGCTGTGTCGCGACGCGGTTGCCGCAGGGTCAGAGATTGGGCGCGAAATCGACGCCGTGCTGAAGCGCGGAGAACTTGTGTCGGACCAGATCGCGGCGAACCTTCTTCGTGCTAGATTGACAGAACCGGACGTTGCGGGTGGGTACGTCCTCGACGGGTATCCCCGCAACATTTCGCAATACGATGCGTTCACGTTTGATACGCCCACGCACGTTTTGGTGATTGACATCCCGCGGGAGGAATCACTCAAGCGTTTGGGCGGACGGTTGACATGCGACCGCTGCGGCAAAGTGGAGGCGACACGCGACGGCCACAGGCCAGATGATGCGTGTCCGTGCGGCGGGAAGTTTTTTCAGCGAAACGACGACACGCCCGAGGCGATCGGGAAGCGTCTTGAAATTTACGAGAATGATACGCGGCCTGTCATTGCACGCTACGAGGAGCTTGGGTTGGTGCATCGCGTTGACGGTACGGGATCGATTGAAGAGGTTGTCGCGAGGATTCGTACGGCGCTTGGGATGTAGCGTATGGCGAACGTAAAAACAGCCGAGGAGATTCAATCCATGAGAGAAGGCGGCGCGCTTTTGTCGCGTGCCCTCAAGGCCGTTGTCGACGCTGTTTCGCCTGGCGTGAAACTGTTTGAATTGGACCAGGTGGCCGAGCGCGTCATTCGCGAAGGCGGCGGAGAGCCGTCCTTTTTGGGTTACCGCATTTCAAAGGGAGACCTGCCGTTTCCTTCCACACTATGTATTTCCGTGAATGAAGAGATTGTGCACGGGCCAGGCAATCGCACGATCGCGCTCAAGGAAGGAGATATCGTCGGATTCGACATTGGTTGTTGGTACAAGGGGTTGTGCACGGACATGGCCGTCACGGCGCCGGTTGGGCGAGCGTCGAAGGAGGCCACAGAGCTCATTCGTGTGACGCGGGCGTCTCTTTTGGCTGGCGTTTCGGCGGCAAGGGTTGGTGGCGAGGTGAACGATATCGGCGCGGCTGTCGAGACGTTTATTAAGCCGTTCGGCTATGGCATCGTTCGCGCTCTTGTCGGCCACGGGGTCGGTCATCAGGTGCATGAAGAGCCGCACGTGCCGAACTTTGTGAATCCCCACGCGCCGCACGTGCCACTTGTTCCCGGGATGTGTCTGGCGCTCGAGCCCATGGTGGCACTCGGGAGTTTTGAAGTGACGACCGCAGATGATGGGTGGACCGTGGTGATGGCCGACGGGAGCCTTAGCGCGCATTTTGAGGTAACGATTGCGATTTTGAAGGATGGTCCCGAGATTTTGACGCCCCTGCCGGTATAGGTGTTCGCTGTTACTAATTACCAATCAGCTACAAATCCTACTAATATCAAATCCTACCAATACGACAGACCTCTCAGGGGTATGGAAGCCGCAGATTTGATCTATCCAGAGTTGAGCTACCAGGTTGTCGGTGCATGTTTTGATGCGTTCAACGAGATTGGTCCGGAAAAGAAGGAGGTACATTATCAGCGTGCTGTTGCGATTTTCTTGGAGAAGAGAGGAGTACCTTTTCGTGAACAGGTTCATGCGCCATTTCTTTGCGATGGCAAACGTATCGGCGACTTCGTGTTGGATTTTTTGGTGAATGGTCAGCTCGTCCTTGAATTGAAGGTCGGAGGACGATTCCGACGACAAGACTTCGAGCAGGTTCGCCGATACCTTGTGCAGCATCAAATGGATTTAGGTATTCTCGTCCGTTTCGGTTCCGACAGCGTGACGTTCCATCGCGTTCTTCGTCCTTATTCGTGATTCGTGACCGGATTCAATTTGTAGCATTTGTAGGATTCGTAGGATTTTTAGAAGATTCGTTAATTAGTAACGGCTAACGGCTAACACTATGCGGATCCTCGGCCTCGACTACGGCGACAAAAAAATAGGGCTGGCATTTGCGGACACGACGGCGCGCGTCGCTGTGCCGCTCGACGTTGTGCCAAATGCGGGGAGCGCCACCATCGACGTGTTTGCCAAACGCGTGGACGCCGAGGATATTGATGTCATCGTCGTCGGGGTCCCTCTTTCAACGGGCGGACATCACAGCTCCGAGCAGCTTGAAAAAACGCGCGCCTTCATCAAAACGCTCGAGAGCGCGGTTTCCGTGCCCGTGATCGAAGAGGACGAATCGTACACGACTTCGGAAAGCATTCGTCTGAAACGCGAAGAGGGCGCGGAGGCCGAGGAAGACGCGCTCGCGGCCATGCTCATTGTTGAGCAGTATATGAATCGTCGGACGTAAGTATGGCCACGCTGTACCATACGCGCGGCATTGTTCTCTCACGTCGCGCCTGGCGAGAGGCGGATCGGATGTACGCGCTGTATACGAACGAACACGGAAAGGTCGAGGTGATTGGGCGCGGAGCCATGAAGCCACTTGCTAAACTTTCTCCGCATCTTGAATTCTGTGCAGAAACGGACGTGCTCATTGTGCGTGGGCGCGTTTTTGAGACCATTGCCGGCGCCGAGCGGCGGAGGGCTTTTTCCGGCATCTACACCGACGTCTCAAAGACCATGCTTGCGCATCAGGCGTTTCATCTTGTTGATCTGGGGACACGTCCGCACGAGGCGGATCCGATCCTCTATGAAGAACTTCTTGCCTGGTTGGAATTTTTAGATCGCGCCCCCAAGTGCTCACCCGAGCGGTCGGGATTTTTGCTGGCCGCGTTTGCTCTCAAACTGTTGGCAATCCTCGGCTACCGACCTGAATTTGTTTTTTGTGTCGGTTGTCGCGGGCCGCTCTCTGCCGGGTCCTATCGTTGGCACGCGATCAAAGGCGGCGCGGTGTGCGAGGTCTGTATGCGGAAAGATGCGGAGCAGTGGTTTGCCGCGCGTCCCATTGCGGATGAAACGATGAAGCTCATGCGGTTTGCCATGAGCGAAAATTTTGAGTCGCAGTTGCGTCCTCGTTTGCCGGGCGAAGCGCTCGCTGCGTTTCACGATGCGGTTGAGTCTCTTGTGACCGCGCACTTCCCGACGATTCCGGCGAGTTCACTCAGGAGCTGTGTCTCGTGTGTATAAGAAAACCCGCCGTGGCTCTGAATCAGAGCTTCGGCGGGGAACGAAACGAAGTGAACGGGCATGGGCGAGCCCAGTTCGTCAGTTGACGAGGACGTAGGCCGAGCTCATCCAGCGCCGGAAGAGACTGCCGCGCAGCCACTGGGAGAGCGCCGCGATGGCGGCCTGCGCGCGCCCGCCATGGAACAGCGCCGCATCGAACTCCTGGTGGTCGACCGCGTCGAGCAGGGCGCGCGCGAGCTCGCCACACTCGCTACGGGCCGCGGCGAAGGAGACGAGGTCGGACACACACCTGGCACTGCCAGTGTAGAGGAGTGCCTCCGTGAGGAAGGAGTAGTCCGGCGGACCATCGGCCTCCTCCATGAGTCGCCTCATCACGACCTGCTCGCAGCCATCTTGGGCCGCCACAGTCATGATGGCCGGCTCTTCCCGGGCAGCATCCGCGAGTGCTTCCATTTCTTCCACGAGCCACTGGTGGTCTTCGGTCGACATGAGTACCTCTTGCGGGGTTTTGAGGAGCCACGGACGGGCCTCTCGGAGGGCGTTCAAAAGCCAAGCGAACTTGGCCAGAGAACAACCTCATCGTGCATAATTTTGGCCAAGTTGTCAACCCTTTCGATTCGGCCAGCTATTCCCTGAGCCCCCCGAAGGGTAGCTGGCCTTGCTCAGGGCAGGCAGTTACCAACGTTTGCGCGTTATGCTGTTTTCCGCTAAACTGACGATGAATTTTTTGTCTCGATTTGTCGTTATGACCGAAACGATGGTATCTCAAATTTCCTCTTACGTTGGCCAAAAAATTGAACTCAAAGGATGGGCGTACAATTTCCGCTCGAGCGGAAAGATTTTTTTTCTGCAGTTTCGCGATGGCACAGGGTATGTGCAGGTTGTCTACGTGGCAAACGAGCTCCCCGCGGATCAATGGGACGCGCTTGAGAAGGTTCGCATAGAGAGTTCGGTCCTTGTGCGGGGCACCGTGAAGGAGGAGCCGAGGTCCCCCTCTGGCTTCGAGCTCCAGGGGGCACATTTTGAAATCATCCAGCTTGCGGCTCCGGATTACCCGATTGGGAAAAAGGAACACGGCCCGGATTTTCTCTTCGATCAGAGGCATCTGTACGTGCGTTCAAAAACTCCCTGGGCTGTTTTACGCATTCGCGACGAGGTGCAATGGCGCATCGAGGAATTTTTGCACAACGAAGGATTCATTCGCACAGACACGCCCATCTTCCAACCAACCTCATGCGAGGATACAACGCAGCTTTATGCCGTTGATCACTTCGGAACCACCGTGTATCTGACACAGTCCGGGCAGTTATATTTGGAAGCGATCGAACACGGACTTGGGAAAGTGTATGATTTCGGTCCGGTGTTCCGTGCCGAAAAATCGAAAACAAGGAAACATCTGAACGAGTTTTGGATGATGGATTGGGAAGCGCCGTTTTTCGATCAGCACATGAGTGAAGATCTGACCGAGAGGATGCTGAAATACGTTTTGAAACACGTGCTTGAAAATCGAAAGACTGAGCTGAAGATTCTGGAGCGTGATGTCACCCTGCTTGAGCGCGCCGCAAACGAGCCGTTTGCGCGTGTGAAATTGCGTGACATGATTCGTCTCTTGAACGAAGAGCATGGTTTTACGTTGAAACTCGATGATGATCTGAACACCGAAGCCGAGGAAAAAATCGGGGAGATCTACAAAATTCCAGTTTTCGTTGAGGACTATCCGTACGCGGTCAAGGCATTTTACATGAAGCGGTACACGGACGAAGACGGAACCGAGCGTGGGTTTTGCGCGGATTTGATTGCTTCCGAAGGCGGAGGAGAAATTGCCACCGCCGCGGTGCGTGAAAGCGATGAGCAAAAGCTTCTTGCGAACTTGAAAGAGCGCGGATATCGCGTGGAGGACTATCAGTGGTATTTGGATATCCGAAAATACGGAGGCGTGTTGCATGCCGGCGGTGGAGTCGGCCTTGAGCGCTGGGTACGTTGGATCACGGGCGTGCAGCACATTCGGGAAACGATTCCGTTTCCTCGGCTGATCAACCGCGTGACCCCTTGATATGATGACCAGGCGTTCTGTTCCGATTCTCTGGACCGTATTTTTTGTTCTCGCGGCCGCGGGGTTCGTGTTTGGGATGTGGTCGCTCACACAGCGGACCGCTTCGATTCCACGTGAGGTCGGCGAGGAGGAGCAAGGGGAAGAGGTCGCCGCATTCGTTGATGAACCTCCTTCGTTCGATCAGTTGACGTTTGTGAGCGATGCGTACATTTGTATTCGCGGATCCGATGGCGGTAATCGTCCAGCGGCATCGTGCTCCACGTCGGACGGAAAGGAGGTTGCCCGAATCGAGACGGTACAAAATAATCCGGAATTGAATCCCGAAGTCATCGATGCGGTCGCGTTTGCCTGGTCGGGGGATACGGGCGCAGAGATCGTGGTTCCGAAATTTTGGACGGATACGGACCCGCTCTCCTGCACCATTGACGCTGTGTCGGGCGTCGGAAGCGATCTCGTGGCATCCTTCTCCTGTTTTACGGGAGACCCAAACGGCCCGACGGAAAAGCGGACCTATAGGGTTGCGTTCGGCGACGCCAAACCCAAATTGGAACTCGCCTGTGTGACCACGCTGCTCAGCACAGAAGGAGACGATCCGGTCGTGACTCGTTCGATGACGGAATGCACGCATTACAACTAGTCAATAACATCTATGCAACGAACCTGGAATATCGAAACAACACAAAAAGTAGGAGAAACGGTAACTCTCTGTGGTTGGGTCCACCGCATTCGCCGTATGGGGGACAAGCTGGTTTTTCTTGACCTGCGCGACGGCTCGGGGCTTGTGCAAGTTGTCTGTTACAAACCGGAACTCGACGAGGCAACCATGGCGGCCGTGGATGAGCTTGGCCCGGAATATGTGTTGCAGATCGAGGGCGAGGTGAAGAAGCGTGGAGAGAAGCAGATCAATCCGGAGCTTCCAACAGGGACGATTGAAATCGGCGTGAAAAAACTTTTAATCCTCAATCGCTGTGAGACCCCGCCGTTTGAGATTGACAAGGATACCAGCGGCGTGAACGAAGAAGTTCGGTTGAAGCATCGTTATCTTGATTTACGCAGCGAGCGGTTGCAACATCACATCCGTCTTCGTAGTGACTTCGTACGGCTTTGTCGCGAAGAGCTTTTCGGCAATCGATTCGTTGAAATCGAGACGCCACTCCTTACCAAGGCAACGCCTGAAGGATCACGCGACTTCGTGGTGCCATCGCGATTGCAGCCCGGAAAGTTTTTCGCACTGCCGCAAAGTCCGCAGCAGTACAAGCAGCTGCTTATGGTCGCTGGATTCGAGCGGTATTTCCAAATCGCTCGAGCCCTGCGCGATGAGGACCCGCGTGCGGATCGAGGGTTTGAACACACACAGATCGATATCGAGATGAGCTTTGTCGAGCGCGAGGATGTCATGCAAGCCGTGGAGGCAATGGTCACGAATGCGGTCGAGAAACTCGGTTTTACCATCAAAGAAAAGCCGTTCCCGTGCGTCAGTCAAAAAGATGCGATGGCGAAATATGGCGCGGACAAGTTCGACCTGCGAACGGAGGAGGAGAAGAAGCAAGGGGTTCTGGCCTACGCGTGGGTTATCGATTTTCCGTTTTTTGAAAAAACCGAGGAGGGTGGCTGGACATTCACTCATAATCCATTTTCAAACCCGCTCCCGGAGTTCCGAGAAGACCACCTCGCTGGATGTAACGTTGAGAACATTCTCACGTCGCAGTACGATCTCGTCTGCAACGGATATGAATCCGGCGGTGGCAGTATCCGTGCCCATGATCCCGAGATCCTGCGCGCGACCTACAAAATCATGGGTTACTCGGATCAAGAGATCGAAGACTCTATTGGTCATATGTTGAAAGCATTCATGTATGGAGCGCCACCGCACGGAGGCATTGCGCTTGGTGTGGAGAGGAATCTCATGAATCTCACCGGAGAAACATATTTGCGCGAAGTGGTTTCGTTCCCGATGACGAGCTCGGGCAACACGTCGGTCATGACAGCCCCGAGTCCCCTTCCGGAAAAAGCGCTGCGTGAGGCGCACATTCAATTGCGAAAGGAGTGATGTGGTCTACGAGGTGACGCTCGAAAAATTTTCCGGCCCCCTTCAACTTCTCCTCGAGCTCATTGAGAAGGAGGATCTTCCGATCACGGACGTGTCGCTTGCCAAAGTTGCGGACGACTACGTCGCGTTCATAGGGAAAGAGGAGGTTCGCGCGGAAGAACTCGCTGATTTTTTGGTGGTCGCGGCCAAGCTTCTCCTTATCAAATCGAACGCCATTCTTCCTGATCCAGAGGTGTCCCATGAGGATGACTCCGAGATGCTTGCCACGCAGCTTCGGCTGTATCGTGAGTTTGTGGAGGTCGCGCGACGAGTCGAGGAGCTGTACGGATCGGATCGCATCATGTTCGGAAGGGAAAAACCCTTCGTGCCCACCTCAAAGCAATTCTTGCCGCCTTCGTCTGTGACCACGCGCACGCTTGCCGATACCTTCGCGAACCTGCTGAAGAAACTCGAGCCGTTTTTTGCGCTCAAAGAAGCATCCATGCGTCGCGTGGTTTCCGTCCAGGAGCGCATTCGCGATATTCAGCGAGCCGTCCTTGAGCGGGCCAGGCTCTCCTTTCGCGACGTGGTCGGTGGCGCGGCCTCTCGCGCGGAGATTGTCGTGAGTTTTTTGGCGCTTCTTGAACTCATGAAGCAACGCGTGATCCGCGCCGCGCAATCGGCTGCGTTTGAGGAGATCACCTTAAAACGAGTAGAATAGATGTATGCTAACAAGAGACATTGAGGCCATTCTTTTCGCCTCGGGGAAGCCCGTGGCGTTGAAGTCGCTCGCAAAACTTCTTGATGCGAGTCAGGAGGTTGTGCGCGAAGCCGTGGGTGACATTCGCACGCGATGGAACACGGAGCGCTCCGGCCTGCATCTTTTGGAACATGAAGGGATGATTCAGTGCGTTTCAAACCCGGCGTGCGCGAATCTTGTGCAGTCGTTTGCAAAAGAAGAAGTCTCCGGGGAGCTCACCCGGCCATCGCTTGAGACGTTGACCATCATCGCCTACCGCGGGCCGGTGACGAAACCTGAAATCGAGCAAATCCGCGGGGTCAACTGCAGCCTGATTTTACGCAACCTGCTCATGCGTGGTCTTGTCGACGAACGCGAAGACGCCACACATCTCCAATCAACCTACACCGTCTCGGTCGATTTTCTGCGCCACCTTGGATTATCCTCCATTTCAGAGCTTCCAAGCTATGGGGGGTTTCATGGAAATGAACGCATCGATAAAATGCTTGCGGAGCTTGAAGGCTCTCCGGAAGAGCCGCCGCTCGCGTGAACATATGCTCGTAAAACTTTTGGCGCAAATCATGCTGACCGCCACACTTCTGCAGACGCTTCCATTTGATGCCGGTGTGGTGGAGCAGTATGCGGCGCTGCCAGAGGCTCGGGGGAGACGTGGCACAGGGATCGAGACGACGTTGTCGCTGTTGTACGGTTCTCTTCCACGCGCATCCGACGCTGATCGCGTGCCATACAAAATCGATCCAAAGAGCATTGGGGTTGTCACGTCGGCCGTGAGCGCGCTCGTCGTCGATGCCGGGAGCGGCGCTGTTTTGTACGAAAAAGATATTGACGAGTCGCGTTCGATCGGGAGCATCACGAAGCTCATGACCTCTCTTGTCTTTCTCTCGGATGATCCAGATCTTGCCGCTCGCGCGAAGATTCAGCCGGGAGATGTGCGTCCAGGCGGGCGTGAACATATCGCCGCTGGCGACGATGTTTCGGTGCGCGATCTTGTCCTTGCGAGCCTTGTTTCGTCTGACAATTCCGCGACCATGGCGCTTGTGCGACTCTCGGGTCTTTCTGAAGGAGATTTTATCGCGCGCATGAACGAGAAAGCGGCGGAGATCGGCATGACCTCGACGACGTTTCACGATCCAACCGGACTCTCTGCCGAAAATCGCTCGGTGGCTCCGGACATCATCGCTCTTCTCAAAGCTGCCCTTGGCAACGAGATGATCCGCTACGCAACGGAACAAGCCACGGCCTCGGTCACGGGAAGTTCGGGGCGCACGTACACCCTTGAAAATACAAATGAATTACTCGAAGGATTTATCAATGAGTCTCCGTATAAAATTGTTGGCGGGAAAACGGGCTATCTGCCCGAGGCAGGGTATTGCCTTGGGGTGCGCATGCAAAAGGACGGCGGACAGGATATTTACGTGGTGGTGCTTGGCGCAGATTCAAAAGAGGGCAGACTTCAAGACGTAAAATCCCTTACCGTGTGGGCGTACGAAACGTTTACGTGGCCGGATGGGCAGGATATTTAGCATGATCGAACTTTTTCTTTCTTGGTTTTCCGGTTTCCCGCGCGAGCTCGCCGTGGCCTTCCTCGCCATGCTTCCCGTTACCGAATTGCGCGCATCGATCCCAATCGCCTTGACCGTGTTTGATCTGCCTCTCGTCTCCGCCCTGTTTTTTTCTTATCTTGGCAATGCGGTGCCGCTCCTCCTCCTTTGGCTGTTGCCGCCATTGCGTGAGGCGGCCGAGCGGCGATTTCCTGGGTGGTCGCGGTTGTTCGGGCGATATTTTCACCACAAACAGGAACGCTTCCGACCGAGCTTTGAGCGATATGGAGCCTTTGCGCTCTTTTTGTTTGTGGCGATTCCATTGCCGCTTACGGGCGCGTGGACTGGCTCCGTGCTTGCCGTGCTGTTTCACATCCCCTTGCGCCGCAGCATCCCCGCGATTCTCGGCGGTATGCTTGTGGCCGGCATGTTGGTGGCTCTGATCGTGCAAGGGACGCTTGGGTTTTTGTCGTGGTTGCTTTAGCTATGCGTATTGTCATCGATGCGCGCGACATCCTGCATCCCGAAGGCGGCGCCTACGCCGGCGTCTCTCATTATGTGGATGGAATCGTGCGTGCGTTGGTGCGGGGCGGCGGAGAACATGAATTCGTTATTTTCATTCGACCAGAAATGAACCAGGGAGAGTTCGCCAAAACATGTTCTCAATGTCCGCGCGTTGAGATGGCATTTCTGCCAAAGCGCCGCGGGTCCTTTTTTACCAGTCACATTCGCACCGCCTCTCTGTTCAAAGCAGCTCGGCCGGACATTCTTTTTGCTCCGTCAGGACAACTTCCGGCTGGATGGATGGGGCGTGCGGTCATCACGGCGCACGACCTTTCCATTTTTGATCATCCGGAGTGGTTTCCGGAACCCACGATCCGTCAGATGGTCTCAACGAAATTTGTTGTCCCTGCGAGTTTCCGCAAAGCGCGCGGGATTATCTGCGTTTCGGAAGCGACCAAGCGGCAGGTGCAGAGACGATTCCGCCGGATTTCCGCCAGCCGTCTGCACGTGATCCCAGAGGCCGTGGATGTTCCGCGCGAACTCCCAGCGCTCACGGGCGAAATGCGAGAACGCTTCGGGATCCCAGGTCGGTTCGTTCTTTTTCTCGGAACGATTGAACCCAGAAAAAATCTCCCCCTTCTTTTCAAGGCGTTTGGGCAGTGGCTCGACCTGCACCACGTCGAGCAGCCTGACGTGAGACTTGTGGTGGCGGGCAAACGGGGATGGAGATGTGATGAGACGCTTCGTGAGATGGACGTGGTGAAGCGTCGCTATGGACCGATGGTGCGCGAAGTTGGATACGTGACGCCAGAAGAAAAGTGGGCGCTGCTTGCGCAGGCTGAATTGTTTATCTTTCCCTCTTTGTATGAAGGGTTCGGGCTGCCCGTGCTTGAGGCGATGTCTGTCGGCACGCCGGTTATCACAACACGCCTGGGTGGACTTCCCGAGGTCGGCGGGGAGGCTGTGCGCTATATTTCCGCTGAAAATCCAGAAGAGCTCGTCGAGGCTCTCGAGATGTTCGTTTGGGACGCTGAAGCTCGGCGCGACCTTTCTCAACGCGGCCGTGAACGAGCGCTTGCCTTCCGTTGGGAGAGAACCGCGAAAGAGACGCTGGACTTTTTTCAAAGCCTTTGTTAAACTTATTTTAGTTATGAAATCCTTCTGGTCATGGACGGCTTACACCTATCGTGCCCGACGTTTGGTCGCCGCACGATAGATTGGATTTCTCCGAAATACAATCCGTGGTCCGGCGATCAGCGCCGGATTTTTGTTTCGGAGGATCCCATGGAAATCGTTCCTTCTTCTCTCATCCCGAGCGCGCTTCCCAACTGGCCCGAGGCGCTTGCCGAGCTCGTGCGTGTGGCTTGGACCGGACCGGACGGCATCTGCTACTTCCCCTACATGCCGTTCACGACCCCGGAGTTCTGGCGCGAGAACGTTGCGAGGGATTGGGCGAGCGCACGTCTTCACTCCTGGGTCGTCATGCACGAGGGGCGGCCGGTTGCGCATGCGGCACTTGTTGCCTGCGCCAACCACTGGGAGCTCGGGCGTCTCGTGTCGCACAACCCGCCGCGCGGCGCTGTCGTGGCGCTGTGCGAAGAGCGCATGCGGTTCGTGCGGGAGCGTGGTCTTCGCGTCGTTGCAGAATGTACGCAGGCGCACAACCGGACGCAGTATCTTTCGAAGCGCATGGGACTTCGCTTCGCGGGGATCGGGCTGCTCGCGAAGATCAACGGGATTTCGTGGGACATCGTGTACTACGACAACCACGATGCGCCGCCGTTTGTGCCGCGTCCCGGCGTGCTCGCCGACCCGCTCGGTCGCGAGCTTCGCTGCGAGGCGGAGCACCTCGAGCTCCTGCGCACGATTCCCTCGATCCTTGCCACGAGCGCCGAGGTGGAACTTCCCCCTCGCCACTTCAACGTGCTGTCCGAGCTTGTTGAGCCCGTCCTTCAGATCGTCCGGCTCAACACGTGACGTCACCCGTCCTGAGTTTGCCTGCCCGCCGCCCGCCATAGGCGGGTCCGCCTCTGGCGGAAAGCCCTGAGCAAAGTCGAAGGGGCGAAGGCGGGTCGAAGGGCGGGTTTTCAAATCCCGGACATCCTACAAAAGGTCTTGCAATTCGTCCAGGCTGCGCACGACGC
>CAYJVP010000007.1:0-22702 GCA_964373615.1 uncultured Gammaproteobacteria bacterium | reverse complement strand
TTTAGGGCGTGGACTACTGGGGTATCTAATCCCATTCGCTACCCACGCTTTCGTCCATGAGTGTCAGAACCGTTCCAGCACACTGCCTTCGCCTTTGGTGTTCTTGCCGATATTAACGCATTTTACCGCTACACCGGCAATTCCGTGTGCCTCTCCCGGCCTCGAGTTCGGCAGTATCACACGCAGTCTCCAGGTTAAGCCCGGAGATTTGACACATGACTTACCAAACCACCTGCGGACGCTTTACGCCCAATAAATCCGGATAACGCTCGTGGTCTCTGTATTACCGCTGCTGCTGGCCAGATTTGCGATACTTCACTAGCTTGTAGTGAAAGTTTTCATGCACGTGTGGTTCAACCAACTGCATAAACTTCGTCATGCTTTTCGATGTCACGTACAGACGGAAATAGAGTTTCCCGCGCATGAGACATCGGCAGACGCGGACATCCAGATCGAAGTTTACACGTAGTGCATTCGCCAACAATTGGCATTCATTCTGATGAATGCATTGTTTCTTCATGTCACCATGAAGGTTGGACTATATCATCACCCCGACATACGTCGGGGGTCTCGCGTGTAGTCTCTGAGGAGCCCTCCGATATTTTCGGAGGTTTCCTGCTGATTGTCTCGCGACCTGTACCGGGCAGCAGGCCCTTCGTAGGTCTTGTTGCGATTGTCACCACAAGGGTACGCAACCATTTACGAGGTGTTCCAGCATATAGCGCACTCCTTCGCACAGGGCTATGGAGTGTCCCCCGAAACTAATTGGTATTAGTGAAGGGGGAAGATTTTCTTTGCATGCATTACTGCACACACTCTGCACCGACTCTGATGAGTCCACAGAGTTAGCAACCACTTATTCTTCAGGTACCGTCATTTGTTCGTCCCTGATAAAAGTCGTTTACGACCCGAAGGCCTTCATCCGACACGCGGCGTCGCTCCTTCACGCTTTCGCGCATTGAGGAAGATTCTTGACTGCAGCCACCCGTAGGTGTCTGGGCAGTGTCTCAGTCCCAGTGAGGCGGGTCGTGCTCTCACACCCGCTACCCGTCAGAGCCTTGGTGAGCCATTACCTCACCAACTAGCTGATAGGACCTAGGCCGCTCTCGAAGCGCCGGAGCTTTACAAGGGAATGCCTTTCGGCCCCCCTTGTCCATCGTGTATTAGCCCTCGTTTCCAAGGGTTGTTCACGACTTCGAGGTACGTTACCAAGGTGTTACGCTCCCGTTTGCCACTTACCCACTTTGATGTAATCGCGTTGGGTTCGTTCGACTTGCATGCCTTAGACACGCCGCCAGCGTTCATCCTGAGCCAGGATCAAACTCTCAGAAGAATGCTCTGTTTTGAAGTCCGGCAGAGCCGGATGAAGAACAGAACTCTGTCTTCACGAGTTTTTGGCTCGTTATTGTTTGCCCGCCATAGCTCCGCAAGGAGCGACGGCGGGTTTGGGAGAACTTTCGTTCTCTTTGAATAGACGTTGCAATCACACAATTGAGCAATTGTATTTGCTTGCTTGATTGGTCTTCAATTGTGAAGGACCGCCTTCGTACGAGCCACCAGCAAACGAAAACTCATTCTCGCAAATGAGTTTTTTTGCCGAAACGAGCTTGTACGAATGTGGCGCTATTTTATAGGAGACCTGAAAGAGTGTCAAGGGGAGGTGTGGAGTGGTTGGGGACAGTGAATTTTGGCTTAAGAAAGAAGAAAATCCGTCCTTCGACCCGCCTACACCGCGTTTCGGCAGGGCAGGCAAGCTCAGGACGGGGGAGGGGTTGGTGGCGCCTGCCGGGTTAGCGGGCGGCCAGGGCGGAGTCTACGACGTCCTCGACAGGCGCCGGGCGCTCCGCTCGCTCGCGCGCGGCCAGGTCCTGCGCGCGCAGACTGTCGGAGAGCTCGCGCTGGCACTGACCGCACAGGTCGTGGTGCCTCGTACCGCCCACGCGGCGCCCGAGCCTCATAGAGTAGACGCTGATGCGCCGCTTCTTGCAGCGCTTGCAGGTGCGCTTCATGGCCGACCTCCACTTGGAGACAACGAATTATGCCACATTCTCTTACGGCCGTCAAGGGCTGGACGGCCGCAGGTCAACAAGGTAGACAAAATCAGAGCCAATGGGCTGAGGCGAGAGGATGAGGAGCAGGAACCGGCCGTCCGGACTCGCCTTGGCTGACTTCAAGAGATATGGTCGCTCCATGGTGTAGATGAGCTGGCCGTCATAACTCACCGAGACGCAGTCCCGGCGCTCGTCTTCAGGCATGACAGAGATTTCCTCTGACGGGATAGCGAGCTCTGCATTAGGCGGCGGGATGATTGACACTGTTCCAACGATGTCAAACTCTGGATCCGCGGCCGGCGGTGCGCAGACAAGATTATCAGGCAGTTTTTCGAAGCTGTGCCAGTAGGAGAGTTTGTTGGTTTCTTTCTGAAATGTGAAATTGTCAACCGCCTCGATGTCGGCGAGAACGAATCGCGTTTCAGCCGATTCAAGCTGGATCTTGAGTCCGTCCGACTCGGAAAAGATCTCGTAGGCCATGTCAAAGGTGAAGATGTCCAGCGAGCGGTTGAAACGGTAGAACGGCCCGAACCACTGCTGTTCGAGGCGCGCCGAAACTTCCCTGACCGGCACATGCCAGACTACGTTCGGATGCGCTGTCGTCCCAAGGAACAGGAGGTTCAGGGCGTAGAACAGCACAACTGTCTTGAGCCAAGGAAAGGCCTCGGGCGAGGCGGCCTGGCGCTTGCGGAAGTATGCGACCAGGGCCGCGGCGCAATAGATGGTGAGAGCCAGTGCCAGCAGGCCGAAAGTCCAGATGGCCAGCACGTTGCCCTCTTCGGCGCGCAGGACACCAGAAATAAGGAACAGAAAGCCCAGCTCCAAACCGACGCGGGGCACACTCAGGGCTGACAGAACGTTCTCTGTGAGCACGGGCAAGTCGCCACGCACGATCAGCCAGCTGGCGACAGTTGTGAAGGCAATGTAGCAGAGCGCCATAGCGCCCAAGAAACCCGCGATCAGTCTCATTCGCCTCGAACGCGTCTTCTGCGGTCCGGCAGCAGCCGTCTTGACCATCCACTTTTTTCCAAAGTGGAAAGTGCCCAGGACACAGGCTAGGCCATAGAGAAAGATGAAGGAGAGCACCCAGGGTCCTAGCGAGGAGAATGTCGCGATGTCTGGAGAGGGTATTTCATGGGCGACTTGGCTCAAGAAATTTGAGGCCGCGATCATGAAGATGGCAAGGGGCAGGCCAATGAGAATGGCCGTCAACTGCCACATGGTTTGGCGATCCTCGACGAACCGCACCAATTTTTGCATCGTTCCCGAATACAGGATGATGAGTACGGCCAGCCAGCCGGCGTACAAGCTGAAGGCCGGCCAAATCTCAAGGGGCGCCTCACGGACCCTAGCGCTCAGCAGCAAGGTCCAGAAAAAGGCCAGTAAATACCAGGGCAGAGAAAGAACAGCCACAAAGAGCGCCTCGAGATAGATTTGGTGTTTGTCTTTGAATTTCATAACGATGTTGAATTCGTGTTTTATTTGGTTGGGGTCGCCGAGGTCTTCAAGAGATCGAATCAGTGCGTCTTGTTCGTTGTTTCCGGAGAGCAGACGAACCGCGGCGGCGTCCTCAAGATGGTCCTCGAGTTCATCAAGAAGCCGCGCGGTGTACTCGCTCTCGATGAGGCCGTCTGAAACAGCGGCGAAGAATTCACGTCGGGACAGACTCATACCGCCAAATGCAGAACGCGCTTCATGCCGCGCATAAAGGCCAGCACTTCGACTGAACGGCTGGCCAAGAGCTTCTCACCTGATCTGGTGAGCGAATAATACCGGCGCTCTTTGCCGCTCGGGGCCGTCTTTTTGCGGCTCGAGACATAACCATTAGCCTCTAGCCGGTAGAGGAGGGGGTAGAGCGTGCCTTCCTGGAGCTCAAAGATATGTCCGCTGTGGGTGGAAATGACCTGGATAAGCTGGTAGCCGTAGGCCTCGCCGTGGTCTTTGAGGACTTTGAGGACGATGAGCTCAGCCGCGCCTTTGAGGAGTTCTTTGGAGAATTGCATAGAGGGTAAGGCTATTACTTGTTGCTACATACTATTTACCACATAGTAAAAAGTTGTCAAGTTCGAATTGCTGACGTCTTCAGGAGTCGGTATCCTGCCATCCTCGCCGAACCTCGGCCTGATGCAGATCATCCTCTTCCCACCCAAAGTGATGCGCGATCTCGTGCCAGAGCGTGCGGCGAATTTCCTCTCGGATCGCCTTCTCGTTCTCAGCGCCGCACTCGTCCTCGATCGCGACTTGATACAACACAATACGATCCGGAAGGACGCCGGTATATTCCAGCCGTTCGGTTTGAGCAATACCGATGAACTCTCCGAGCCGATCCCCCTCTTCCGAGTCCGCTTCCACACAAACAGCGACGTTATCAAGTCTTTCCACGACTTCTTTTGGAAGGGCATCGACCGCTTCGGCCACCAACATTTCGAACCGTTTGCGTTGCATAGTATTTTCATTGAGCCCGAAGATTTAGCGATTGACAAGCAGCACTCCGTATGCTACCATCTCCCTTGTTAGTGAGGCTTGTCTGATATAGGTCGGCAGGCGGCAGACTAACGGAAATTGTACGTAATGAATGACCTGTTGGTATGGCAGAGAAAGACCAGGAGTTCGTCGAATACGTGGTTCGGCAGATCGTCAACCATCCGGATGACGTCCGCAGCGAACGCACGGTCGACGAGCGTGGCGTGCTCATCACCCTCCACATCAATCCGGAGGACATGGGCTACGTCATCGGTCGCCAAGGCCAGACGGCACGCGCTTTGCGCACGCTTCTGAAGATTGTCGGGGCAAAAGAAAATGCTCGCGTCAACCTGAAGATCTACGAGCCAGAGGGCTCTCGCCGCTTCCGCGGCCCGTCCGAAGGGGGAGCTCCTTCCTCGGACGCGAGCGAAGCATCCGTCGACGACCTCGGGATCTAGTCGAAATACGAAAAGCCGGTTACGGAAACGTGACCGGTTTTTTTGTCTGGTCACGGTGCCACGGCGCCAACATTGACAAGCAGCCAATTTCGTGGTGTATTATTGCCTTCTGAAGATCCGAAATTTTGCTTGCATTCGCTGCTTTCTTTGAGTCTTGAGCTCTGTCTCAAGCCTGAAAGAAGGCTGGGAATAGGCCCCGGTCAAACACAGGAGTTGTCATGTCCAACGGATTTTTCACCCCGATCGCCGACGCCGAGGTGCCAGCGAGGCACCAGGCAACGCTCGACAGGTACCGCCAGCTCGCCCTCGAGCACGGCGTCCCCGCGACCGCCCCGGTCGCCTATCGCGTGAGGGCCGGCTTCACGCTCAAGACCCACGCCCCGATGGCCGGGCCCTGTCACGACGGGTTCGCCTACCTCCAGGACTGGAGCTTCCCTGACGACCCGACCGCCGACTCGATCGTCTTCTGGGTTCCACGCCTCCTCGAGGGCAGCACCTCGAAGACCGAGGATCAGCAGATCGCTTTGCTCGCCGCGAAGCGAACCGAGCTCAAGCTCCCTGCCCACCACATGAGCAGGTATGGCAGGGTCGCCCTGGTCGCGGGCCTCATCCTGGCCCACCACAAGGCCACCGGCGAGTGCGTCCCGCTCGACGTCTACGTGGTGCGCACCGATACCTGCAGCGCGGACGGCGGCCGTCTCTGCCTGCGCTGGGACGTCGACGGCGTGCTGCACTGCAACGACTGGGTCGACGATGACGATGCCTTCGACTTCGTCGGCGCGTTCGTCCTGGGGGTGGAACTCGTCGGGTCCTAGGGCGCTCGGCCCTTCGTCTTCGGCACTCGAGCTCCGCACCAGAGCGAAGCTCGGTGCGGGGCAAGCCCTCGGCCCTCGGCTCTCGGACAGCTTCGTCTGTTCGAGAGCCTTTTCATTTTGGTATACCTCCAGTTTGCTTCAAGCGAAGCATCCGTCGACGACCTCGGGATCTAGTCGAAATACGAAAAGCCGGTTACGATGATCGTGGCTGGCTTTTTGGTTTTTGCCGCGGCTTGACAATCATAACGCCACGCGTTATCATTTGACCGTATGATCCAGAGCTTCGGGACGAAGGAAACCGAGCAGCTGTTTAGTCGGAATCCAACCCGAAGGCTCCCGTCGGACATCCAACACCTGGCTCTGCGAAAACTCTTGATGATCGATGCGGCGACAGATTTGCATGACCTGCGCGTGCCGCCGGCAAACCGCCTGGAGAAGTTAAAGGGTGACCGTGCGGGTCAGTATAGCATCAGGATCAATCAACAATGGCGCATCTGTTTCGTCTGGCGCCACGGCCATGCCTTCGATGTCGAGGTAGCGGATTACCACTAATTATGCCTACACAAAAATTCAACCCAATTCATCCAGGCGAGATTCTGCTCAAGGAGTTTCTTGAGCCGCTGGGCATCACCCAGTACCGTCTGGCGGTCGACATTGGGGTGCCGCCGCGGCGGATCAACGAGATCGTCCAGGGCGAGCGCGCCATCACGGCCGACACCGCCCTGCGGCTCGGGCGCTATTTCAAGGTTTCGCCACTGTTCTGGCTGAACCTGCAGGCGCGTTACGATCTTGAGCGGCAGGGGGATAAAATAGGCCGGGAGCTCTCGCGCCACGTCAAAGTCTTCCAGCCGGCCTGATCTGATATGTCGCGCGTTCAAGTGCGTCGTTTCGACGTTGTCACGATTTTTCCGGAGATGATCAGCTCGTATGCAGACGAGTCCATTTTAGGACGGGCACAGAAGAATAAGTTGATCAAGATCGTCGCGCACAATCTGCGCGCTTGGACGACCGACCGCCACCGGACCGTCGATGACTCGCCCTACGGCGGGGGGCCGGGGATGGTGATGCGGGTGGACGTTTTTGATAAGGCGGTGAAGGCGTTGACGGCGTTGACGGCGAAAGGGGCGAAGAGGGCTAAAGGGGCGAAAGTGCGGGTAATTTTGACGAGCGCGAGCGGCAAGAAATTCACCCAGTACGATGCGGTTCGGCTGTCGAAATACGACCAGCTCATTTTCCTGTGCGGCCGCTATGAAGGTGTTGATGCGCGCGTTGAGGAGCATGTCGCCGACGAATCACTTTCGATTGGAAACTACGTGCTGACCGGCGGGGAGCTCCCCGCGCTTGTGATGATTGACGCCATCGCTCGCATGATGCCTGGGGTGCTTGGCAAAAAGGAATCGCTCGAGATGGAATCGCATACGCAAGTAGGAGTTCTCGAATATCCTCAATACACAAAACCAGAGGCGTACAAGAAGTGGAAGGTCCCGCCTGTGCTTCTCTCCGGCGATCACAAAAAAATTGAAGAGTGGCGAGACAAGCGCTCGCAGAGCGCCTGATGCCAAATCGGGTTGCCAAAGTGGAGGCAATGCGGAAGAATGTGAGCACTATGCCCAACCCATCGGAAACCGGACAACGAGCTGGAATTGAACTGCCTCCGCCACCCGCCGAGGCGCCGGAGCTGGCGCTGCCGGATTTGGTTTTCACACCTGTGGCCAAATCGGAAAAGCCCGTGCCCCTGCCCGGCGAGGGCGGGGTGACGGCCTGGAACGAGTACACCATCATCAGCCCAAAGGAAGGCAAGCAGTTGGTCATCGTTGACGGCGAGGCCATCGAGCAGAAGGACTTCGCGCCGATCGGAAGTCTAGAGGTCACCATTGATTGGTCGGCCTTAGGTAAGCGCGTGGCGCCAAGAACAAATTATTTCGGAACACTGACTAACCCTATAGTAGCCGTTATCAATCAACTTCCAATTTCGAAGAAAGCCATTGATTTTTTAGAAACTCAACTCGAAGGTGGTCAGAGCCGGACATGGACATCCCTGCCAACGAAAGATGTCGGATTCACATCCGCTCCACTTACTCTTCTTGATGAAGGTCGCTACATCATCCTGATGGATCAAGGGGGCGATTTCATCTCTTTTGCTACCCACTCGGCGCAAGGGCAGCCGCTCAAACCGCGAAACTGGAAACGCTATGACTTGCTTGACGAGATTACGCTGACTCCCGCTCCAACCGACCTCCTGGCACACCTTAAAAGGCTACAAAAGAACGCGGCGCAAGAAACAACAGAGAAGACACAACGCATCCAGCATCTCAACCCCTCCTACGCGGCCAAACTGTCGGCTGAACGGTTGGAGATCGTCAGGACAGGCGACTACTCGGTGGTCTTCACGGACAAAGTGCCGGGCGACAAGATGGTTTTCGTTGACCCGCGCAACAAGGCGATGATCTTTTACTACTCGAAAAGCAATCCCCGCGAGATCGTCAAAATCGACACCTCGGGCGATCCGAAAGACTGGAAGTCGGGGTCCGCCGCCCTGCCGGAAGCCTTCGCCAAGGTCGCCCTGCAAAACCTGCAAAGCGACCCGACCGGAAATTTTTTCTGCTATCAGGATAAAAATGAGTTTGTCGTGGTCGACCGGGAAAATCTCAAGGAGGTGGCGCGCCACAAGGGAATCCGGCATGCCTTGATTGACAGCCAGGGTCGCCTGCGCGGCTTTGACGAGCAAGGCCACTTTGTCATTTTTGAGACCAACCTCGGTGAGCTGTCCCAGCGGGTGGAGCAGAGACGCATGCAAAAACTTCTGCAGGGGGTGGCGATGGAGGACCTGTTCCGTCGCGAGGTCAGGGCCGGCAAGGGCGCGGCCAAACCAGCCGAGGGTTTTGACCATCTCCAGCCTGTGCGGGCGGAATACGCCGCGCGCTTTGCCGACGAAGTGGCTCGCGTCAAGACGCTGGAGGACCTGGCCGCGGTCAAGGACGGTCTCGGCCGCCTCAAGGTATACCTTCTGCAGCAGAATCTTTCGCCCGACGGGGTGACTTATGTGACCAAAACTATCACCGAGGCGGTGGAGGCCAAAGAGGTCGAGCTCTCGAGCGCCGAGGCTGGTGGGACCGTGGATCGTGTGGAAGCCGCCCTGCAGGGGGCCTTGAGCATGGCCGTAGTTTCCGAGGCGGGAGCTGACTTGGACCGCATCAAATCGCTGGTCAATTTTCTGGACGAGGCCACGCGGACGCGTTTACACAGGGCCACCGCCGAACTCTCCCGACTCTCGGCGGATCTCTTCCGCCGCGAGGGCGACCAGGTCAAGGGCGAGCTCAAACAGCTGATGGACGGGGTGCGCGCCCAACTCGAGCGCATGACCAGCAAACAGGAATTCGACGAGTGGCAGGAGTTTCGTTTTCCGCAACTCAAAAGTCGGCTTGGCCATCTAGCCAAAGAGTGTCCGGTCGAGGCCGATGAGGCCTATAAAGCGGTGATCGCCGCCCGCGCCGATCTGCAGTCCATTTCTGATTTTCACCAACATCGTTTTGAGCAGGAGTATGCGCGCGTGCGCGAGCAGGCAGCGGAGCGGATGGAGGCGCTGGTCGGCGCCTTGGGTCACGACATAGTTGCGCTCATCAAGCGTTTGCGCGACAAGCAGTTTAAAACTCGTCAGGAGGCTGAAACGTACCTCTCCGGCAGCGAGGCCAAGCGCGTTCTCGAGCAGGAGATGGCCGCGCTTGTGGTGACCAACCCTGACGCGGCCAAGGACCTCGAGCGCTCGCTCAAGGTTCAGGTCTCAAACCTGCTCTCCGAGATCGAACGCGGGGCCATGACCGTGGTGGCCGAGACCGGGCAGCAGATGGTGGCCTTTGGCGAGACCCTGTTTCCGCGTTGGGAGGCGCGGGTGGCGGAAAAGAAAGAGCGTCAAGCGAAGTTGGCCTTCATCGACGACCCGACGTCGCACGGGGCCGGGGTCACCGCGGATAAGATCCTGGGTGATGTCGGTCTGATCATTACCACCACGCGCGGCAAAAAGGAGCAAGCCCGAGTGTTCGAGGATGAGCCGGATGAGTCAAGCTGGCGCTATGGGCTGTATTCCTACCGCGGCGTTGACGTCCCCCCGAGTTATGTCACAGCCTCTGAGTACAAAGCGATCTCCAAACAGTACCGCGACTGGATGAGCGGCCCACTCAAGAAAGATTATGAGGCCAAGCGGCAAGAGCTCGCCGATCTTTACAAACAACGCGCCAAACCGGGAAAGAGGAATGAAGAGGATGATCGCCTGTGGCGTGAAACGTACTTGGCGAAGCTCAACGAGTACGCGCAGTTTTGCGCGGACAACCACATCCTTCTCTTTTCACGCGCTGACCAGGTGGCGGAAAGGCCGGAGGCGGATGAGAACGGCAAGGGCTTTGTCCCGGAGTGGCAGCCGCACTGGGTGGTTGATCCGGAAACGGAAAAGAACCTTGAGTCCATGGCCCGCATCTTCCGCATGCAGCTTGATCTCAAGGAAGGGGTGCTCAACCTCAAGGGCCACGCCGGCACCGGCAAGGACGTGCTCATCAAAATGTTCTGCCAGCGCACCAACCGTCCCTACTTCAGCACGGACTGCACCAAATGGACGACCGAGTATGAGCTCTCCGAGGACGTCATCCTTGAGTCCAAAGACGGGGCGACGCAAACCGTCCAGGTGCCCTCGGCCGTGCTGCGCGGCATCACCACTCCGGGGGCGGTTGTCTACTTTAATGAGGTCAACGGCATGCCTGAACAGGCACAGATTTTCCTGCACGCCCTGTGGGACGAGAAGCGGGCGATCACCCTCAAAACAAGTTCAGGCAAGGTGATCAAGGCGCACCCGACCGCTCTTCTCGCCTCCTCGATGAACCCCAACTATCCGGGCACCTTCGAGCCGCAGTTTGCCACCAAGAGCCGCATGGTTTCGCTCCAGATCGGCTACCCGCCGCTGCAGCGAGAGCGGACGACCGACGACGCCAACCCCAATCCGCCCTACAACGCTTCTGAGGCTCTGCGCATTGCCCGCGAGGTGGACTCGCTTTCTGACTTCACCTACGAGCCAAACATGCAGCACAACGAGTTCGTTCGCGTCTGGGACAAGCAGGTCAACGGCCTCAAGGTGGAAGCGCCTAAGCTCAACGCCGTCCAGGAGTTTGACTTGAACACCATTCGCGCCCTGGTTCAGTTTGCCGACAAGTTGCGTGAGCACTTCATGGCTAACTTCGAGAAGGGAGCGGCCTCGCGCAAGGCCTTGCCGGTCACCCAGCCCCTGACTGCCCGCGAACTGCGTCGCTGCGCGTACATGTTGAGCCAGATGAAGCCGGGGGAGAAACTCAAGGCCGATGCGGACGCGGTGGCGCGCGATCTCATTGAGAAGTTTTTCTTGAGTCACATCGACTCGATCGAGGATCGCGGCAAAGTGAAAACAGCCATGGCCACCTGGCGTTCGCAGAATCGGGTGGCCGCCTGACCGATATGGCAGAGCGCGGGGAAGGCATGGGCGAGCCCGGGGCGCGAAAGGTGGATCGAGAACACCTGCGCGAGGTGTTGTATTTGGTGGAGCAGGCGGCCGAGGGCGGCATCAAGGTTCTGCCAGGGAAGCGCTGGGCCTACCACTATCCGGCCGACGGTGAACAGCGGGCGGCCACCTTGCGCTCGCTCTTGCAGGGAAAGATGAAGCCCGAGGAGGCGGCGGCGTCACTCAAGCCGGACGGCCTTCTTTTTGATGTGGCCGACCTTGAGGAGCAGGGGCTCGAGGCGGTCAGCCGGCGCATCCTTGATCTCTCCACCCAGGCGGCGCATTACGACTACGCGCGCTTTGCCGATTTTGCCTCGCGTTTGCAGGGGCTTGAGGTTTCCGAAGACCAGGTCGAGACCCTCTACAATGGCATCATCAAAAGCCGCGTCCAGCAAAAGCTGCGCGATGCCTTTGGCACGACCGGCAGGCGGCAGATGGAGGCGCTGATGCGCAGCCAGGCCGACCAAGCGCGTGGCAATCTCCCACACCTGTCACGGCCAGAGAAGATACTGGCCGCTCTCAAGCTCGATTGGTTGTGCGATGACCTGTCGCTGGTCGACACGGTCGTGCGCGACCAGGCTCTGTCTGAACTTTCGGGCGACGAGCGCGAGGTGGTGGGCGAGCTGCGGCAGGCCTATCGTCAGTTTGTGCAATCCGGGGACGAGTCGTCTTATCAAACCTTGGTCGAGAATGTCCGCGCCGGTTTGCCCAAGATGCAGGAGTCGCCGCCTCACGAGGAGTTAAGTGAGAGCATGCAGAAGCTTGAGGAGGAGCTCAAGCCGTTTGAGGATCAGGTCGGCCCGCCGGGAACACCCGAGGATCCGGCGATCCCGCCCGAGGATGCTGACGAGTATCACACCCCGCCGATCTCTCCTGGCGAGAGCCGCGAACAAACGCGAGCCAGACCGATTTTTGAAATTGAACCGCCGCTCTCCGGCTTCTATGCTTCAGGTCGCAAGAGCTACTACGACATTGAACGAAAAACCTGGAGCAAGCGCAAACAGCTGGGTTCGTATGTCGGATCAGAGCTCAAAGGGGAGCGGCGCACCTTGTCCGGACAGACCGACGCCGGGGTGAAATCCATCCCTTTGCCCAACGGCTTTGCCATTGACCGCGACTCGCTCAAGGTGAGCGGAGCGCCGGCTGAACTTTTGAGAGACCAAAACGGCTGCTTTTACATCAAAACAGAAGGTGTAACCAGTTTTTCACTCGAGTTCGGACAGGAAGCGACCCCGTTTGTCGGCGCGTCGGTGCCCGAGGACACCGCCCCGCTCACTCGCGCTCCGCTGTCTGACGAGACGGAAGCGGCCCTGGGACGTCTGACCGGCGGCGTTTTACACAAAGCCGAGCAGGCGCGCCAGTACATCCGCGCCCATCATTTTTACCCTTCGGGCGGGGATCTCCAAAAAGCGCAGGCCCTGCAGGCCAAACTCAGGCACGAGTCAAGCGGCGACGCTTACCTTCAGAATCTTGATCGCTCCGAGTACCTTGAATGTTATTCAGCCAACACGTTGTTTATCGCCATGATGCGCCAGGCTGGCGTGCCAGCCAGGTTGGTGGTCGGCCACCGGGTGGAGGGCGGGCGCGACGGTAAGTCGGTGATGAACCAGAACACCGGGCATGCTTGGTCGGAGATTTGGAACCCCTCAACCGGTCAGTGGGTGCGGTTTGACGCCACTCCGCCGCCCAAGCCGGAGGACAAGAAGCCGGAAGGCGGGGAGAAGCAAGAGGGTGCGCCGGAAGCGCAGGATGGCGGAGTGGAGGGTCCGCCGGAGCCGCCTCCCCAAGCCGGGGCCGAAGCCAAGGGAGAAGAAATGGCGGAAGCAAGCGATCAAGAAGTCCAGCAGAGCTCGCGGCAGGTGAGCGAGGCGCAACAGGAGATGCAACGGATGCAGCAGACCAAAGACCAGCTTGACCAAAAAATTTCCGAGTCCCAAAGTTTTAAAGATCTGAAGAATCTTGAGCAAGAAACAGCCAAGGCGGATCTTCTCGAGGAGATGAAAGAGGAGCTGGAGCAGAAACTCGAGGCCCAAGAAGAGAAAATGAAACAGGAGCTGCGTGACGAGATCGAGCAGATGGCCGATGACGGTTTTTTGGACGAAGCAAAGCGTGATCAGCTTGAGGAAAGGCTTGACCGGGAGTCGCTGGAGGCGTTGGAGCGCTTACAGGAAGAGATTCGACGAGAAAGCGGGCTTTACGAGGAGTACGAACGCATCCGAGAGGAGATGCAGCCTCTCGTTGATCAGTGGTATCGCTATTTTGCCGAGCGGTTGCCCCGGCAGGAAGACGTTGAGCGCGATGAGGATGCGTTAACCCGCCAAGGGGCCTTCGATCGGCGCTCCATCCGGCGTCCGCGCAACATCATTTTTGGCACGGTCAAGAACCCGCGTGTTATCCGTCCGACGATCAAGCCGAAGTTCTTGGCCTCGGTGATGGTTGATGTCAGCGGCTCCATGGCCGGAGAGAAACTCAATAACGCTCGAAGGCTGCTCGTCTTTTATAGCGAGTTGTTTACCCGCATCTCGCACGAATTCGGCTACATCCGTTTCAACATCAACTGCTTTTCCGATTCGGTCACCGAGATCAAGGCCTTTGACCAGGACTATGACTCGCCGCGCCGCTACGCTTTCCCGGACGGCCAACAGTCCACGGTCAAGCTCCGACTGATGGAGCGGGTGCGGACGGCCGGTGGCACCAACATGCTTGATGCGGTGCAAAAAGCGGCGACTGATTTGAACAACGAACGCTACCAGTTTTCTGATTATGCCTCCGCCCTGTACTTTGTAGGGGACGGGCAGGATACACAAGGTAACTCCGGCCGAGTGCGTGAGTTCTTGCGAATCAACGACGCCGAGCACGGTTTTGGCGAGCATATGCTCTCTTCCATCATGCTCGGTGATGAGTCGCAACGACAGGTACTGGCTGACATTTTCGGCGAGGAACGCACTTCAGTGGCTGGCAATCTTGAGGAACTTATTGAGACCAGCATGGTCAAGTTTGATAAGGACATTGAGGAATATCTGGCAGGAAAGACGATTTGATCCCAATGCTACTTCTGTCTGAACCAGTCTCGATGGAGTGTTTTAGAAAACACAAAACCAGAGGCGTACAAGAAGTGGAAGGTCCCGCCTGTGCTTCTCTCTGGCGACCACAGGAAAATCGCCGAATGGCGAGCTAAACATTTTAAACCTGCAAACCTATGACTGCACGCATGCGTTGGGACGAGATTGACGCTCGTCTGACCCAGGCCCAGGAGACCAAGAAAAAGGAGGAGCTCAAAAAACGATTCGATACAGTGGTAGGAAAAAACTTTTACGCCATCCCGCTGGGCTGCCAGTTCAAGGCCAAGACCCCGGGCATCGACAGCTTTTCTGTTCTCCCGCCAGCCAGCGCGGAAGCCAGGTCGACAGCCGTCGTCGTCTTCTGGAACGAAAAGGGCAAGGAGGTGCATGAGACCGCCTCGCTGACCAAGGATGGACGGGTCAGCTTGCCCCCACGATTGGCCAAAAAGATTTCTCCGGACGCGCTAATGTCTGAAGTACTCGACAACCTACAGGCCGTTGACCTTGATTTCTGGGTTTCCATAGACGAAGAAATTCTGCCGCCAGGCCGTTGGCTGGAGGATCGCGAACGAACGGAGGAGCCACGGCGCAGACCAGAGGAGCCGGTGCTCGACCGGGAGCAGGTCGAGCGCATCCGTTTCTTACGTGAACAACCAGGTGTCGCTTTTGGGTTCCTCAACAAGAGAGAAGGTGGGTTCAACGGCTACCGCGGTTTTGTGTTTTGTCAGGGATTCGTCGTGCTCGAGCATCCTTTGATCGGTAATGCCGCATATATTCTTGATGGCACCCCAGTTTTGCCAGAAGGGAGGCTCGACGAAACAACCAAGGATGCCTTCTTGGGGAAGGATTGGATGGAGTGGCTTCGTCTGTCTCGTCCTGAACACATTGCCTTGGGTACTACGAGAATCCTGCACACCGGTGTTACCTGGAAAGTCAGGTTGCAGGCGGAGCTCGATAGAAGGTTACAGGTTAAAAAAGTCGCGTAAAAATGATGGGCCGGTTCGTTACAAAATGAAAACCCGCCTTCGCTCAGAGAGCCCTCGGCGGGCGAGGGACGTCACGTCAGGTGTCCGTGCCGTCCGAGAAGAAGGAACACTCATCGATGGCCGCCATGGTCTCGCGGGCGAGACTCATCGTCCGTGCGGCGACGTAGTGCCTGCCGTTTCGGCGTTCGAAATAGATCACCGCGCCGCCAGCTTCGCGGACGATCAGTTTGTTCGCGAGGATGTCCCACTCCTTGAGATCCGACGCGATGTACACGTCGAGCGCTCCCTCGGCCACGGCCGTGAAGCCGCGGAAAGAAGGGACGTTCAGCCAGGAGCCGAATCGGGGAGCCAGCCGATCGAGCGACACATTGGCCCCGAGGAGCTTTCGCGGTCCTCCCATGGCGATCATGGTGTCGGCGAGTTCTGGTACGGGCCTTCCGGACTGAGCGTGCAGGCGTTCATTCGGCCGGTCGATCGTGCGCCTTCGGAAGCTCCCGCGTCCACGCTCGGCCCACCAGAGCATGCTGGTCGTCGATTGCATGACCATGCCGAGAAGCGGTCCCTCGGCGTCCGTGAGGGCCACCAATGGACCGAAGTCATCGAAGCCGTGGGTGTAGTAGCGCGTGCCGTCGAGCGGATCGACAACCCACCTGCGTCCCGAGCTCCCCTCGGCGACGAGGCCGGACTCCTCGGAGAGCACACCGTCGTCAGGGAACGTATCCCGTAGAATCTCGACGATCGCGTCCTCGCAGGCGCGGTCCACGCTCGTGACCAGGCTCCAGTCCGGCTTCCTGTCGACACGGAAGTCTCCGTCCCGGCGAGCCTGCGTCTGAATCTGCACGGCTTCACGTGCGGCTTGAAGAGCCACAGCAAACTCAGTGTCTGACATCAGCACCTCCCCTCAAAATCTCGCTCGCGTGAGGTTTTAGGGGGAGGAGTGATGCGTTCTGCTCGGCACCTTGCACCATAGACGAAAAAATGCGCTCCAGGCGGTTGAGGTCCCGGAGGAGTTGGTACTCGGCGCGAGTGATCGGACGGTTGTAGCTCCTGTCCGGGCTCTTCATACATAGCGTCCCTCCCCAGAAAATAGTCTCACACGTTGGGCGTTCAGACAATCTAAAACCCCGCCGATTGGCGGGGCTCGCAACACGTGGTGTTTTAAGAGGCTGCTGGTTTTGGCGCCGCAGCTGGTTTCGGCGCTTTCGCTGCCAGTTTCGTCGCACGTTTCTTTGAGATGTGCGTGACCGAGTGTTTCTTTTGACCTTCCAGAATTTTTTGATCGATAAGGAGGTTCGCAACCGTATCTGATGGTTGAGCGCCCTGCGACAGCCAGTATTTAATGCGCTCAACGTTAAAGACGTTTTCTTTGGTGCGCGGGTTGCGGTTGCCGAGAATCTCGACCGCCTTGCCCCACGGGTCTTTGTGCTTGTCGACCACGATCAGGCGAAACAGCGGCTGATTTTTTTTTCCAACACGGGAGAGGCGAATAGATAACATAGCTGCGAGGAGTATACGAGAGGGCATCTGGGGCGTCAAGACTCCTTCATGAGCGCCTCGACGCCGGCAACCTCTTCTTCAAGAATCCGCGTCCATGCCTGTTTATCCTTGGCAGCGAACGCCAGACACTTGGCGCGGATATTGTGAAGCAGGTTTTTGGCACGTTTGGGGGATTCTGACAAAAGACCGGCCACGGGTGCAAGTTCACGATCATCAGCCAACGAAAAGTATCCAAAAAGTTCGCGCTGCTCCTTTCCATCTAGTCCGGACCGTTTCAGGCAGAGCTGGATTTTCAGAAGGTTCGGCTTCATATCACGTCGGTTAGCTTGTGGTATTTGTAGGCGAATTTTGCCCGGAAGTTTTTATCCGGCGGAATGTATTTCGCGAAGTCGGGATCACGTTGCAGGCTGCCGCCGGCATCTTCCCAGAAAGTCTCCCAGGTGAAGTGGTCCGTAAACATGTAGTCGTCGAGCTTTGCGAGCAGGGTGTCGTTCACGCGTTTTGTGCCCGTCCCTTGCGTGGAGACGATGTGCGCCTCTGGCGCGCGTTTCAACACCGATTCAATGGACATGTATCCTCCGCAAGAACCAAGCACGACGATCTTGGCGCTTGAGGGAATATGCGCGATCGTGGCGTTGTTGTGGTACACGTGGCCGCGGTGCACAACAACCGACGCCTCGGCGCCATCTTTTTGCATCGCCTGGCTGACAACGTCGGGCTGTGTTGGGTCGTCAGTCGTTTCAGACGCGGGCTCGTTGGCATAGATTTTTACTCCACGGCCGCCGCGTTTGGCGCCCACGATGACATAGCCCTTGTGCCGTTCGATTTTCCACCCAGGTTTCCCCTCGAAGCGCGAGAGGAAATTTTGAAACGAGCTCTGTCCGTCCTCATCGTTGTAAAAGAAGTAGCGTTCCACAACATTGCCATGCTGATCGGCAAGGTCGGTCGGCGAGATTTCAGATGTGTCGGGTAAGCGATAGGTTTCCGCGCGCTCTTCCGGGATCCATGCGGCGTCTTTATCGATAATTTTTGAAATGATCCCGTAGGTCGCCATTCCTTTTTCGTCGTCCTCCTGTTGAACGCGTTTATACTCTCGCTCCACAGCTGACGCGATGACTCCGCGCAGTTCGGGATTTCTCACGAGTCGCAACGCATCCGCCACAACGCCGGCTTCGCCCCCGACATCTTTCTGCCGGTCGAGTCCTGAGACGAATGTTTTGATGAGGCGTTCCTGCGCGTCTGTGGGCATCGTGGAAAGGAAGTCTCCGAGGCGGTCATACTCGAGGGACTGCTTTACAAACGTACGCAACTTACCTTCCCCGACCGTTCGCAACAGCTCGTCACCTGTGACGCCGTGTTTTTTCATAGCCTGAAGCAGTCGGTCGTAGGTGCCGTTGAAGGTTGATGGATAAGCGTCTTCTCCCGCGTAGACGAGATAGGTGTACAGCTCGTCCTCACCACGGCCTTCAAGGGTCTTGAATCGTTTGGCCGCTGGCTCCTCATGCAGATCGTTCATTTCCACCATGGCGATACGGGCGACACCGCTCAGGTGGACGTCAATGGCGTGGGCAGCGAGGTGGTTTGGTTGTGCGTTCACGCGAATCATGTGCGCGACCCACGCGTCTTCGTCCCCGACGATTTCAAGGGCTTGCGCTGGGGTTAGGGCGCCGTCGTGGATTTCCTGAAGGAGGGTCGTTGCTTTTTTCTTCTTATACTCGCTTGCATTCATGGCATCGACATCTTTTACAAGCTGCACGTCTGGATCTGTACTTGCCGCCAAGATTTCCGGAAGATGGGGATACTCTTCGGCCGTGATGCTGTAGCGCGGATCGGAAAGGATGGCGGTCTCTGTCGCCGTCTGCATATCATCGCGATCTGCCTGTGCGTAGATGTTTCCGAGTTGGCCCTGAAAAAATTCTGGGTCAGCTTCTGCCGCGGTTTTGAGAACAGAAGCGATAAACGGCGCTGTTTTAATGTCATGGAAATTTATGAATACCTGGCCGGGATTGAGTCGAGCCTGCTCAAGCCAAAAGTCCGCGTTGTGGTCTCTTGCGGTTTCGTGACGTGCGGTTTCGGTCGCTTCTGAGGCGGCTGCACCATGGGTTTCAGGAGAGTGTTCGCCTGTCATGGCAGCGAGCTTGCTTCCAAGAAGGAGTGCAAAAACCATGCGTGTTCCACGCCACTCCCGCAAGCGTTGAAGCACGATTTTCTTTTCAGTTCTTATGAACCATGCATCCAGGTCGACCGCTTCGTGCTCGGAGACTTGTTCGGTCCCCGTATCCGCGGACGCGCCAGTTTTTTCAGAAGAAGGGCGTCGAAACGGCCAAATCATACGCGTTTTATTTTAGCAAAAAATAGGTGTTTTGTCCACCTTCGCCAACTCGCCCAGCGGGCGAAACAGGCCTTCCGCCGCAGCGGATCGCCTTCCGCAGCAGCGGATCGCCTTTGGCGATTGGCAATTGGATGAAAAAGCCCACGCCTTAGTGGAGCGTGAGCGTGACGTCGCCGGTCTGTGAGTTGATTCGCAGGCTGGCGGAGGTTGTCCCTTCGGTCCAGGCGAAGCGGGTGTTCTGGAAGGGAATCGTGAGCTCCGTTTCCGGGCCCTCTGGAAGGAGCACGTTCGTCACGACGAGCTCGCCGTTGACCGCGTGCGCGTAGCGTTCGGTCCACGGGGTGACGAGGACGTTGTCGCCGCGCCGAACGTGGTCGAAGAGGAAGTCCATGGCCTCGTTCTCGACTGCGACACACCCGGCCGTCCAGACCGGGACTCCCGCGCCCTCGCCGTGGATCAGGATCTCCCCGCCCATTTTGGTTCCCTGGGGCGGAGTGCGACCCGCGGCGATGTCGGCGAGCAGGCTCCTCTTGAGATTCTCGTCGATGATGCCGGCGGCCGCGGCGCGATTCACGTCGTCCGCGTTGGGGTAGTTCAGCATGAACCCGCGGTAGAACGTGGTCTGCCCAACGTCCTGCTTCGTCGCGAACGTGTACCACCCTTCCGGAGTGGACACACCATCCGTTTTGAATTTCGCTCCCCAGGGCTTGAGGCCCATGGCGATCGGAGCGCACGAGCTGCTGACGAGCGCGCCATCTTGGTAGAGCCCGAGCATGTACAGACTCTTCCAGACGACCACGAGCGTTCCCTTGGCCTGTGCATCTGAGGCGTAGGGCTCGGGGAGCGTCGCGGGGCAGGTCGTGAGCGGGGTCGACATGGGCGGCGCGACGACCTTCGGGAGCTCGGCGGCAGGCGTTGCCGGCCGTTGCGTTGCGGCGATCGCCGGAGCGATCTCGATCGTGTCCTCGTCGCTGTCGGTCCTGTTCAGACCAAACGCGGCGAGGGTGGCGAAGAGCGCGAGCAACATGGCGACGCTCGGGAGTGCGCGCATGCCTCACCTCCTGTCCAGGATCGGACCGCGCAGTGTAGACAAAAAAAGACTCCCTGTCAAGACAAGGAGCATCCTGTGGCACGTGTGGGTTATCGTCGTGTGGTGCCGTTTGTGGCGATCTCTTCCAATTTGATGGAAAGAAGGTTTGAAACGCCGTCGTCACCCATGGTCACTCCATAGAGCACGTCCGCTTTTTCCATGGTCGCGCGGTTGTGAGTGACCACAATAAATTGCGTGAGTTTCGAAAGCTCCTCAAGGATCGCCGCAAATCGGAGCGTGTTTGCTTCATCAAGCGCGGCGTCCACCTCGTCCAAAACGACAAACGGCGCTGGATTCGTGGCCATGATCGCACAGACAAGCGCGATGGCGGTGAGGGCCCGCTCGCCGCCGGAGAGGAGATTGAGAGCCTTCAGTTTTTTCCCGGGCGGCGTGGCGTGAATTTCGATGCCCACAATGCGGTCGGTGCGTTCGCGGAACCCCGCACGTTTTTTTAGCATCTCTTCCTCGTGTTTCCGTTCGACTTCCGCGGTTTCGGACAGGGAACGCTCGAGCGCAACGTCCGTTTCTTCCTCTTGCAAATCCTCACGCGTGAGTCGTATGAGTTCGCAGGAACCTCCACTAAAAAGAATTTTAAAAAAATGCTGAAAGGCGCGGTTGATGTCGCGAAACGATGTGTTGGATTGCTTGTGAATTTTTTCATCCAGCTCGTCGATAATTTTTTCCGTTGCTTTCAGCGCATCGTGTAAATCTTTCACCTGTGCGTCGAGGAACGAAAAACGCGAGTCTGTTTCTTCAAATTCACGTACGATTTCTGGATCAATGCCACCAATGAGTTCCACCTGATAGCGCAGACGCTGGATTTCCGGGTAAAGGCTCTCCGCCTCCGCGTATTTTTTTGGGCGATTCGCTTTGGCGTCCAACGCTTTGTCTTGCATCTGCTCGTCGATTTCGCGGGAGAGGTTTAGCTGCCGCTCTTCGAGTCGCGCCAGTTCGATTTGCACGCCGCCACACTCACTCTCAAGAAGATGGATGCGCCGTTGTCCATCGCGAAGCTCTCTTCCAAGATCAAAGAGTTCCGTTTTCTGCCTGTGCTCCTTTGTCGCATGACCCTCGATCTCTTGTTCGAGCTGTTTCAGCGCCTCCTCGGAGACAGTGCGTTCTTTCTTGAGCGCCAGAAGCTTGTCTGTGAGCGCTTGGTCTGGTTTTGCATCCTCCGAGGCTGGGCGCTGGAGACGGCTCACGAGTTTGTGTGAGCGAGAGAAAATTTTCTCCGCCTCGTCGGCGAGGGCTGTGACCAGGACGAGCGAGTCCGCGCTTCGCAAACGCTCCACGAGATTTTTTTGCGCGCTCGAAACGCCCGTGAGCTCCTCGATGATTTTTGAAAGAGGCAGTGGCGCCCAGTTTGCCTGTGCGTTGACTCGGGCAAGCTCGATCTTGCGCTGCAGCTCAAATTCTTGATCGCGGATTTCGCTGCGTTTACGCTGTGCCGCGTGGTAACGTTTTTGAAGCGCAAGCAGGCCTTCGTCCGCGCCATGCTGGGCGGTCTCCTCTTTTTCCATGGCCGCAACCTTTGCCTCAACGGCTTGCGTCGCACGCAGGGCATCCTGAACGTGCGCGTCGAGCGATTCATGTTTCGTGCGCGCCTTTTGAAGTTGGTCCTCAAGCGTCCACCACAGCGTGCCGTAGTATTGCCTCTCGAGATGGCGTAGCTCGTCTTCAACCTCGCTGCGTTTTTGCAAACGAGATACTTGACGTTTGAGGCTTCGTAGGCGTGGCTCAATCTCGCCAAGGAGTCTCTCAACCTCGCCCAGATTCTCATGTGTGCGACGGAGTTTCAAGAGCGTCTCATGTCGTTTGAGCTGCAGAGGTTTTACTCCGGTTGCGTCGTCAAAAAACGCTTTTCGCTCTTCCGGAGTTGCGATGAGAACGTGATCCACCATGCCTTGGCCGATGACACAGTAGGATTGCTGTCCGACATTGGCCTCTGCCAAAAGGAGGCGGATGTCCGAAAGACGCGTCGGCGAACCATTCAGAAGATATTCCGATTCTCCATCACGATAGAGTCGACGCGTGACCTCGACCTCGGTGTACTCAACCGGCATGGCGCGGTCTTCGTTGTTGAAGGTGAGGGACACCTCGGCAAAACCGGCACGTGCGCGGCCCACGGAACCCGTGAAAATCACGTCTGTTGAGTATTTTCCTCGTAGCAGTTTCAAACTTTGTTCCCCAAGCGCCCAGCGAATCGCATCCGCCAAATTCGATTTCCCGCTCCCGTTTGGCCCCACCACGCAGGTGATGGCATGCGTGTCGCCCTTTGGTCCCTGGAATGCCAACGTTGTTTTTTGCGCAAAGGTTTTGAATCCCTGGAGTTCGAGTTTCGACAAAAACATAGCGAGGTTTATTATAGCCGACGGCCTGTAGAAGAGACGTGATATTTTCCGGATAGGGAGAAATGAATTTTTCCGCCTC
>CAYJVP010000006.1:0-22769 GCA_964373615.1 uncultured Gammaproteobacteria bacterium | reverse complement strand
TCCCAACCGGCGCCTCCCTCGAGTTCGCCGATGAGATCACCCTCGGCGACGCGCTGAAAGGCCGACGCGAGGCGTAAGCCTATTTTGCAAGCGAGTTTCGGAGCAGGTAACGCTGATACGCCTCCTCATAGGCGAGAAAAAGCGCGACACGCTGATACTGCTGCCCCGTGCCCGTAAGCTCCGCGGCCTCAAGCTCTGGCAACTCTCCACGGAGAAGACCGGTAAAAATTTGATCTGGTGTTTTTCCAGCCTGACGCTCCTGCATGTAGAGAGATGCTGATTGCGCAAAATCCGTGCGGCGCAACTCCTTTGCGAGAATCACGACGGACTCAGCGGGAAATGTGAAGAGTTTCTTTTTGAGGTCATCAATGCCGGCAACGTCCAGCGCGATTTCTGACCACTTCCCCTCGAGCGCTTTTTTGATAAGTTCTCCGTCCACACCGGTCGCTTCCTTGAGCTCTGTCAAAACCAACTTTTCGTAATCCTCTCCCAGAAGATTTTTTGCGCGCGTCAACCACGTGCCGTACACTTTTTCCGCTGCCTCGGATTGCTTGTCTGGATCCTTCATGATTTTTTGAAGATTCTCCAAGGCCTGCGTGGCCGCATCCAAACGCTCCTGGCCGTCCTCCTGCTTCTCCTTGTCTCCGGCCGTGTCTTTGCCTGTGTATTTTCCGACCCCAAAGAACATGCCAACATTGCGCCACAGATCCCCCCAGCCTGTTTTCACGCGAGTCCACACACCCGGTTTAAATGCATCCCTTGACGTTGAGAAGTAGTGGAGTCCATCTGCCGAAAACGTATAACTGCCGTCTTGCTCGCGAAGCACGGCCACCCGGACATCCCGACCGCCCGTGTCTTTGCCAACGAACGTCTCTGCCTGACCTGGTGCGAGCCGGCCAACGATCGCCTCAAACTCCACGAGTCCGTCCGCGTCCAGATTGAGTCCTTTTGAACCCACAAACGCACACTCCGCTTCTGAAGACACCCGCGCATACAACGCCGCGCACTCACACTCGCCTTTGCGATTTTCAACCTCATGCGCCGCTTCGTCACATGCGTTTTCATCCTCCTCGTCTGCTTCAACATCCTCCTCTTCTCCGGGGCACGCCTCGTCACCACCGACACACGCGATCGCAAGACCCGTGTCATTGTAACACGTTCTGAAATCCCGTCCCCACGCCTCGCCGCAATTGCAATCGAGCGTGTACGTGCGATTCGCTCCCTCTGGACAGTCTGCCTGTTCGCAGGCGACGGTATCGCGCGACCATTGGAATCCTTCCTCGCAGAGATAGTCAAGGTCGGGGTTGTGACCATACACCTCGGCGAAAACAGAGGAAGCCGAAAGAAAAAATCCTGCGACAATGAGCAAAGCGGCCACAAAACGATGCATAAGAAGAGGAAAAAGAATAAAATCCTCTTTAGTATAACACGACTACACAAACGAAACCACCGCCTCTCGGCGGGGTTCACTCTATGCGGAAATTTTCTCGATCTTAATTTTCGTGAACGGCTGGCGATGACCGACGTTGCGGCGGTACCGCACCTTTGGCTTGTACTTGATGACCGAGACCTTGTCGGCGCGGTCGTGCGCAAGCACCGTGGCCGACACCTTGGCCCCGCTGACAAGCGGTGTGCCAAGTTTGAGATCCTTCCCTTCGTCGTCGGACGTAAGCAGCACCTCGAGGTCGAAAGAGGCGCCGGGTTCGAGCTCAATTTTTTCGATCCTGAGCTCTTGACCCTCGCGCACCTCGTACTGCTTGCCGCCGGTTCGAACAATGGCGAACATACGTTCCTTTTTGCGCTCGCGGCTTCCCAACTGAATGGGCTTGCCAGCGATCATGAGTTAGTGCCGATAGTGTAGTGGAAAACGAAAAAACGGTCAATCAAGGGCCTGATCCACTATAGTGCCGATCGGAACGATAGTGGAACAATTGGAAACCTCCGCGATCGACTCACGACTCGTCGTGGGGACCATCATCGGAATTTCCGACATGACATCTCCGAGCTGGGAGGAACACCCTAGAACAACAACGAGTAGCCGTCAATCAGTCTTAAGGGTCTTCGCTGGCCGGCTTTACCGTCTTTTGTTACACTTTCCGGATAATCCTTTTTGTACTGAGTTATGCCACGATATCGTGGGGAAGGAGACGGAGGTCCGTCGTTTGAAAGGATGCGGGGGCGCCACCAACCTAGGACGTTTCAAGAGCATCGAGAGATCGAGCGGGTTCTCTGGATGCCCATTGAGGCTCTGGTTGTTGCCTCAAGCCAGGTGTTGAAAACCGACCGGATGAAAGTGAACAAGCACCGGGCGATTTTTGAAGCCGGGGAAGACATTGAGCCGATCGATGTGGTGGCGGTTAACCTGGATGGTCAGATCAAATACCGAGTGGCGGGAAACGGCCGGCATCGCTATTTGGGCGCGCGTGAGGCTGGCCTGACCATGGTTCCGGTCCGTATCCACGACTCGCGGCTCGAGCAAGAAGAAAAGAAAGAGGCCGCCTGAGGTTAATTGACCAAGCGGCAGAAGATGAGGGGTATTCCGGCTCGCTGATGGGCGACGTAGCGATGCCGTCCGTCCCCGACGATGCGATAAAAGCGGTCGTCCATGCGGGCGACGACGATGGGTTTACACAGGCCGCCGCGGCGCAGGTGCTCGACGATGGCGACCACCTTGCGCTCATCGAGTCGTTTCTCGTCACGTCTGGCGATCCGCTCAAGAGGCAACCACTGGTGCCCGGGACGGGCTTCGAGCTCCCCGATCTCGCGCCGGGAAGCGAATTCACGCAATCGACGCGACCTGATGCTCCGGCCCGCTCGTTTTTCCATCACCGTCTCCCTGTTCAGGACAGACCTCGGACTCTAGCACCACTCAGGCATCTCGTCAACGGAAGCGAGGCGAACGATCCGCTGCGGCGGAAGGCGGAGGCTGCCGTGGCAGTTTCGCCTGAAAAGTTCATTCGGGAACAGGCCCGTGAATCACTAAAACATCTCCTGGAAAAATTTCGTGCTCGCTCACAAACCCCGCCGGAAGTTCGAGCACGTGGGTGGCTCCAACCGGCGGAAGATACGAAGCAACCTCTTCCCCGCTCGACACCGGGGCATTTTCAACGATCCACACGACCTCGCCATCCCGCATCCAAAGAATATCAATCGAAAATTTCATCTCCTTCATCCAGATGCGGACCTCCTGAGGTTCACCAAAAACAAAAAGCATCCCCTGGTTATCCGCAAGCGACTCCCGACCAGATAGTCCTCGCTCACGTTCCTCGGGACGATCAGCGATTTCGACCGCAATTTTCGTCCCGTCCGGAACTGTTACATATGTAACAGTTCCACGTAGGATGAAAAACGTCTCAATGAAAAAAAGAATCGTAACGACGATAACAGAAAACAGGGCAAACCATTTCATATCTTTACCCTCGCTTATCCCTTGCCACAAGGACGAAGGCCGCAAGTATCATCATGACGCACAAAAACCCAAGAGCAATCAGCTTGTCCCGACTTTGTAAAAACAGGGTCATGACGCCAAAGCCCACCGCGACAACATAATAAGCAAGAACGATCTGGCGCTGCGACCATCCAAGATCAAGAAGACGGTGGTGTAGATGTTTGCGGTCCCCGCGCGCGGCTGCGTGAACGCCTCCATGCAACAAACGTCGCGCGACCACCCAGATCACATCAAGAAGCGGGATGCCAAGGACCAAAAGAGCGGTGGCGAGTTTGCCCCCGGAGATGACCGCAAGAATCCCCAGAAGGTATCCGACAAACGTGCTCCCTCCTTCTCCCAAAAAGATCGAGGCGGGATGAAAGTTCCACAAAAGAAACCCAAGCAGCGCGCCGAGCGAAATCCCCGCAAGCAACGCCACGTCCGGCTGGAAGTACGCCGTCGTCAGCGCAAGCAGCATGACCATCAGCGCGCCAATCGCCGACACGCCGGTCGCGAGTCCATCCAATCCATCGAGAAACTTCGTCGTGTACATAACAACCATAAGCCACACGAAAACGAGCGCATCCGATTGCCAAGGCAAAAGAAAGATGGCGCCACCGAACGGGTTCGTAATTTTTTCAACCTCGATCCCGAACAGGATCGCGATGAGCGCCGCAAGCACAGGAGAGATGAACGCAAAACGCGGCGGGAGGTTGTAGCGGTCGTCCAGATACCCTCCGATCATGAGCACGACCCCGCCCAGGAGAAACCCGAAGTAGTGAGAGGGGGTGATCTCCCCGCCGGTCAAGGCGTCCGTGCGCAGGACAAGCAACAAAACAAAAAACGCGATCGAAAGAAAAATCGCCGTGCCTCCCAACAGCGGCGTGGGCTTCGCATGAATTTTACGCGTCTCGGTCGAACGGTCCAAGATGCCCCACCGCCCGGCAACCCAAGCCACGAGCCGTGTCGCGGCAAGCGAGAAGACGAAAGCGAGGAACGCCCAGGGCAAGATGAATGCGGTCATAGTTCCGGCGCTTTCTCGACGTCGATGGCGCCGCCCGTTTTAAGCACCACCGTGTCGCGCCGTCCTGCCCTCCCTTGAAGAAGCGCCTCGGCGATGGCGTTTTCGACCTGCTCCTGAATCACGCGGCGCAACGGACGCGCGCCGAACTTTGGATCAAACCCCTTTCGCGCAAGCTCTTCAACCGCGGCATCCTCCGCGCGAAAATGAATCCCTTTGGCCTCCAGACGCTCCGCACTCGCCGAAACGAGAAGGTAGGCAATCTGGGTGACCTCGTCCATGGTGAGCGGTTTGAATACAATGACCCCGTCGAAGCGGTTCAAAAACTCCGGACGGTAGATACCGCGCAGCTCCTCTTCAAGCAGTCGCGTTTTGATCTCCTCAAGCGGCGTTTCCGAAGCGACGGCCTGAGAAACGTAATCCGAACCCGCGTTTGAAGTGGCGACGATGATCGTGTTCGTAAAATCAATCGTGCGCCCAGCGCTATCGGTCAGTCGCCCATCATCCATGACCTGAAGGAAGAGGTTTAAAATATCCGCATGCGCTTTCTCAAGCTCATCAAGGAGGACAATGGCAAATGGCTGGCGGCGAACAGCCTCGGTCAAGAGTCCCCCCTCTTTCGCGCCCGGCGCTCCGAGCAAACGGTACACGCTCGCTTTGTCTTGATACTCGGACATGTCAAAACGGAGCATCGCGTTTTCGTCCCCGAAATACACCTCGGCCACGGTTTTTGCGAGTTCCGTTTTCCCAACTCCGGTGGGACCTAAAAAGAGAAAGTTCGCAATCGGCCGGTTCTGACTTCGCAACTCAACACGAGCTCGCCGCAGAGCCGACGCAACGGCCCCCACGGCCTCTCCCTGTCCGATCACTCGCTCGTGCATGCGCTCCTCAAGATGCAACAGCTTGTCGCGTTCGTCCTGCCCGACCTTCGTGACCGGAATGTTCGTCTTCTCCGAAAGCACGCGCGCGACATCTTCGCCGGTGACAAGCGTGTTCACGCCCTTATTTTTTCGCGCATCGAGCGCGGTCTCCTTGGCAAGTTCAATCGCCTTCTCTGGCAGATACGCTTCGTGCAGATACCGGTCCGAGAGGGCCACGCATTTTTCAAGCGCGTCAAAGGAAAAAATCACGCCCTGCTGATTTTCCATGGACGCAACCTTGCTTTCGAGGATCTGAATCGCCGTGTTCACGTCCGGCTCGCGCATGTCCACCTTTTGAAACACGCGCCCGAGCCGCGAGGGTTCCACGGCCGAGGCAAAGGCGTCCGGAGAGGTCGTGGCGATCACAAACGTCACCCCGCGCTCAAGCGCCTCCGCAAGCACGGCGGTCAGATCAACACTCGCCTCGCCACCGGAGGAGAGGCCCGTCATCTGTTCGACGTTTGGAATGGCCAAGACGACATTCCGAGCGCGAGCAATCTCGGACAACACAACCATGAGCCGCTCCTGTGCCTCGGCGGGTCCGGCGCCGGATACAAGCATCGGAATCGAAAGCGCCACCAAACGCTTGTCCTGAAGAATCTTGGGAACATTCTCTTCCACCATGAGCTCCGCGATCCCCGCAAGCACCGCGTTCTTGCCGACCCCGGGGGGACCGACAAGCACGACGCTCTGACCGCCGCCTTCGATCACGCGAAACAACGATTCCATCTCCCGGTCGCGCCCGACCAAAAGAGGCAGTCGCCCGTACACCGCGTCCGCGGTCAAATCCTCGGCCACCTGGTCAAGAATGGGCGTTGGCACCGAGGTCATGGCGCGGTTCATGGCGCCGACCGGTTTGTGGAGAGCGGCACGCCGACCTCTCTCATAACGCTCACGCAGCTCATCGTTGATGCGCACCCATTGAACCACGTTGCCAAATCGCGACTCGTCAATTTCTTTGGCATAGAGAAGCTCGCGCACATACGCGTCACGCCGATAGGCCTCTTCGAAAAGTTCAAGCGCGGACACCTGACGCCGCCCCTGCCGATACGCATGTATGAACGCCGAAAGAAAGAGCTCGATCGCATCCTGTCCGATGCGCGTGCCCACGCCGCGCGGCATCTCGCCAAGTTTTCGACCGATCGCGCCCTGCACGGAATCAAATCGGACCCCGAGCCTCCCAAACACGATCCCCGCTTTCTCATCCGTGAGACAGCCGACAAAAAGATGCAACGCGGTCACCTCGGGGTGCTCAAAGCGTTCCGCAAGCTGATACGCTTCCTTAACCGCGTTCATGGCCGTAGCCTCAAACAAGCGCGCCACGTTCACCTGTTTTGTTCCAGGCGGAGCGCTCGTGATGTCCGGAACAGGCTGCCCGTAGACACGCGACGGGATCGTCACACGAGCCCATGTCGCTTCGGTGAGCCTGTAGGCGATAAACAGCAGACACAAAAGGGCGAAGAACACGAGCGCGATCTCCGGCGTCGGGGTGAGCCAAAACGCCGAGGTGAACAGATCGGCGACCTCCGCAAACACCATCTGTCGAATGCCAAACGCGAGAAGGGACACGATGCCAAGCGAAAGAGCGAAAAGATTGATCGCCATTTGTACGCGATCGCGCACCTGTTTGAGGGAAAGCGAAACGCTGTCCACGCGTTCATTCCACACGTAGGCAACGTCACGGATCACGATGGCCGGCGTCGCTTGAATTTCGGCAGCATCATCTCTCATAGGAACCCTCCGCTCATCAGATGATAAAGGGTACCGAGGAGGGCGAGAGGCAAAGAGATGAGGTAACCCGCGACCACGAGACAAACGACAAGAACCCACACGCCAAGCGCGATGGATCGGGCCGTAATGATCACCACGCGAAGAAAAAAACTGATGAGCTTGCCGGTCATGTCTGCCGTGCCATACATAGGCACAAACAAATTTTTGATCCAGATCGTCAGGCCGAGATTCCTCGCTTGATTTTTTACGGAACCCACGGCCCAGTTTGCCATCCCCACAAACCCTCTTGTGTACCACCACAGCGGAAACTGAAGAATGCCGCCCACGATGTCGACGAAAAAATATTGGAGCGCAATAAGAGGCCCGGATGTGGGCATATCAACATTAGTTTAGCGCACCGCGCGGATTCTTTCCATGAGCCGCAAATAAAAACGCACGTTGTGAAGCGTGGCCAATCGGAGGGCCAGTATTTCGTGTGTTTGAAACAAAAGCCGAAGGTATGCGCGAGATGTCGTGGCACAGGCCTGGCAATCGCAGTGAGGGTCAAGCGGTTCGTCGAGAAACGCACAGGCTTCGTTCTCGATGTGAAGTTGCTCGTAAAAGTTTTCGGATCCTCGCAAAGGGTCCCACGACTCGGGCGGTTGTTTCCACACGAACAGCGTGCCATGCCGCGCGTTTCGTGTTGGTAAGACGCAATCGAACAGGTCCACGCCGTTTTTCACGTAGTGGACGATCTCCTCCGGCATCCCCCCGCCCATGAAATAGCGCGGTTTGTTTTCGGGGAGCTTCCCACACACAAACGAAGCGATGCGATAGGCGTCCTCGCGTGCTTCGCCGACCGAAAGTCCGCCAATGGCGTAGCCGTCGAACCCAATGTCGAGGAGACCTCGAAGGGAACGCTCTCGAAGATCCTCGTGCGTCCCGCCTTGCACGATGCCGAACAAAAGAGAGGGTTCTTGTTCGTGTGCCCCCTTGCACCGCCTCGCCCACCGAAGCGAGCGCTCCATTGCGTCCTCATATCGCTCACGTGTCGAGTCGCCGGCAGCGACATCGTCAAATTGCATCGCGATGTCCGAACCGATCGTGGCTTGCATCTGTATCGAGAGCTCTGGAGTCAAGGTCATGGGCGAGCCGTCGAGATGCGATTGAAACTGCACGCCCCCTTCGGTTGTCTTTTTCAACTTCGCAAGGCTGAACACCTGATACCCACCGCTGTCCGTAAGCATCGGCTTCTGCCATCCCATCAGATGATGAAGCCCTCCGAGTCGCTTCATTCCTTCAAGCCCCGGACGAAGAAGAAGGTGATAGGTGTTGGAAAGAATCATCTGTGCGCCAAGCGCTTCGAGATCTGTGGCCGAGAGCGTCTTCACCGAACCCTTTGTGGCAATCGGCATGAAACAGGGCGTTTCGAGAACGCCGTGCGCCGTGGTCAGTCTTCCGTGACGAAGAGAACCCGTTGTTTTGAGAAGTTCAAACATAGCCTCCGGCCTGAATCTGCCAATACTTCTTATACAGCCCTCCGCGCGCAACAAGCTCCGCGTGTGTCCCCTGATCCACGATGCGCCCCTTATCAAGAACGATGATATTGTCTGCGGACATCACCGTGGATAATCGGTGAGCAATGACAAGCGTGGTCCGATTTTTCATCACCTCACGCAGCGCCGCCTGCAGCTCATGCTCGGTTTTTGAATCCAAGGCGCTGGTCGCCTCATCCAACACGAGAATTGGAGGATCGGCAAGCAGGACACGCGCAAGGGCAATGCGCTGCTTTTGACCGCCGGAAAGTTTGATACCGCGCTCCCCGACCCGTGTTTCGTACCCATCTGGCAGTTCGGTAATAAATCCGTGGGCTTGAGCGCGATGAGCGGCTTTGATGATGTCTTCTCGTTTCGCCCCAGGTCTTCCAAAATGAATATTGTTCATGATCGTATCGTTGAAAAGAAGGTTCTCTTGCATCACGAACCCAACGGAAAGTCGTAACTGTTTTAACCCCATGTTCCGTATATCCACCCCATCAATGAGTACGCGCCCACCCGTCGGATCGTAAAAACGCACAAGAAGTTGCGTCAATGTGGACTTGCCAGCGCCGGATTCACCGACGACCGCCCAGGTCTGTCCCGCGGGAAGATGAAACGAAAGGTCGCGCAGCACCTCCGAGCCGCTGCGATAAGAAAACGAGAGATGCTCAAGTTGCACGTTTCCCTTCACGATCTTCATCCGCATCGGCTTCTTTAGCTCTTGAATATCTGGCGATTCGTACCACGTCTCGGCCATGCGCCGCACCCGTGTCAGGTGACGTGAAAGCTCTGGCAGTTGCGACATCACCTGTTGCACAGATCCAAACACAAATGAACTCATCCCAAGAAACATGATAAGCGTTCCAAGCGTCATCGATCCAGAAAGCACGAACCACGCGCCGAAAATGAAAATGATCAGACGACCAAAAATATAGACCCCGCCGAATCCTGCGTCTGCGGTTGCCCACTTGCGGTTCACACGAGTTTGGTGGACGAGTGCGGTTTGAAACAGCTCGAAAAACCGTTTGACCACGCGTGTTTCGCCAACAAACCCTTTGACCGTGGCAATGTTCATAAAGCTGTCACCGACATGACCGCTAATCTCTTCCCAATATTTTTGGACATGATGCTGCTCGCGATCCGTGTATCGAAAATTAAAAAGGCCGATCGCGACGACCATCGGCACCGGGATCAACATGACAAACGTCAGGCGCGGGTCCATCCAAAATCCGACTCCAAGCCCAAGGCCTAGACGAAAAAAGGATACGAGACCGTCACGCAGCAGAAAACTATTCAGCATCCACAAGGCCTCCCACATGTTATCGAATCTTCGCAACAACTCTCCCGCGCGCTCCTCGAAAAAACGTCGAATATCAAGAAACAACATTCGTTCATACAGGGCTTTCATAAAAACGCCTTGTGACGTGTTGCCGAACAACCACACCTGATAATTCAGCACCGCGGAAACGGCGGTCTCACCGAGCACCGCCACGGCCCAAACCCCAAGATAGGGAACCAACCGACGAAAGGTCTCGGAAACGGGTGCGGACGAACCCAGTGTGACGATCATGGTGTCAATCAACGTCCCGTACAAAAACGGCTCGAGAATGGTGAAAAGCGCGCCAACAAAAGCAAGGAGCACACACAACGGAAAAAACTTCCAAAGGGTTCGCATGGAAGGCCATAGCATATCGATCACTTGACGAAGGGAGATGCGTGTCATGAGTATATGTTAGCATGAAAACCGCCCCAGGCCAGGCGAGGAGCGGTTTTCTTTATTGGATTTTTGTCTTTCCTTCCGCGACGTCGAGACGTTCCCGATATCGCGACGGGTTTATCGGCGAAACGTGACGGCGTTCGTGCCAGACAGATACACCGGAGCATTCGATTTCACGAGGCCCAACATTTGCACCTTCTCGGAAATGGACGCCATCGAACGCGCTTCCGTGGCTTCGATCTCGAGCTTCTGATTCTCCAGTTTCAAACGGCTGATTTCCGTTTCCAGATCGCGCATGCGGTACCCTTTTGTCGTCGCATGGTTCACCTGCACGATAAAGAACACGGCCAACAGAACGACCGCCCCAAGCACGACAAGGTTCAACAGGAACATGTGGCGACCCAAGGAAAGGATCAACGTGCCGGTTTTCCGCACGGACGAAAACATGGTCTGTGAAAATTTGGACATATCCTCCTATCGGGACCTCTGCAAAAGTCCATTTCGCGCCGGAAGGCTCCCGGCTCGGCTGCAAAAGCCTTCTCAACCTTCAGCGTATCCTCCGGATACGCTTCAGGTCTCGGCGGCTTTTTCGCCTGAGCCGGAATCCTCCGGCATCGAAAGCGACTTTCGCAGAGGTCCCTATCGTTTTTCCACCGCACGCAATTTTGCGCTTCGCGCCCGTGGATTTCGTTTTATTTCATCTTCGGTGGGAGTCACGACGTGTTTGGTCAACACCGTAAGCTCCTTGCCGTCGTGTTGTTTAAAAAATCGTTTGACCGCGCGATCTTCGAGGGAGTGAAAGGAGATGACCGCGAGGCGCCCGCCAGGCGCTAGCGCCTCAAGCGCTTGCGGTAGGGCACGCTCGATCTCCCCGAGCTCATCGTTAACCGCGATGCGTAACGCCTGGAACACGCGTGTCGCTGGATGGATCTTCCCTCTTCGTGGGAGAACCGACGCGATGAGTTCCGCAAGCGCGAGGGTCGTCATGATCCTCTCTCTTCGTCGTGCTCGCACGATCGCCTCCGCAATCTTTGCGGCAAACCGCTCCTCTCCGTACACCCGGAAAATCCGCACCAGCTCTTCCTTTGTCCACCCGTTCACGATAACCTCCGCGGTCAGCTCTTGGGTGCGGTCATAGCGCATGTCCAATGGCCCATCTGTTTGAAACGAGAAACCGCGCGACGGGTCGTCAACGTGATGCGAAGAGAAACCCAGGTCCAGGAGGACTCCGCGAGCGTGAGAAAAACCATGGGCATAGGCCTGTGCGGCAAGATGAGCAAACGAATCGTGGACGAAGACAACCCGGTCGGCGTGCGCGGCAAGCCGCTTTTTCGCAAGCGAAAGGTTGTCTTGATCACGGTCAACGGCGAGCAAACGGCCGCCGGGGAGCACACGCGCGACAAGCTCTTTCGCGTGTCCTCCCAAACCTACGGTGCCGTCGATGAAGAACTCTCCCGGTTTTGGATCCAAGAAACGCAGGACGTCGTCGAGCAGGACCGGCACGTGGGAAGGCTCGACCATACGCTAGACGCCGAGCTGTCCGAGCTGCTCGGCAATGCGTTCTGCATCATCCTCCGCGGTCTTCTTGTACTGCGCCCACTTCCCGGCATCCCAGATCTCGAGGCGCGTGTACAAGCCGGCGACAACGACGTCCTTGCCGATCCCGGCGTAGCGCCGCAAATACTCCGGCAACACCATCCGTCCCTGTTTGTCCACCTCAACGTCCATTGCACCCGCAAGCATGAGTCGGGCGAACGCACGACTGTTGGACTGCCCCAGGGGCAAGCCCGCCAACTTCTCGGCGAGTTTGTCCCACTCCTCCTTGGGGAACAGGAACAGAGAAGCGTCGAGACCGCGCGTCACCACGGCGCCCTTTTTGAGGCCACCTCGAAACTTCACCGGGATCGCCAGGCGCCCTTTCTCATCTATCGTGTGTTGATATTCACCGATGAACACAGGAGGCCTGGTTTATTATGACTCGCTCAAGAGCCGTCGAAGATTATAAAGGTGAGCACCCCGCCTTCGGCGAGATCCCCACTTTCTTCCACCTATCGCCATTTTATTCCACCTCATGGGACGCGTCAACACTTCATTCCAGATTTTTTTCTTCGCGAATTTGAGAGAAAAAATAAAAAATCATCCACAACGTGTGGATAACCTTCCTGACATCTCCTATCGGTTGATTACCAGTAAACCTCGCCAGACCGTATGTGATCCTGAAGTTCAACCTCGCTCCAAGACGCGAGGCGATCGAGTGTCGCCTGCTGCTCACCTTGTGAGGCCAAACGAGGGAGAGACCCCTCAATCCGCATCGGCAAAAGATCAACCGTGCGCTCATCATCACCCCATATGATTCGAGCCACCATCGACTCGTTTTGATCCTCTCCGGACTGATCAAAAATGAAATTCCCAAGCGAGTATAAAATAAGGCCTTCGCCATAGCGTTCAATGCCCTGCAACACGTGTGGATGGTGACCGATCACAACATCCGCGCCTGCATCAATCGCTGCGTGAGCGAACGCGACCTGGCTCGGACTCGCCTCATGTTGGTATTCGACGCCCCAGTGGAACGAAGCAATGACGACGTCTCCGAGCGATACAGCTTCCGCGATCTGCTCTCGGACCATCTCTTCGGTCAGCGGACGGATGAGACTCTCAAACGCGACCAAGACGACCTTCCTTCCCTGCACCGCTGCCACGACCGGCTCGCCGTCATTGCGATACCCCCCGACCGGCACGATTCCTGCGTCGCGAAGATACTCGATCGACTCCTCCCATGCCGCCTGACCGAAGTCGCCGCTGTGATTGTTGGAAACGGAAAGGTACGTAAACCCCATGAAGGCGAGCGCATCGACGCGCGCCGGATCGGCCTTGAGCGGAATGCCGGCCGTGCTTTCAACCGTTGTCGATGAGAGAACCCCTTCGAGATTGCCGAACGTGAGATCGCTTCCCGCCAGAAGATCGCGAGCCGCGGCAAAGGCCTGCTCAAAGGAGACGCGCGTCAGCTTGTCGCCAACCGCACGCCCGAGCATGATGTCACCGACCGCTGAAAGAACGAGTGGTGAAGATGATGGCCGTGAGGTAAAAAAGACAAGGTAGCTCGTCCCGGGCGCATACGGGTCACCGAGAATATCGTGTGAGAAACCATGCCACACAAAATCCACCTCCTCCCCACGTCTGTCACTCCACTCGAGGTATGTGATCAACGCGAATGGCGAATCAAGATAGTCTGATCCAAGCCGCTCGATCTCACGAAATCGACGCGCGTCAGCGTGACCCAGCGTCTCCTCATCTTTTTGAGCGGTCACGACCTTGGCGAGATAATGCGAAAAATCAATGCTCGCAACGATGAGAGCGTCTTCTGGCAAAACCACTTCGAGATCAGAAACGAATGCGGTCGCCGCGTCCGCGTCAGCCGTTGATTTGGCGATAATGGGAACAATGGGCGTGCCTGGAAAGAGACTCGCCATGTATGAGATGTGCGTCCCGATCGCATGCTCATTCACAAAAGAGTCCGGCTCCTCTGATGCTGCGCGAAGGGAGATCAGACGATCCACGAGCCGATCGTCGGTTTCAACAGAGCCAAACGGAGATGACCAGACGCCGCGTGTCGTTTGCACCTGTCCTTCGCCCGCATTCTCATGATTCGGCCCAATGATCACAATCACGGACGGATCGTTGGACGCGGCAAGCTGTGTCCAAAACTCCAGAAGCTTCTCGGCCGCCAGGGTGTGGTGCGGGAGAACCGCCGCGTGAATCGCCGCTCCACGCGTCTCTTCTTCACCCGTGTTCTCTTTTCCACGTTGAACCGCATTGATGACGTCTTCAATCCCATCGATGTCATCGATAGAAAAGGTCGGTTGAGACGGCTCGTGTTTCACAACAGATCCGATCGGATCCGTTGTGAAACCGGAGTTGCTGCTGCGCAAAGCCAGAAACAGGACAAAAATCAACAGAGGCGCGATCACAATCGCCCCTCTATTGATCCATTTACGGCAGGATGGTGAGCGTCGCGGCAGCAGAACGGTTGTTTTGTTCAGGATCACGCGTGGAGCGAATGTACGCCGGTTCAGCGAGGTACGATCCAGGGGTCACGACGCGAGCATAATAGGTTAGCGCTCCGTTGCGACACGCCGTCTCGGTTCGTGGCGTCACGAAGAAGGTCACACGCTGATCTTCCACGCTCACCGGCCAATCGTAGCAGGAACCCTTGTCTTCGTATGTTCCAAATCCATGTGGGGTGACCACGGTCAAACCTGAGGGAACGATATCTGTAATTTCATACGTCTCGCACGGAGCGCTCGATCTTGGCTCGGCGCTCTCATCAGAAACCGCTTCGTCAGAAACCGCTTCTTCGTATGTCTCCCACGGAAAGCTGCAATTCGATTCCGGTACGGTGAAGCGTAGGCTCATCTTGATGAGATCGCCGGCCTCAAATGTGGTGGAAGCGCCTTGATCCGACGCATAGGTCCGGACGACTCGAAGGGACGGATCGATCGGCGCGTTGGGATCAATCGCTGGAGTGAGATACCGGCTCACGGCCATCACCACTCCCTTCGTCGCGCGAGCGTCGAGCAACGCAAGCTCTTCAGGCGAAATGAGGACGGTCACGGTCGACCCCTTCGATAGTTCCGCCGTCTGCCGCTTTCCGCGCAAGGTGTATGCCACCTCGGCGGACTCGTCTGACAGCGTCGCCATGGCCTTCTTCACGAACAGAAGTTGTTCAAGGACCACCAGGGTCTTCCCTTGATAGTGATTCGTCACGTACTCGTAAAGCTTGTCGCGATCCGATTCGTTCAACGCCGCGGCAAGAATCGCCATCATCGCGGTACGCTCGATCGTGGTTTCAATTTCATCTCCCTCAAAATAGACATATCCACTTTGCTCCTTCGTGTTTTTCAGGAGCTCACGATAAATCTTGCGCGCACTCTCTCCGTCGCCCATTGCTTCAAGCCCGAGCGCGGTCCAGAGTTGCGCGTCTGAATCATCTTCGAACGTCTTTGCCGCGCGCTGTAACTCGCCCAGCACGGGCCAACCCTCCGCGCCCAGCGCGGCAAAGGCTTGCGCGGTCTCACGTGGCGTCAGAGGCGACCGTCCCGTGTCGTTCAATCGACCGTCGAAGTATCCCGCCACAGAGCCAAAGGGCGTCTCCCCTCCAAGCAGAGCGATCTTTGCCGTCAGCTCAGGATCGAAACTGGCATACGGCAAAAGTCGAATTGCCACATCCCAATACAGGCTGCTCTGAAATTCCGGCTCCTCGCGTGTCTCGCCGAAATTTTCGTTTAACATACGCGTCGCGAGAAGTCGCACGAGCGCTTCATCGGCGCGATCACCCCAGGTTGATGCGAGTTGAACAAGCTCCCCGTAATATCGTCCGCTCCCGCCGTCAACAAAGGTAACCTCGCTGTAGCGATCCGTCGCACCCTCGACGGCGCCATCCCCATCAAACAACGTCGTTGAAATGACCGGCTTGACCAGTCGCGATGGGAGGATGATTACGGTGCGCGTGACCTTGTCCGAGAGCGACCCGACAGATGCGCTGATCGTCACGTGATGGGATCCGAGTTCAAGGTCTGGCAACTCGATTTCGAGCGCCTCACGTGCCACTTGGACCGTCTTCTTTTCAAAAGACGCGTCTGGCGCCTGAACGGTCCACTCGACCGAATCGCCAAGACCAACCTGCGTTCCAGCGGCACGCGCGAGAACAACGGGCTCGTCGTCGTCAAGATAGGAATCGCGCATCACCACGTCGATGAAGAACGGAAGACTCGCATCAACGTTGATTTTCGTATCACCGGCGCGCTTCGCGTCCGGCTCGATCCCCTGCGCGGTCACACGCCAACTCGTGATATTGTCAGGCAGCGTGAAACGTGCCGAGCCGTTCCCGTTTTCATCGGTCTGTATCACCAGGAAATCAGCCGTATCTTTGAAGGTAAATCGCCCAAGCCCACGCTCGCCTCCCCCTCCTTTTTCCGCGCCAAAACTGTAAGAGGCTGCTTCACGCGTCACATCCGTGACAAGCACGCCGTCGGCAACCCATGCATAGAGCGAGGCGAGCGTGTTCACTTCCTCTGGAAACAGCGCATAATACGCTTCGTCCACAACGTTCACACTCACCTCTGCGGATACGGGACCATCTTTATCTTCCGTGTGCACGGAGACGGCGACGTCTTCGCCGGGTCGATAGTCTTCTTTCGCAGAGTTCACGGTGAGCTTCAGTTCGCTATCCGAAGTGTCGTAGGAAACCTGATAGCCGCCACCCCCGATGATTTGATACAGGTCGTCGTGATAGAGAACGCCATACACGCTCGTATTCGGAACATTCTCTTGTGTGAACGGAAAGACGTAGCGGGCCTCGTCTGTCACACGCGTCTCCTGAATGCCGCGATGTGCCTGGTAATAGAGGAAACGGCCGCCCTCTGGAGTCGTGTACGGTTTGTTCATCTGATAGACGGAAAGATGCGCGGTGTCGCTGACGCTGTAGCCTGGAAACTCCCACTGCTGCGCGCCAGCGTCATCGTTCCAGAACGTCAGTGCATTGCCTTCGCCGCCGTATTCCAGGTCCTGTCGCTGCCAAAGATAGAGCTCTTTTCGATCCGTGCGGCCAAGCTCGTCGGTCGTCTCAAGTTCTACGCGGTAATTTGCGTCCTTGGTGGTCGCCGGAAACTCGTACGCGACGAGTCCATCGTCGCCCGAAACGACGGAAAACTCGCTGATGGTTTTCTCGTGGCGATCATAGCGATAGCGTTTCACCACCTGCTTGCGGATGAAATCGTAATACTCCCCAATCTCCTTCTGTGTGTAGGTGATCTCGAGAACCTTTCCGCGCACCGTCTGTCCCGATCGAGTGGTCGGACCAAAGATTTCTGGGTCCCACGTGTTCACCGCCTGCACGTTACGGACGGTTGCCTCCACGTACCCCGTATTGTTTTTGATAAACGACTTCTCCCAATCAACATCAAGATACACTTTTGGCCCGAAAAGCATCACGCTGGCACTCGCGTAGATGTCCCCTTCTTCCGGCCGCGCCGGACGAACCTCAAGCCAAGTACTTCGCGGGTAGTATGCACCGTCTTCATACGAACAGGTGAAGCTTCCGCGTGCGTTCCCAAGGTCATCAAGGGTGAGAACTTCGGATCCGCACTCACCATTCACTTCCACCTGCAGACCGTTCACCGGGGTTCCCTCAAAGTACTGTCCGTGCACGGTAAACCCGATCGGGTCGCCGACAAATACCGCGTCCACGTCGGTTGTGAGCGATAGCGTGTAGGCAGGCTTCACATATTCGCTCACCGAAATGCCGCGGCCCGCGACGTGTCGTTCCTCAGCCGATCCAATCGAGAAAATGTTGAGATCATAGTATCCAGCTGGGACGCGGCTCAAGTTCATCTCACCCTCAAACGTTCCGTTTTCCGTCGCGTCCACACACACCTCCTCGACGATGTCGAGCCTCGCGCACACGCGCGTTGGCCGAACACCATCTTCGCGGCCCTCGGCATAGCCCCAAAACGAAACCACATCCGTTGGCCGATAGGTTGGTCGGTCCGTGTACACGTAAGACCAGAAATCATCGAGCGTGTCCACGTTTCCGCCGACTTCCCAACCGCCTTCGTAGCTGATTTCGCCGCGAAGCAGAACGGCCACGGCGTCATCCCCTTTTTTGATCAGGACAACACCCCCTTGGTCTTCCTCGGCAACAATGCTCGCGAGTCCCTGCTCGTCCGTGGTGGACGACGGGTCGTCGTCCACATAGGCAACGGTCGCGCCCGAGAGGGGTTGATCCGTTGCCGCATCGTTTACCCACACAAGCGTCTTGTTGGTCGCGCGGGAAACGTACGCCGTAATGTTCGAGGACGTGAGAAACGCCCATGCACGCGCTTCAGATTGCTCGATATCGACGATGTAATAGCCAAGAGGCACGTTTGCCGGGAACACGAGGAATCGGTCGTAATCGTATTGCACGATGTCGACATCAAATTCGATCGCCGGCGTCGCCCCCTGCGTTTCGTACAGATCCTCAGCCGTGACGCCGTATTGCCAGCGTATCTCCTCAGCCTTTTTGAGCGCTTCAAGGTAGGCGTCAAACGACGTGTAGGTGTACAGTCGAACGCGTACGGATCCATGATCTTGATCATCGCTTGACCAGAAGGGAAATCGCACGGTCGTGTCTGGAGTGACGGTTTGGTATACGTCGCCGACGCCGAACGAATATCCGCGTTCTGTTTCCGATGCGGTTTGGAATACGTACGAATAGTCCTCGCCGAGCGTCTCATCGCTTCCCTCGAGCGACAGAGAGCCTTTCAACGTCACGGAGTACATCGTATCCGACTTCAACACATCGTCGGGAACAAACACGAAGGTACGGCGTGAATGCTCTACGCGCCCAGAGACCGCTGGTTCGATGGAGAGCGCCTTTTCGAACTCGTCCGGATCGATATTTTCGTAATTAAAGCCAAATTCAAACCCGACATCGAGTGGCACCTCCGACGTTTTGTCGCCAGGAATCGAGTACGTCACCTGGAAATCTCCTTTGACCTGAAACGCCCAGTCGTACTTGCGCGGCGTGGTTGCGCCGTCCGGCGTTGCGATTTCCGTGGCGAGGGTAAATTTGACGATCTCCTCCGGCGCGAGCGATTCGGCAAAGGCAATGCGAAGTTTCTTTTTTGAGACCTGCTCAAGATCATAATCAACATCATGCTGCGTCTTCACGGTCAGGATATGCTCCACGTCGGAAACATCAACCGGGTTGCGACTTTCCAAAATGTAGTCGGAGTCGGCTTCGACCCCAGCGGCATCGGAAGATTCAGGGGTGAGGACAAACTGGTCGTACGCGAAAACCGTACGAACGCCGAAAAACGGCTGGAACACTAGCACGGCGATGATGAGAACGATGAGTACCGGCAGAGCGACCGGGAGCATCTTGAGAGAGAAACGAGGCATAGACGGAACCCGTCGGGCTTCGCAAAGACGCGTGAGAAGCGCGTTCTTGAACCCCGGGCGAGGTGTGGGATCAATGGAATTAGCACGACGTCCAAACAGGACGCTCATGCGATCCAACGACGCGCCTTGATTCTCCTTACGTTTCGATTGTTCCTCGTGGTCGTTCATACCATCTGTTTGAGCTTATCAGAGGCCAGCTTCTCGCACTTCGCAAGCGCGCGGTGCAAAATCACCCCCGCGTTATTCAATGTCACCTTCAGCGCTTTGGCGATTTCTTCATTCGTGCACTCCGCATAAAACTTCATCGTGACGGCCAGACGCTCGCGCTCGTGCAATTTCTCAATCACATTCTCGAGCTCGCGTCCGAGAAGAGAGAGATCCGCCTCGTGAGGAAGCGATGGCGGCCCGGGCGCCTCCTGGCGCTCTTCGTCGAGTTCATCGGTTGGCCGTTTCGTTCGATAGTGATCCGTGATGCGGTTCGTGGCAATGCGATAGATCCAAGCGGAGAAGGATGTGCGCCATATGAAAGAAAAGCGGTGCGCGAACGCCTTCATGAAAACGTCTGAGACAAGATCTTCGGCGGTCTGTGCGTGGCCAACGCGGCGGACCACGAACGCGTAAATTTTTTGAACGTAGCGCTCGTAGAGAACCTCGAAAGCCCCGTCATCCCCGGTATTCATCCGGCGCGCGAGCTCTTCGTCGGACGCCTGTTCCGCTTCCTGTTGTGCACGTGCCGCTCCGAGAAAGTCAACCGCGGACGCCAAAAACGCACAAACGCTCCGCAGGAATGTAAACGAAGGGATCGAAATGATGTTACTTGGCATACAACGATCGCTTGGATCGCAGCGTACGGTGATAGGATACCGCAAAGCGATGCGCTTCGTCACGAGCGCGTTGAAACAGCTCCTTGCTAGCGCTTGCCACACGGGCGAGCTCGATGTCGCGACGATCATACACAAGCCGGTCCTGTTTGCGGTCAAATCCTTTTGCGATGCCGATAAGAGGAACCTGCACGCCAAGCTCCCTCATGACGCGCTCCACACGGTTTACTTGCCCCTCCCCTCCGTCGATCACCATGAGCACGGGGAGCGGCCATGCCTTCGGATGCTCCTTGGCCTGTCGAAGTCGCCGTCGCATCACCTCTTCGAGCATCGCTACGTCGTTGGAACCTTTGACCGTCTTGATGCGAAACTTGCGGTACGCGTTCTTAGCCGGCTTCCCGTCTTCGAACACAACCATCGATCCCGCCGCCGAAGCGCCGGAAATATTGCTGATGTCATACGCCTCGATGCGACCGTTCAGATCAAGGTAATGCTCGGCGATCTTTGTGAACGGGAGTTCAACGTCCTCCTTCGTGATGAACGCGATGTCCTGAATGTGCTCAAGCGCGTAAATGTTATTTCGAAGCTGTGCCGCTTCCTCGAATCGTTGTTCTTTCGACGCTCGCTTCATCTCTGTCTTCAACTGACGAAAAAGTTGCCCGGTTTTTCCTTCGAAAAACAGTATGAACCGACGCATGATGCGGCGATATTCTTGCGAGCGGATGGCTCCGGTGCACACGCCCGGACATCGCTTCAGGTGGACGTTGAAGCAGGCTTTTTTTTGTCCCGTCGTCTCGGGAGGCAAACAGTCACTCCATGGGGTGACGCGTCGAATGTAGTCGAGCGCGCGGCGAAGGGACAAGCCGCTTGTGTACGGACCAAACACCGCCATAAACTTCCCTTTCATCCCTTTCGCCTCTTTCGGCGCTTTCGCCCCCCTGAACGGATTGACCCCAAGTCGCTCAAGATCCAACCCACGCATGAGAAGCGGACGCGGGTATGTTTCGTTTGTGATGACGAGATACAAAAAACTTTTATCGTCGCGCTGCAGGATATTGTACGTCGGTTTGTGCGCTTTGATTTGATTGGCCTCGAGCACCAGCGCCTCGATCACCGTTGGCGTCACGACGTATTCGATGCGGGCAATCTTGGAAACGAGTTCGCCGATGCGATTGTCGTGCGCTTTGACAAAATACGAACTCACGCGTTTTTTAAGCGAGGTTGCTTTTCCAACGTAGAGAAGCGTCCGATCCTCGTCGTAATAAAAATACACTCCGGGTTCGTCCGGAAGTTCGTTGTTTTTAAGCGTGATGCTCTTCGGGATCATGGCTTGACAATATTGAATTCGATCATTACCCTGCGCACAGATCAGGGGTGCTCATGCCAAACCATGTAGTCTCTATCGGCATCACGCCAGATCGTCATGGACACTGGATCCTCAAGGCGTTCCGCGGCCCCGAAGAACTGCCGGGGCACGCGACCGTGGACATCGACGGCAACACCACGCGGCACATGCTCGAGGCAGGGCTGAATAGGCTCCTTGCCCGGCATCCCAACGCCGTCCTTTCCATCGAGGTCACCCACGAGATGAGCCTCTGCGGCCTCATCCTCGACACCACGACGCGCCGCGTCCGCCGAATCCCACCCGCGGACGTCGCACCTCGCCCTCCGTAGTCCCATATCTCAGGACAACGGAGGGTTTTCTTATTGAACGACATTCATACTCTCAAGCACTTTTTCATACACGTCTTCGTCGAGTTCTGGGTTTGCGGCCACCACGGAAAAGCGACATATGCCAAACAATACCATAATTGCTTGACGCACTGGCAATTTCGTGGTAGATTCCAGCGTCGTGAAACGCGGAAAAAACCGCGAATCTGACCATTTTTGCGGTACGGCCAAGACGCAAAGATGTCCTCTCCTCAAAATTGGAGCCCTCCATGGCTGAACAGAACGGCCACCGCGTGGAGCGAGAGCTCCTGGACTTTCTCGAGCAGCTTGGATTCCGGCTGCGCCGCACCGAAGGCGCCCTCGATGAAGACAAAAAGATCGACGCGATCATCGAAGCGCCGCCCCTCTTGCCGGGCACACACTTCTTCCCGCCCGCGATCGCCCTGCAGATCACGCTACGCCGCGAGGACACAGGCAAACGACGTGCGTTCGTGTCGCGAGCTCGAACCGTCGCATCGAGGCTCGCCTACCTCGAACTCATGGTGGACGAGGTGACGCCTGCCGTGGCACACGCGGCCGCGGCTGCTCTCTCCGCCCTCTTCTACGACGGAGGGCCACGCTACCGGCTCCTCGTGGTCGGGGAGAATGTGTTCGAGCAATACGATCTCGAGGAATCGGACAACCAGGTCCGACAGTGGCTCAGGACCAGGATCAACGGTCAACTGACCGGCCGCGTGATCCGTTGGGATCGCGAGGGGAAGTTCGGATTCATCGCCGCGCGTGTCGCGAGCGGACCGGACGGGGGCCCTGCCGAAGTGCAGTTCTACTTCAACGATCGGCAGATCCAGGACCAGAGCCTACGCGGGCGACTGGCTTCACGTTCGGACGGCAGGCAGCGTTCGAACAAGCAAATCTCTGTTGTCTTCACGGACGGCGGGATCACCGGCGACCAGGGCAAGAAAAATGCCCACGGTGTCCGCCTCGCACCCGCGGCGTGAGTCGCG
>CAYJVP010000005.1:0-22779 GCA_964373615.1 uncultured Gammaproteobacteria bacterium | reverse complement strand
TAAACCGGAAAAATTCATTTCTCTCTGAATAGGAAAAAATCACTTCTCTTTGACAATTTTTTTCCGATCGTTGACCCTCTTGCCCCTATCCTGTATACTTTTGGCGCAATTTTTAACAGGTCTAATGCTGTGGACAACAAAACTGTACAACCTGGGAAACCTTCGAATGGTCCAAAATCCACCTCCGATGCCCGTTATTACGGCTTTGCCATGCGGATCGTCAGCGACTTCGGAGCGACCATTGCGGCGCCAGCGGTTGCCGGAGCCTTTGCTGGAATCTGGCTAGACAAACGGTTTGGGACAGCGCCCTGGCTTCTCATCCTTTCCCTTTGTATGAGCTTTGCCCTCACGGCGTATATGATTCAAAAGAAGGCAAGGGCTTACGGGAAGAAATTTGAGGATCTGAATAAAAAAGTATGATTTCCGTTGCGGCTGAACCCATTTTTCATCTTGGAGGATTTGCCGTAACAAATTCGATCATCAACGCGTGGATCGCGATCGTTTTGTTTGTCGTTGTGGGGCTCATCATTCGGAAACGCGCCTCGCTTGCCCCGCGCGGATTTTTAAATTTCGTGGACTGCCTCATTGAGTTTTTGCTCGGTGAGGTCGAGAAGGTCACGGGGGACCGAGCTCGCGCAAGAAAATTTTTTCCGATTTGCGCATCGCTTTTCTTTTTTGTTCTCGTGTCAAACTGGATGGGGTTACTACCCGGTATCGGCTCGATCGGCATCTGGGAGATGATCCATGGGGAGCGTGAACTTGTGCCCTTGTTTCGTCCGGCTACAAGTGATCTGAATTTTACGCTCGCCATCGCGGCTTTCTCCGTGGTCACGACCCACGTCGTTGGGATCATGACGCTTGGGGTCGTTGCTCACGTGAGTAAATTTGTGAATGTCCGAGGAATTGTTCGCGCGCTTAAACATGGACCCATGGCCGTCGTCGTGGCCATGGTCGAGTTTTTCGTGGGCCTTCTCGAAATCATCTCCGAATTTGCGAAGACTCTCTCGCTCGCCCTTCGTTTATTCGGCAACATTTTTGCCGGAGAGGTGCTTTTGACCGTGATCTACAGCCTCGTCTCGTTTGTGGTTCCGCTGCCGTTTATTTTCCTTGAGCTTCTCGTTGGTATCATCCAAGCTACCGTATTTGCCATGCTCGTCCTTGTGTTCCTCAAGAACATGACTGAGGCGCACGGGGATGAGCATGCGGAAGCGGGAAGTCACTAATTTATAAAGCTCATAAGTCAAAAACATATGACACCAGAAATGGTCAAAATGATTGCCAGCGCGTTTGCGATCGGCGTTGGCGGCCTCGGTCCGGCGCTTGGCATTGGTTTTATTGGGATGAAGGCGATGGAGGGGATTGGTCGCAATCCGGAGGCCGCGGGAAAATTGCTTGTGCCGATGTTACTTGGCATGGCCTTTGCCGAAGCCATCGCGATTTACGCGCTGGTTGTCGCCCTTATCATCCAATTCGTCCTTTAGTCGCCAGACGAACAGGCGATTCGTCGCCTGTGGTTTGCTGATTAGATCATGGGACCTCTGCAAAACTGCGTCTTTTCGTTTCACGGGGCCCCGCCACCTCCTCAACGTACGTGGTCAGTACGTTTCGTGGGGCTCGACAGCCCGTTCTCCGCCATAGGCGGATCCGCCTCCGGCGGAAACGAAAATCCATCAGTTTTTCAGAGGTCCCTCATCACTATGTCCGCACAAGCAGAAATCGCTCAAGAAACAACAGGAACGATCGAGGAGTCGCAGGAAGCGACCGGCATTGCGGCGCTCGGTATCAACGGGACCTGGTTTATCGCGCAGCTGTTGAACTTTATCATCGTGCTTTTGATTTTTTGGAAGTGGGTGTACAAGCCGGTTGTGAAGATGCTCGATCGCCGTGCGGAAACGATTGAGAAGAGCTTGAAGGACGCGAAAACGCTCGAAACGCGCGTGGCCAAGCTCGAAGTGGAACGAACGAAGGTGATCGCGGACGCGAAGGCAGAGGCGACGGGGATTCTTGAGACCACGCGAAAGGATGCGGAAGATCGCAAGCAAGAAATGCTTGCCAAAACGAAGGCAGAGGTGGAGCGCGTCATCAAGGATGGAAAGGCACGGCTTTTGAAAGAAAAGGAGGCGATGATTCAGGACGCGAAAAAGGACATCGCAACCATTGCGGTTGAGGCGGCGCGGAAAGTGCTTGCAGACTCCGTGGATGCAAAAAAATCTCAGGCCATGGCTGAAGAGGCCGTCGAGCTTCTCACAAAGGTATGAAGCTTCGCGCCCGACAACTCGCTCGAACGTATGTGGAGATGACGGAGGGAAAATCCTCGAAGGAGACCGAAAGGATTGCGGCTGCCTGTGTGGAATTTTTGGCCGCTCGACATGAACTTCCGCAGTGGCGCGATGTCGTGAGACACATTGATGGAGTGTGGAAGGAGAAACATGGCGTCGCGAATGTGGTGGTGACCTCCGCGCATCCTTTGTCAAAGGAGGCGCGCAAGATCCTCGAAAAGGCAGCCGCAGGCGCGACGCTTACGGAGAATGTGGACCCGACACTCATCGGCGGAGCGCGTGTGCACATCGACGATCGGATCATTGACGCATCCATTGCTGGCTCTCTTGCGGCGCTCACGTCGCATCTGACGACATAAGATTTATGAATACCAAACAAGATATCATCGAGGCGTTGCGCAAGCAGGTGGCAACCTTTAAAGCGGAGGCAAAGGAGGAGAAGGTCGGAGAGGTCATCGCCGTGGGGGACGGGATCGCACGCATGACCGGGCTTTCAGACTGTCAGGCGTCGGAAATGTTGTTGTTTCCTGGAGACGTGTACGGGGTCGCGCTCAACCTCGAAGAGGAAACGGTTGGCGCGGTTATTTTGGGCGACGCGTCAAAAATTAAAGAGGGCGACACCGTGAAGTCGACCGGACGCATCCTGTCCATTCCCGTTTCCGACGGAGTGATTGGTCGCGTGCTTGATCCACTTGGCAACCCCATGGACGGGAAGGGGGACATTCGCGCAAAGGATTTTTTCCCGGTTGAAAAAATCGCTCCCGGCGTCATGACGCGCAAATCCGTCAGTGCGCCGCTTCAAACCGGCATCAAGGCGATCGACGCCATGATCCCCATTGGTCGCGGTCAACGCGAGCTCATCATCGGCGATCGACAGGTCGGGAAAACCGCCATCGCGATTGACACGATCATCAATCAGAAGGGACAGAACGTAAAATGCATTTACGTGGCGATCGGCCAGAAGGAATCGAAGGTGGCAAAAATTGTCGCGCGTCTTCTCGAAGCTGGCGCCATGGAATACACGACCGTGGTGCTCGCGGGCGCTTCGGATCCGGCCTCGCTTGCGTTTATCGCGCCGTATGCCGGATGCGCGATCGGCGAATACTTTATGGGAAAGGGTGAGGATGCGCTTGTGATTTATGACGACCTTTCTAAGCACGCGTGGGCGTACCGCGAAATCTCGCTCCTGTTGCGCCGGCCGCCAGGCCGCGAAGCGTATCCAGGCGACGTGTTTTATCTGCACGCGCGCCTTTTGGAGCGCGCGGCACGTCTGAACGAAGACAACGGCGGCGGATCACTCACGGCATTGCCGATCATCGAAACACAGGCCGGCGACGTCTCTGCGTACATTCCAACAAACGTCATTTCCATCACGGACGGTCAGATTTATCTTGAGACGGATCTGTTCTACCGCGGGATTCGTCCCGCGTTGAACGTGGGTCTTTCTGTCTCGCGCGTGGGTTCTGCGGCGCAGACAAAAGCCATGAAGAAGGTTGCCGGCAAGCTTCGCCTTGACCTCGCGCAATTTCGCGAGCTCGAGGCGTTCGCGCAATTTGCGGCCGATCTTGACGAGACCACACGCAAGCAGATTGAGCGCGGCCGTCGCGCGGTTGAGGTCACGAAGCAGTCGCAATATCAGCCCATGTCGTTTGAACATCAAGTCGCGATCCTTTTTGCCGTCACAAACGGATATCTCGATCACGTGCCGGTCGAGGAGGTGCAGGCATGGGAAACGGCGTTCCATGCGTATATGGACAGCTCTGGCGCGAAGGTTATGGAGTCGATTCGAACATCGAAGGAACTCTCTGATGAAACCACCGCAAATTTGAAGAGGATGATCGAAGCGTTTCAATCCTCTCGCCCTGAGGTTAAGAACCTAACGGCTAAAGGCTAACGGCTAGAGGCTCGCACCTTTTTATGCCAATGATGGGGACACGAACCATTCGCCGACGCATCAAATCGGTGAAGAACACGAAGAAGATCACCAAGGCGATGGAGTTGGTGGCCGCGAGCAAAATGCGCAAATCCGTAAGCGCCGTGCTTTCGAGCCGTCCGTATGCGCGCCTGGCTTGGGACACCGTGTCCTCCATAGGACGCGTGACCGACACCTCGCTTCATCCCCTCTTGCGTCGTCATCCTAAAGCGCGCCGCGCACTCTTCGTCCTTTTGACATCGGATCGCGGACTCGCGGGTGGATTCAACACGAACATCGTGAAGAAAATTCTCGCGGCATTGAGAGAGTTTGGGTCTGGGAAGCCGGCGTCTCCTCTCGATGTCATCACGATTGGCAAACGCGGTGCGGATGCGATGCGACGCGCCAAACAAAACGTGATCGCAAGTTTTACAGGTATCTCCAACCACCCTCGTTTCGAGGATGTGCTTCCGATTGGACGTCTGATCGTAAACGAATTTTCCAAACATGTCTACGATCGCGTGGTGCTCGCCTATACAGATTTTGTTTCCGCCATTTCGCAAAAAGCAACCGTGCTTGAACTGCTCCCGCTTGTCGGACCGGAATCGGTTCGAGAGATCGGAGAGGTGAGAGGCGAGGAGAAGACGGACCTCGACATCAAAAAGGCAAAAGAGTACACGTTTGAACCAAGTCCACGCGAGGTGCTGGACCGGCTGCTCCCTCGGCTCGTTGAAACCATGCTGTACCAGGCCGTGCTTGAGTCCGCGGCCTCCGAACACTCGGCGCGCATGATGGCGATGAGGAGCGCGACGGATGCGGCTTCGGACATGATCGATGATCTGACGTTCACCTATAACCAAGTTCGGCAGGCAGGAATCACAAAGGAGATCGCGGAGATTAGCAGCGGCAAAGCCGCGCTTGAATAGTAAACCAAGCCTTTAGCCTTTAGCGGTTAGCCGATGTCGAGCTAACGGCTAATGGCTAACGGCTAATGGCTAACGGCTAACTTTATGAAAGGAACTATTGCACAAGTTATCGGACCGGTCGTCGACGTTCGCTTTTCCGCCTCCGGCGGAGAGGGAGAGTTTCCAAAAATTTACGACGCGCTTGAAGTGACGCGCGGAAAAAATATCCCTCTCACCTTGGAGGTTGCCCAGCATCTTGGCAACAGCCTTGTGAGAACCGTCGCGATGACCTCAACGGACGGGCTGATGCGCGGCATGGAGGTTGAAAACATCGGCCGGCCTATTTCCGTTCCGGTGGGACCGGAAACGCTTGGCCGCATGTGTAACGTGACCGGAGATCCCATCGACAACATGCCGCCCGTGAAGACGAAACGGCGCGATCCCATTCATCGATCCGCTCCCGCATTCACGGATCAATCGACGAAGTACGAAATTTTTGAAACAGGCATCAAGGTCGTGGACCTCATCTGTCCATTTTTGAAAGGTGGCAAGATTGGATTGTTCGGTGGCGCTGGAGTGGGGAAGACCGTGCTCATTCAGGAGCTCATTCACAACATCGCGAAAGAACACGGCGGGTATTCGGTGTTTGCCGGGGTTGGCGAACGCACGCGAGAAGGCAATGATCTCTACATGGAAATGAAAGCCTCCGGGGTTCTGAGCAAGACCGCGCTGGTGTTCGGACAAATGAATGAACCGCCGGGCGCTCGCGCGCGCGTGGGACTCACGGGTCTCACCCTTGCCGAATACTTCCGCGACGATGAAGGTCGCGACGTCCTTTTGTTCATCGACAACATTTTTCGCTTCACGCAAGCAGGCTCCGAGGTGTCCTCGCTCCTCGGCCGCATCCCATCGGCGGTCGGATACCAACCAAACCTCGCGACCGAGATGGGCGCCATGCAGGAGCGCATCACCTCGACAAACAAAGGGTCGATCACATCCATTCAGGCCGTGTACGTGCCCGCGGATGACCTGACCGACCCTGCGCCAGCCACCACGTTCGGGCACCTTGACTCAACCGTGGTGCTTGCGCGATCGCTTGCGGAGCTTGGCATTTATCCTGCGGTCGACCCACTTGATTCGAGTTCAACCGTGCTGGATCCAGAGATCGTTGGGGAAGAGCACTACCAGGTTGCCCGTGGCGTGCAGAAGGTGTTGCAGCGCTACAAAGATTTGCAAGACATCATCGCGATTCTTGGCATGGACGAGCTTTCCGAAGAGGATAAGCTCACCGTGGCGCGTGCGCGCAAGGTTCAAAAGTTTCTCTCGCAGCCATTTTCGGTTGCGGAGGTGTTTACGGGTTCTGCAGGGAAATACGCGAAGCTTGCGGACACGGTGCGCGGCTTCAAGGAAATTCTTGAAGGGAAGCACGACCACAAACCCGAGCAGGCGTTTTACATGAAGGGAAGCATTGACGAAGTGATTGCGTAAGATTATGACTCTCCACCTCAAAATCGTGACGCCCGAGCGTATCGCGTTTGAGGACGAGGTTGATTCAGCGACGATCATGACCGAGACGGGTGAGATCACGGTGCTTCCTGGACACATCCCGCTCGTGACGAGTCTGCGTCCTGGGGAGATGCGACTTTTGAAGGGGAAGACGGAAGAACTGCTTGCGGTTTCAACCGGTTTTTTGGAGATGAGGCCGGGAAATCAGCTCATCATTCTCGCCGACACCGCCGAGCGTCTTGAGGAGCTTGAACTTGAAAAAATTGAAGAGGCAAAAGAGCGCGCCAGGAAACTCCTGGAAGAAAAACGACACACGGACGACGTTTCGTTTGCCGACGCGGCCGCGGCGCTTGAGCGGGAATTAGCGCGATACAAAGTGGCATCGAAAAAATATCGGAAAATTCGAGGGCGACCTGGAGGAATGGAAACGTGAGTGGTAGCATACCTGCTGTATGCGAGGTGCGGAATCAGGAGCAGCGGAGAGCCTTATTTTTGAAGCTCCCCCTTCGGAAGAAGAACGGTTTGAGAGACGGCAAAAGCATGTCTCGATTTTGTTGCGCCTGGAAGATTGGCTGCAGCGTGACGTGGCCGTTGCGCATCCCACGGCCATGCGAAATCTTTTGGCTCCTTTGCCTGAGCCGATTCGCGAGCAGGCTGCGCAGGTCGTGTCAACGTATCGCATAAAACACCGCGAGGCGCTTCTTACCGAAGCAGAGATCCGCGGAGCCGTAGAAGACAGCGGGGACCCTGTCACGGAAGGGACGATGGGGGCGCACGTTTTTCGCGCGCGAACCGGACATCTGCCAACCGGGGAAGTTCGTTTTCGACGCGTGGAATCTTATTTCATCGTCTCGGCGGCTCTTTCCGAGGACTATCGTGAGTTTTACGCGCCAGGAATCACCTCGGACGCGGGAGAGGAGGCGCAAAAACGGCGCGTTCGCCTTGATCAGCACGGTGGCACGTACCATACGCGTGTTCAGCTCGACGCGCCGCAAGCCGTGCGCACCGAATCGTATGTTCGCATCGAACTCCTCGGTGGGCTCCCGTCCGTGCTTCTCATCAAAGGATCTGTATCGGGAAAGGAGCAGGAACGCGTTGTTCAACATGAACGTCAGCATCATATCAATCACGAATTTCTCTCTCTTTTTGAACGGGCCGAACGCCGTCGTGTTGACCCGAACGTGCAGCGACAAGAGGCGCGTATTAAAGACGAGGTGCTTGCGTATCTTCGCGATGGCTCGTCTGGAAAGATGCTCCGTCAGTGTCTTTTAGACCCCCTTTACGATCATCTCTTTGAGAGTCCAGATGCGGAACGGGAAAGACAGTTGCGCAAGACGGTAAAAGATACCTCCGTCGCGGTCGGCATGCTTGGGAAGGATTTTGAGAGTCCGGACGCGCGCGCCGTGTTGGTGTACCACCTGTTTGATATTCCGCTCGCAGATATTCCTCACCGACTGCGAGAAATAACACGAATGTTACGCGAGCGCGTGTTGGCCCTCGATGCCATCTGTAAAAACGGTGTTCTTCCGTATCCAAAGGGCGCGTCCTTTTACGTGTCGCCAGGACAGGATCGGCGAAACATGAGCGAACTCACACGTGCGTATACGGAACTTACCGCGGCGGATGCGCCAGAGAAGCAAAAAGAAATTTTTCAATCTGACCACGAAGCGTTCGCGCGACTATTAAAAAAATTCCGCGCCGTTCGGGAGCGTTATGACCGCGCGTTTGCGGCGACCCATCCGAACGGCGTTGGAATCTCCATTGGATTTATCAGTCAGTATCAAGGCGAGAGACCTGGTCTTCAGGCACCCTCGGAGGCTGTGGAAAGAGAAGCGCGCCGGATCATTGACGGCTTGATGGCTGCCATCAAGAAGTTCCCTCAATTGTTTCTCGACGAAATTGTTTCGGATCCATCGCGTTCAAATGTTCACCCACGCACGCGCGAGCTTCATCGGATGCTGACACAGGCCCTGCAACGTGACGGCGCTCTTGATGCGCGTATGGGGAACGCGTATGCGATGCCAGATCGGACGCGTCTCGACCTCGAGCTCAACTGGCAGTCCGCGGTCGATCCGAAGACGCGCGTTCTATTCGAGATTTGTCTGTTCGCACGCCCGAACCCGTGAACGTAAAGATTTGTCTGGACGCGAGGCTTTTTTTGGGCTATCGTAGGTGGTGTTATGACGCTGCCGCTCGCGAAAAATACGTTGTATCTGACCCTCGCGTCGATTGGACAAAAAGTGCTCGCCTTTGTCTATTTTTTGTTTCTGGCGCGCATCATGCAGCCAGAAAATACCGGGGCGTATTTTTTGGCTCTTTCCATTACCACCATCTTTAGCGTCATCTCTGACTTTGGTATCACTCCTGTGATTATTCGGGAGGTCGCCAAGCGCCCGACGGAAGCGCTTCCACTCATTCAACGAGCGCTGGGGGCGAAGCTTCCTCTCATGGTGGTTGGCGTGATAGGAGCCGTCGCAAGCACGTGGCTTTTGGGATACGATGCGATGATTCTAGAACTTGTCCTTCTCGCGAGTATCGTCATGCTCGCGGACGCCATCTCTCTTTTTTATTACGGCATTTTGCGGGGCCACCATGCCCTAAAATATGAATCCCTAGGCATTTTTGTCGGCCAACTCTGTACGGCGCTCTTTGGAGGCGCGGTTTTACTCGTCTATCCGAACCTACATTTATTGGTGGCTGCTTTGATTTTTGGAAGTGTATTCAACATGATCTTTTCCGCGCAGCGCGTTGTCAGACTCCTTGGGCTCCGATCCTTGCTTCCATGTGTTGACCGTGTCTGGTTGAAACGTTTTTTTCGCGTGGCGCTCCCTTTTGCTTTGGCTGGTATTTTTGTAAAGGTGTATTCCTACGTCGATAGCGTATTTTTGTCGTGGTATGTAGGCATAGGCGCGGTTGGCATTTACAGCGTCGCCTACAAACTCACGTATTCGTTTCAATTCATGCCGCTTGCCTTTGTGGCGGCTCTCTATCCTGGCATGAGCGCCCTTGTGCGAACGGATCGACCGCGCTTGGCTCGGCTGTTTCAGCATGCTATGTGGTACATGATGCTTATAGCCACTCCGATTAGTTTTGGGATTTTTGCGGTGGCCCCTGATCTTGTCTTGTTAGCCGGAGAAGACTACGCGAGCGCTGCTCCCGTGCTTCAGATCCTTGTGCTTGTCCTCATTCCGATTTTTTTAGATTTTCCTATCGGTTCACTTTTGAATGCTTCTGACCGTCAAGGACTGAAAACCGCCATTATGGGCGCGACCATGGTGGTGAATGTTGTTGCGAACATGCTTTTGATTCCACGATTTGAAATCATTGGCGCGGCCTATGCCGGACTGGCGAGCTTTTGGTTTTTGTTTCTTGTCGGTCTCTATTTTGTTCCTCGCGTGTTGCCGGAATACCGCATGCGCCACCTTTTGCGTATGGCATTGCCGATTGCGGCAAGCGGGGCTGTGATGGCCATGGCGGCCATATTTCTTCGAACCGTCCTGGATCTTTTACTCGTGATACCCGTTTGCGCCGTGGTCTACGTTGGTTGTTTGTTTGTGACCCGATCTGTGAAGGTTGAACACGTACGAGCCCTGCGTCATGTACTCATGCGCAAGCCTATCTATGAAGAGATACCTCCTTCTGACGCTTGATTTTCCTCCGCGGCGCGGCGGGGTGGCGCGTTATCTTGATGCGCTTGCCGCGTCTTTACGTGGAGACATACGAGTCGTCGCACCGCCGGATTCAGGAGACCACGCGTTTGATGCCTCGGTCGGATACCCCGTTCTGCGAAAAACGCTTTTGTTCCGTTTTTTTTGGCCCCGTTGGAAGAAAGCAGTTTTGTTGCTCTGGTTGCGCCGTGCCTCGTATCGCGTGGTTCTTGTGAGTCACGTGCTGCCGCTTGGGGCCTCGGCATGGATCGCGCGTTGGTTTACACGTCGACCCTACGTCGTGTTTGTGCACGGGATGGACATTGGCTTGGTCAAACAGCGCCGAGGGAAGCGATGGCTCGCGGGTCGCGTGCTTCGTGGCTCCGCGCTCGTTGTGGCAAACTCGCACGCGTTGGCGGAAGAGGTTCGGCGGGATTTTGGAGTGAAAAAAACTTGCGTTGTGTATCCCTGTGTATCTGCGCCGCGCGAGCTCGATCGGACACCGACGAAAACGAGATCAGATGAAACGTTGACCCTCCTCACCGTTGCGCGTCTTGTCGAACGCAAAGGGCATCTGCGTGTTCTCGAAGCCATGACCTATTTGTTTCATATGACACAAATAGGTTCTGTGCACTATCACATCGTGGGCGAGGGACCGATGGAGGAAAAGATTGTGCAACGGGCGCGTGAGCTTGGCATGGAGGGTCACGTCACCATCGATCGGAATCTGAACGATCAAGGACGCGAGAAGGCGTACGCGGAAGCGGATATTTTCGTTATGCCGACGGTCGTGCACAAGACGGACCGCGAAGGGTTCGGCCTCGTCTATCTTGAGGCAGCTCTGCATGGATTGCCATCGATTGCGACAAAACAACCCGGAGTCGACGAAGCGGTTCTGGACGGAGAGACGGGCGTGCTCATCGAGGACGGTGATATCGCGGCGCTTGCGAACGCTCTGGTGCGTGTAGGGTCCGATCGGACCTTTCGTGAACAGCTTGGGTCCCATGCGCGTGCACGTGTTCTTGCCGAGTTTACTTGCGACGTCCAGTTTGGCAGGCTTCGGGAGCTTCTTGATCGCCTATGAGTTCTTCGATCAGCGTCATTATTCCAACCTACCAGCATGCCGGGACGATCGCGGCGTGTTTGGAGAGCGTGTTTGCGCAAACACGCGCGCCCAGCGAGGTGATCGTGGTGAACGATGGATCAACGGATGCGACCCTCGAGGCGCTCCGTCCGTTTTCGTCACGGATCACTCTCATTGATCAGTCAAACCAGGGGGGAAACCTTGCGCGTAACCAAGGGTTTGCGACCTCACACGGCGATCGGGTGATTTTTTGTGACGCAGACGTGATCATGCGCACAGACATGTTGGAAAAACTTTCCGGCGCCCTTGACGCGCACGCAGAGGCGAGTTACGCCTACGCTGCTTTCCGTTTTGGTTGGAAACGTTTTCGAAGCTTTCCGTTTGATCAAGAGCGTCTCCGACGTATGAATTATATTCATACAACCAGTTTAGTGAGGCGTGAACATTTTCCAGGATTCGATCCTGCGATTCGTCGATTCCAAGATTGGGATTTGTGGCTCACGATGTTAGAACAGGGTCACGGCGGCGTGCATGTTTCCGAGGAGCTCTTTCGCGTCGTGGATGAGCGCCGTCGCAAGGGGATCTCGCAGTGGAGGCCGTCATTCCTGTATCATATTCCTTGGCAGCATGTTGGCTGGATGCCGCGGAGCGTGCATCGTTACGAAGAGGCCAGGCGGTTCATTGTCGAAAAGCACGGTTTATGATTTCCGTTGTCACGGTAAATTACAAAACAAAAGTATACCTCGCGACCATGCTCGCCTCGCTTTTTGCACACCACGACCCACACGAGGTGGAAGTATGTATTGTGGAGAATGCCTCTGGGGACGACCTTTCGGATCTCGCACACGTCTATCCGCAGGTTCGATTTTTGAAAAGCGAAAAAAACCTCGGGTTTGCCGGAGGCTGCAATCTTGCCATTCGCGAAGCTCGCGGAGCGTATGTCGTTCTTGTGAATCCGGATATTGTGTTTGATGGCCCGGCGCTCCGCCACATTGCCGCGCGGATGGAGGAAGACCCAGAGGTTGGGGTCGGAGGAATTTCACTCAAAAATTTGGACGGCACGCAACAAGATTGCGTCTGGAGATTTCCAACGCCCCTCGATCAGTTTCTGCTTCTTCTGAAAGCGCCGCACCTCTTTCCAAACATTGGTCCGATTCGACGTTGGCTCATGAAAGATTTTGACTACACAAAGACGACCGATGTGGACCAGGTGATGGGTGCGTTCTTCTGTATTCGACCAGAGGTTTTTGCCCAGATCGGTCTGCTCGATCAAGGGTTTTTCATGTGGTATGAAGAGGTTGATTTTTGCAAACGTGCCCGGAGCGCCGGTTGGAGGGTTCGCTACTATGCGGATATTTCAGCCCGACACAAGAAGGGAAGTAGTTTTACCACCATCAGCACGATGAAAAAGCAGGCCATGCTCCGTCGAAGCCTGCGTCGATACATGCGCAAGCACCATGGCCCTCTGGGATGGCTCCTGTTCACGCTTCCTGAACCGTTGTATGTGATGATGGCTTTCGTGGCCAGTCTTATGAAACCAACCTCGTGTGTGGAAACAATTCTTCGGTAAATCTTTTTGGATCGTGCTTGCCGGGCTTGTCGCCATGTTCGCGTTGTCTGTCCCGGCCTACCAGAGTTTTTTTGCTCCTGTCTTCCTTGGCGTGGTCGGCACGGTTGTCTTGGTCCTCACACTGCATCGTCTTGAGTGGGGCCTTGCCGCGGCGTTTGCAGAGTTATTTGCCAATTCACACGGGCATCTTGTTTTTGCAGAAATTTTCGGATTCACCCTTTCGTTGCGCATGGTCGTCTTTTTGGCCGTGATCTTTGGGTGGCTGATCTTGTTTGTCCGGGGGAAGGCGAGTGTCAATATACGTGATCCAAGATGGACTGGATTTTTCCCACTTCTTGCTGCCGTCATGCTCGGATTGACCGTTGGGTTTTTCCAAAATGAAATCAGCAAGACCTTTGCGGACGGAAACGCGTATTTTTATCTTGCGTATCTCCTTCCGATTTTAAGTGTTGCATGGACTTCGGAGCGTCGACGACTTCTTCTCCAGGTGCTCTGCGCAAGCGCCGTGTGGGTGACGGCGCTCAGCCTCGGTTTGCTGTATTTTTTTACGCATTATCCGGAATGGATGCTCGAGGCCGTGTACGCGTTTATTCGAGACACACGTACGGCGGAGCTGACAAAGATGATCGGCAGTCTCTTCCGTGTGTTCTTGCAGGCGCAGATTTCCGTGATTTTCATGTTGTTTCTGTTTGTCCCTCTTCTTCTGAGTCCACGTATAACGAAGCGCGATGGGTGGAACCTCCTCTTGGCGTTTTCGGCCGGGATGTCCGTGGTCATTATCGGTCTCTCTCGCAGCTTTTGGATTGGTATGCTTGCCGGTGTTTGCCTTTCTTTTGCTCTTTCCATCTATTTTCTATCGGCAAAATTTTCCTCCTTGATTCGTGGAGTGGGGATCATGCTTCTTTCTGGGGTTGTCGGCGCTCTTCTCCTTGTTTTTATGGTTCTCTTTCCATTGCCGTATCGCGTCACCTCCACAGGGGACTTGAGCCAACTTTTGTCCTCACGAACCACGGATGTCAGCGACGTAGCGATTTCAAGTCGCTGGAAGCTTCTTCCTGTTATCTGGGATGAAATTGTTGACTCGCCACTGATCGGCAAAGGATTTGGCGAGGAGGTCACCTTTCAAACGGACGATCCACGCGTGCGGGCTTTTTCATCGGATGGGACCTGGAGCACCTACTCCCTTGAGTGGGGATGGCTCGAACTTTGGTTGAAGATGGGGATCCTCGGTCCGATCTCGTTTCTTGTTCTCTTTGTTTATCTTGCGCGCGGCTTGTTACCGTCGAGGGAGGACCCGCAGGCATGGTTATCCGTGGGTCTTCTCTCTCTGTTGTTTGTGTTGTACGTAACGCACGTGTTTTCCCCCTATTTGAATCATCCGCTCGGTCTTGGGATCCTCCTTTTTGTCGTTCCGTTTTTGAAAATAAAAAAAGCCGTTGTTGAGACACAGGCTGTTTTGGAAACCCCTCGCTTTTCGCCATCAGCCGCTCAGGCAAGCACAGCCCCCTTCACATCCGAATAACCGCGCAAGAAGGTTTCTGCTGACATGGGCTGCCCGCTTTCCGGTTGGAGAGCGTCGATCTCAAGGCTCTCATCGGCGCAGGCAACCAGGATGCGGTCGTTTTTTATGGCGACCACTCCGGCAGGGGAGGCCGCTCGCTCGTGGGAAGGATGGGCCGAGAGGATTTTGAGTCGAAGCTCTTTACGTGAACGATTCCAGAGGGTCCACGTGCCTGGCCATGGCTCATAGGCACGGATCAGACGATCGATGCGCTCGACAGACGCGTGCCAGTCAATATGGCCGTCTTCGCGCGTAAGAAGTTTTGTGTACGTTGCCTTTACATGATTTTGCGGCTCTGGAGAAATTTTGCCTGCGACATAGCGCTTCAGCGTGTCCAATAAAAACGCGGGGCCCGTCTGCATCACTTTTTTTGTGAGCGTTTCGAGCGTTTCGCGCGGGTCAAGAGGAATCGTTTTCGCGCCGAGCATCGAACCCGTGTCCATTCCTTCATCCAATACGATGATCGAAATGCCGGTTTCTCGGTCTCCATTCGCGATGGGTGCGTTGAGGGGGGACGGTCCGCGATACTTTGGAAGCAAGGATGGATGGACGTTCACACACCCATGTGGCGGGAGCTCAAGCGCTGACCTTGGGATTATTTTTCCGTATGCAACCACCACGAACACATCTGCGTGAACGGAGCGCAGCTTTTCAATGTTTTTTTTCGATCGGAGCGATGAGGGTTGGAAGCACTCGATCTCCAGCGCTTCGGCTTTTTGCTTGATGGGAGAGGCGACGAGGTTCTTTTTTCGTCCGGCCGGTTTATCCGGTTGCGTGACCACAAGGGAAGTTTCGACATCCGGGTCCAGGGACAGGGCTTCGAGGAAGGGAACCGAGAGTTCGGGTGTTCCAAAAAAAACAGCGCGTGTCACAGGCGGGGAGGATTGGTGAAACGTTCCACCTTGTCGATAAAGAGCACACCGTCGAGATGATCGATTTCATGCTGAAAAATGATTGCCTCAAGACCGGAGGCCTTCCGAAGCTGTTTTTTTCCATGGCGATCAAGCGCCTTTACTTTGACCTTCTGGTGTCGTTTTACGATTCCGAAGACGCCAGGGACGGAGAGGCAGCCCTCTTCGCTTTCGACTTTTCGAAGGGACGAGGAGACGATTTTTGGGTTCACGAACGCTTCCGGTCCGTTTGGAGTCTGCACGATAATGACGCGCTTCTGTACGCCAACTTGCGGCGCGGCAATGCCAACACCGTCTGCGTGTTTCATGGTTTCCGCGAGTTCGGCAAGAAATGTTTGTGTGTTCGTGGACGCTAATTCAACCATCTCGATCGGTTTAGATTTTTTACGCAGGTCAGGACTTGGTTCGCGGAGAATATCGAACATAGAGATCACAGGAAATCATATCGCAACATTCGTGTCAATAATAACATGGTCAGGCAGAGCGCTCAACGTCTCACAGACGGAAGGCACAGCATCAAGGTCAACGGCCACATCGATCGTTGGATGCATGACGGGACGAGAAATTCTTTGGGAGAGGATCTGCACGCCCGGGATGGCGGCCAGTGTCGCCATGGTGGCGTCTCCTTCGATGCGCGCTCTGTGCGTGTCCTTCTCTTTTGAAATAAGCCGCATGCGACGAGCAAAAGGCGGCTGGTGATACAAACGCCGCCACGTCAATTCGTCCGCATAGAAGTGTTCAGGATCATCGTAAAAGCGACGAAACAGGTCGGGAACATGCGTTTGGACGAGAAGGGGGGCCTGGCAGCGATAACTGTATCCGCGCATCTCTTCAACGCGCAGAAGGGACTCTTCGAAGGAGCGAAAGGTTTGATCGTACAAGCTCGCATCGGCATCGAGGATCACCACGAGGCGAAGGCGTTCTGGCCTCTGCCCGGGATCGTACACGGACTCAAGGTAGTACGGCGTTGCGAGCAGGATATCCGACGCCAGGTCTTCCACGAGGTCGCGTTCAATGATGCCGACCGATCGGCGTGGAAACAACCTCTGCAGAGCCTGTTTGATGGCTCGGTTGCCATAGCCCTGTTCCTCAAGGTTTGTCCCGGCGCACGTTGGGCAGGAGAGCGGCCGAGGATCCACCTGTCCACAGTGGTGACAGCGCACGGTCGTCTCATAGATCGTGAACCGACCTCCGCACGCAGAACAGGGGAATTCACGTCCGCAATCGAGACAACGCAACGCGCGCGCTTTCCCTTTTCGCGGATACAGGCAGAGCACTTGTGCGCCGTCATGAAGAGCGTGAGAGATCGCCTCTGTTGCGGAGAGGGAAAGAAATGGATGCGGGGAGCCGCCACGCTCTCCACGGAGATCGATGATCGTTGGACGAGAGGTGATGGGATGTTGAAGGGTCACGTGAGCCTTTCCGAAACGTTCAACGTCGTCGGCGCGCGGCGCGGCATCTAAAAAGTAGAGCTTCGCTCCGGTGCGTTGACTCAATTCCCACACGATATCTCGAACGTCAAAGCGTGGGTTTTGGTCGTCTTGTTTGTGGTTTGGATGACTGGAACGAAGCACAAAAATCGTATCGGTTTGCCAGGGAATGACAAGAGATGCCCGTCGCGTTCCGACCAGAACGCGCGTCCCTCCCTCTCGTAGCGTCTGCCAACAGGCAGAGGCCCGAGCCGCGGACTCATCTCCGGTCAAGAGCGCCACCGCATTCGGCAACCATGCCGCAAGCCATCTGGCCTCTCGAATATTCGGTGTGATGACGGCCACGCGTTCGTTTGGGCGGCTTTCGAGAAACCCCTGTACGACCGCGGACATCTGAATGAAATCCACGGCATGAATAAACGCGCGACGGTGTGCGGTCACGTGTTCGAGGAGACGTTTAAGCAAAGGGGCCTCGGAGGCGCGGATTTTCAAGGGATCGCGTGATGACGCATCCTTCTTTTTCGGATGCTGTTGTTTTTGGGGAAGAGGGATGGCCGCAGAGAGCACGGACGGCACGGATTGAACGGTTTGAGACGCGATCCATTCGTACCAGGAGAGCTCTTCGGGCTTCAGAAAAATGTTTGGAGAGGCGGAGAGCACGGATTTTAGCCGTTCCACCGGAACGCGTTTGGTCCGCGTGCATTTCACCACCCCACATGTTTCGCGGCCTCGAAGAGGAATCCGCACCATCGTTCCTTCTTGAAGAGAGAGACCGTTTGGGACGAGATAGTCAAATACCGAAAAACGCCTGGGAAGGCGTTGGATGGGGTACACTTCCGCAATAAGACGTTCCTCGTTCATGTTACGCAAACGCAAGGTGGGTCACGAGATATCCCACGCCAAACGGCGATTCGTATACAAGCTCGTCTGGTGTGACGCGCGTGCCATCCAAGAGTCCGAGAAGAATAAGGAGCGGCCGATAACCGCATTCTGCGGCGCGTTCGACAACGGCTGGGTCCAAGGAAAGCAATTTGGCAGGAGCTTGCGACTGAATCGCGGCACGCACGGTTTCATCAAACACCTTTCCTTCCGGGCGCAAGCCTGCCGGCGCGTCAGACGACAAGGCGTGCGAAAGGTCGCCGCTCGCGATCACAGCCACCCGACGCGTCGAGCCATGGACGACCTCTTTGAGGCTGCGGCCGAATTCAAAGTGCGTTTTGGCCGGGAGGCCGCTGTAGGAGAGCGGCACAATGTTGACCTTGTGCAAACGCTCGGCCAGGGTGAGAAGGGGCACCGATGTTCCGTAGTCAAGCACGGGATCAGAGAAAAGCGTGAATGGAATTTGGCGCCGTCGGGCCGTGCGTTGCAGGGTGTCGATGAAGGCGAGGTCGGGTTCAAAGGTTTCCGTTGTGGTGAGGTCCCCAAACTCGCTGAAATCCGCACGGTAGTGGTCGTGGAGATTTACGGAGAATGCCTCTTGAAACTGCGCGCCATGTCCGGAGATGACGACGATCGTTTCTGGGTGCAGGGCATACAGTTCTTCTGCCAAATGATCCATGGCGCCGCGGGTGGAAACAAGCGATTCCAGATGCTCCTTGCCGATGGATGGCAGCAGAAGCGGGGTGTGGGGAGTGAATGCGGTGAATATGAGCATAGCAGGTTATGGGGCAGACGCGGCGGAAACCTCATCGTCCTCTTCCATCATCACACGGTCGAGCATCGTTCCCTTCGGGTGCAACGCAAGAGATCGCTCATTCGTCCAGAGCACGTTCTCCCATTTCCATCCGAATCCTTCAAACACTTCTTCGCTCACCACGGGCCGTCGTTCACCTTCTGAGATGAAATAGACCGTCGCTTCGCCGGATACACCGACCAGCGTGCCATCGGGGAAGAGAACAGGATCCCCCGTTTCAAACGTCTCAAGCTCTTCCGCTGTTGATGGGGTGATCGCGCGGTCCGGGAACCGCGTTTCCAAAATTTCCCGAGACATGAGTGGATGTTTCTCGTTATCCTCAACGTAGTAGACGCCGCCTGTCTCGATGTTTTGAAGCAGGGCGCCCTGCGGATACACGGTGTCTGTCGTGATGGGTTCGCCGATGTCGTAGGCAGAGAGCTCATTCTCGGTGATCTCGATCAAGTCATCCGGGTTGAATCCAATCGCGCGGAACGCTTCCATGGACACAATGTGGCGAATCGTGTCGTCCACGAGGAGATAGATGTCTCCATTCTCGGAAAGGAGGAGGGAATAGTTCGGAAGGGAAATGGGTCGGCCGATGTCGTAGGCTTCAAGTTCAGAGGGTGACACAGGGATGATCAATGATTCTCTGTAGCGTGAAAGGAAAGCGGCACGCGACGTAATGGGCCGCCTATCGCTGTATTGGATGAGCCACACACCGCCATCCTCGTTATTCTGGAGCAGAGAGCCGGTCGGGTAATCGCGGCTGAACCAGCGGTGCCACAGCGTCACAAAAATTTGGTTTCCGTGCAGGTGCGGTGTGTAGGTATAGAGCGCGGCGGTGGCATTGTTGGCAGGAATGACGCGTATTCCGTCGATGCGGGACGTTTCACCGGGCGCAAACCCCATGACGGTTTGTCCGTTCGTCTCCAGGTCCGTCATATATCCGTCGATAAGCTGTAGCGTGGCAGAATTGATCTGTTTGGCAAATCCACGGAAGCGTTGAATGTCTGGATCATCGTGCGAGCAGTCATCACACACCCCATAGCCCATCGCCCAGTCAAGTTGATCTTCGGAGGGCTCCGTGTCCATCACGAGGCTCTGTTCCTTCTGGAGCATGGTAAGGATCACCCGCGGACTCACCCCGTTCCTGCGCCCAGATCGATAGATGATCTCCGCCGCCGTGCGTTTGCTTCCATCCACATCCTTTGCTCGGTATGTCGCGAGCGAACCTTTTTCAAGGAATGTCTGGATCTCTCCGAGCGTCATGCTGTCCGTGTCCGTGAGGTCCTCGTTTGAGATCAGAAAATTTGGATTAAACGACGAACTGGCCCAGCCCGTGAACGGACTGAGGAGGAAAGATATGGCGCACAAAAGCGCAAGCGTGCGTTTCCACATAGGTCAGGGTCAGTATACCCCATGCCTTCCACGACGTCACGGAGAGGCGCCGCGTGGATTACGCGGCGGCCATGGCCGTTTTTTTGGCTTTCGTAAGCGTAATTTCGCCGTCCCTTGCTCCAATGCTCACGCGGTCGCCTTCCTTCATATCGCCCATGACGATCTTCAGGGACAGAGGATTGAGAATCAAATTTTGGATGACGCGCTTCAATGGCCGGGCGCCAAAGGAAGGGTCGTATCCTTTTTCCGCAAGCAATTTTTTCGCCGCAGGCGCAACAGTCAGGGTGATATCGCGTTGCTCCTTCAGTCGTTCGGAAACATGAATGAGCTGAAGCTCCACGATATCAGCGATCTGTTCTTCACTCAATGAGTGGAACACGATGATTTCGTCAATACGATTCAAGAATTCCGGTCTCAAGTGATCACGCAAGAGATTCATGATGCGTTCCTGTATCTCGCGATCGCCGCTTCCTTCCTGTCCTTCCGAAAAGCCGATGGACGCCATTTCTTTGCCGGCATTCAAAATGACGTCCGAGCCGATATTGCTCGTCATGATGATGACCGTATTTTTGAAATTGACGCGACGTCCTTTCGCGTCGGTCAAATGTCCCTCATCGAGAACCTGCAGGAGAAGGTTCAAGGTGTCCGGGTGAGCCTTTTCAATCTCGTCGAAGAGGAGCACACAGTACGGTCGGCGGCGCACGATCTCGGTCAACTGCCCACCCTCCTCATAACCGATATAGCCAGGCGGTGAGCCAACAATTTTTGAGATGGCATGCTTTTCCATGTATTCGGACATGTCGAGCCGGACGAGCGCCTGCTCATCGTTAAACATAAATGCGGCGAGGGCGCGAGCAAGCTCTGTTTTTCCGACCCCCGTGGGCCCCAGGAAAATAAAGGATCCGATCGGCCGATGTTCCTCGGCGATCCCTGCGCGCGACCGGCGCAGGGCGTTTGAGACAGCCGCGATGGCCTCTTCTTGTCCGACCACGCGTCGTTTGAGTTCATCCTCCATGCGCGCAAGTTTCTGCATTTCAGACTCGAGCATTTTTGAAACCGGAATGTGCGTCCAGCGTGCCACAACCTCGGCTACGTCCTCTTCTGTTACCACTTCCTTCAACATGCCACGGCCCCGTTGAAGCTCGTGAAGGGCCTCCTCCGCCGCACGCAGCTTCTTTTCCTCACTCGGGATTTTTCCGTAGCGAATCTCGGCAACCTTTTCAAGGTCCCCGCGGCGTTCGGCAATGTCCGCTTCCGCTTTTAGTTTGTCCATGCGACTTTTGAGCGTGTGGATGTCGCCGATTTTTTCTTTTTCGTTGCGCCAACGTCCTTCGAGCGCGTCGCTTTTTTCGCGCAGATCCGCGAGGAGCTTCTCAATTTCAGAGAGGCGGGTCTTCGATGATTTATCTTCTTCCTTTTCGAGCGCTTTGCGTTCAATTTCAAGACGCGTGACGTCACGCTTCAGGGAGTCGAGTTCTTCTGGCATGGAATCGATATCCATGCGAAGAGCGGACGCGGCTTCGTCAATGAGATCGATGGCCTTGTCCGGAAGATAGCGGTCCGTAATATAGCGAGTCGACAGCTCTGCCGCGGCAACGATCGCCGGGTCCGTGACGCGCACGCCGTGATGGATCTCGTATTTTTCTTTGATGCCGCGAAGGATGGCCACCGTATCCTCGACGGACGGTTCCTCGACGAGCACAGGTTGGAAACGGCGTTCAAACGCGGCGTCCTTCTCAATATGTTTTTGGTATTCCTTGAGGGTGGTGGCGCCGATGGTGCGAATCTCGCCACGGGCCAGGGCGGGTTTCAACATGTTGGAGGCATCGAGCGTGCTCCCCTCGGAGGTGCCAGCCCCGACAAGCGTATGAAGCTCGTCAATAAATAGAATCATTTTTCCGCTTGATTCGCCGACCTCTTTCAGGACGGCTTTGAGACGATCTTCAAATTCGCCGCGATATTTTGTGCCCGCGACCAGTGCGCCAAGATCGAGAGACACAATTTCTTTTTCGCGCAAAAGCTCCGGCACGTCTCCGGCCACGATGCGTTGGGCAAGCCCCTCAACGATGGCGGTCTTTCCGACTCCCGCCTCGCCGATCAGGACCGGGTTGTTTTTTGTGCGTCGAAGAAGCACCTGCATGACGCGTCGAATTTCCGCGTCACGTCCAATGACCGGGTCTAGCTTTCCGCCGCGGGCGGCCTCGGTGAGGTTCCGACTGTATTTTTCAAGCGCTTGATAGCGCGACTCGGGTTCCGGAGAATCCACGCGCTGCGTGCCGCGAATGTGTTTCAACGCGTTCATGACCGCCTCCTCGCTGACGTGATAGCCGGAAAGCAGACGTCCGACGTTTCGATTCATCATGAGGCCAAGGAGCAGATGTTCGGTGGAAATGAAATCGTCCTTGAATTGTTTTGATTTTTTTGCGGCCTCATTCAAGACGCTCGCCATTTCCTGCGAGAGGTACATCTGTGCAATGCCGCCGCCGGTGCGGCCGCGCGCGTGCGGAAGGGCGTCAAGAATTCCGTCCACCTCGGCGCGCAGATCACGTACATCTGGCGTGATTTGTTGGACAATCGCGCCGACCACCCCGTCGTCCTGTTCAAGCAGGGAGGCGAGTAGATGGATGGGTTCAATCGCTTGCTGGCCATTTTCAACCGCGAGATTGTGCGCGTGCTGGAGAGCTTCTTGAGATTTATGGGTAAAATTATTTGGTAACATACGCATTTGATCGATTAGCACTCATAAGTATAGAGTGCTAAAACATGAAAGTCAAGTTTATGTGGGGACCTCTGAAAAACTGATGGATTTTCGTTGAACGGGCTGTCCATCCCCATGAGACGTACTGAAAGGTACGTCGAATGGGGTGGACGGGTGCCCGTGAGACGAAAAGACGCAGTTTT
>CAYJVP010000004.1:0-23086 GCA_964373615.1 uncultured Gammaproteobacteria bacterium | reverse complement strand
GTCTGTCCGTCACCAGACAGGCGAAACTGAATACGAACTTTTTCAGAGGTCTCTTAAATATCCTGTCCTTTCAGGCCAGGAGGTTCAAAATGCCGAGGGACTACCAGGGACCCAGACGCGAACGCGAGACGCTCACTCGCCTGCTCTTCCCGCTCGGGCTGAGCGACACTGAGACCGCCAGGATGGTCGAGTGCAACCCGATCACCTACCGCAAGGACGTCAAGGCCTTCGGGCTCAACCGCGCCCAGCGCCCCAAGACCAAGGAGGCGCGCTACGCGGCCGCGGTCAAGCTCTACGCCGAACTCAACCACCGCCGGCCCGTCGGACTCGACGATGACAACCGGAACACGATCCACAATGCGCTCAAGGAGCACCTCAATATCATGAAGCTCTTGGCGTACCTCCGGGGCGTCGAGACTGGCCTGACCCTGCTCACCCTCACGTCAGGCGACGACACGAGCGGCCAGCGCCGGAGCGGCGAGTGGCGACTGGTCCGCGAGATCTTCGGCCAGAACTCCGCGATGCCAAGCGCCAGCGGCTGGATGAACGTGGCGCTCGAACGCATCGCGAGCGGGGAGGCGCCGCCGCCGCAGAGCCACGAGGAGTTCACGCAGATGATCCTCGAGGAGGCAAGGCGAAAGGACGTCGAGGAGGCGCGCCGCCTGGTCCGGCCGGCCTGGAGCGAGGAGCGGGAGGCGGCGTTCAAGGAGACGGTGTGCCAAGCGCTCGCCACGCTCACGCCGCGCGAGGAGCGGGTCATCCGGGAGCGCTTCGGGTTCAACGGTCCGCGGCGTACGCTCGAGGAGATCGCCAGAGAGCTGGGCGTCATCAGAGAGCGCGTCCGCCAGATCGAAGCCAAGGCCCTGCATCTGCTCCGGTCTCCCTCGATGTCCGAGCGGTTCCGGCCGTTCATCCAACCGCTCGTCGAGCAGGTGCGCGACCTCGAGGAGGAGAACGAACACCTGCGGGCGAAGACAGCGGAGGTCGAAAAGTTCGGGGCGTTCTGGAGGCAGGTACGCGAGCTCGTCATGGCGAACGAATCCGTCGCCACAAAGAATTTCAACCCGAACCTCTTCAAGAGGTGCGACAAACTCGAGCTCTCCGTCCGCACGGAAAACTGCCTGACAAACGCGGGCATCAAGTTCGTCTGGCAGCTCGTCGAGAAGACCGAGGCCGAGATGCTCAAGACCAAGAATTTCGGCCACAAGTCGCTCAACGAGGTCAAGGACCTCCTGGACGATCTCGGGCTCCAGCTCGGCATGAAGCTCGGGCCGAACTTCCCGCGAAGGCCTTCCGTGTCCCCGCCGCCCTCCCCGTGAGGCCGGCGGGTTTTTCTATTGTTTTGTTAAAAAATCGGCGACCAGGAGGCTGTGAATTACAAACTCCCGCGGTCTTGCCACGCCCAAAAAACCCTGATAAACTGAACCTAACTTGCGCCATGTATGGGCATGTTTCATCGCTCGGACAATCCTGCTGACACGTTTTGGCATAAAAAATTGGGGCCCGCGTTTGGCGCGTTCATGGTGTTCGTTTTGGAGATTGTCCAAATCGTGATCATCTCGGCCGCGATCATTTTGCCGATCCGTTACTTCCTCATCCAACCGTTTTACGTGAAGGGAGCGTCCATGGAGCCGAATTTTTACGATCGTGAATATCTCATCATCGACGAGCTGTCGTATCGATTCAATGATCCGGTGCGCGGGGACATCGCGGTGTTTCGCTATAAGAACGACCCATCGGAATTTTTTATCAAGCGCGTGATCGGCTTACCTTCCGAAACCGTGGAGATCGTAAACGGGAAGGTGAAAATTTACAACAAGGAGCATGTGAACGGCATCCTTCTTGACGAAGACTATTTAACCGACGTGTACACGCCGCTTGGGAAATACAACAAAGTAACCCTCGCCGAGGACGAATATTTTGTTCTCGGCGACAATCGGGAAGCAAGCCTTGATTCACGTATGTTTGGCACGGTTCAGCGTAGCGACATTGTTGGCCGTGTGTGGGTGCGCGGGCTTCCGCTGTCGCGCATCGGCGTTTTTGAAACACCCGAATACGAATTGTAAATTTTTGTATGCCGAAAAAGGAAGTCGCCCAGAAGAAGGCCGTGAAGCCAAAACAGGAAGAAGACGATTTTGTGGAGCCAAAGGAGGCTGCCGCGCCGTCAAAAGAGCCAGTCGTGGCGTTGCCGAAAGGCAAGCGACCGACGGAGCTCCTGCGTGGGTTTCGCGACATCCTTCCGGACGAGCAGCCCTACTGGGAGATGCTGCGCGACCTCGGTCGCCACGTTGCCGAAGCGTACAGTTTTGAACGCATTGATCTGCCGGTTGTCGAAAAGGAAGAGTTGTTCGTGCGCACGATCGGCAAGCAAACGGACATTATTGAGAAAGAAATATACGCGTTTGAAGATCGCGGCGGGGACCGCTGCGTGTTGCGTCCGGAGGCGACCGCGTCGGTCGTGCGCGCTTATGTCAACCACGGCATGCTGAACCTTCCGCAGCCCGTGAAGCTGTATTATTTTGCGCCGAATTTTCGCTATGACCGACCGCAAGCCGGTCGCTACCGTCAACATCACCAAATCGGCTTTGAGGTGATCGGCAGCGGCGAGGCTGTTATGGACGCGCAGCTCATGGTGATGGCGTATCATTTGTTCAAGTCCGTTTCGGTCGATGTGGTCATGCACGTCAATTCGATTGGGACGCCTGAGTCGCGGCAAGAATACAAAGTGGAGTTGGTGTCGTACTATCGCAGCAAGCGCAACCAGATTTGCGAGGATTGCAAGCGGCGGCTCTTGAAAAATCCGTTGCGTCTTCTTGATTGTAGGGCGGAGGAGTGTCAGAGCGTCAAGGCAGAGGCTCCGCAAATGCTCGACTGGCTCGATGAGGATTCAAAAAACCACTTCATGAAGGTGCTTGAGTTTCTGGACGCGGCTGAAGTGCCGTACACGCTTGATGCATATCTGGTGCGAGGTCTTGATTACTACACGCGCACCGTGTTTGAGATCTGGTCTGCGTCCGACGAAGGAGAGCGCACGCAAAACGCGCTGGGCGGCGGCGGACGCTACGACGGATTGGTCGAGCTTTTGGGTGGTCGGGAAGGAACTCCCGGATGCGGGCTTGCGATCGGCATGGAGCGGGTGGTGTTGGCGATGAAAGAGCTCAAGGTGGAGCCGCCCATGAAAAAACCGCAGATATTCTTCGCTCAACTCGGGGATGCGGCCCGTCGGCAGGGGCTCAAGCTTTTTGAGGAGTTTCGTGCCTCCGGACTCGAGATTCGGGAGGCGTTCGGCCGCAGCGCCTTGAAGGCGCAGCTTGAGCAGGCCAACAAGCTTGCCGTGCCTTACACCCTTATTCTTGGGCAGAAAGAGGTGCTCGATGGCACCATTATTCTTCGGGATATGGAGTCTGGCGCGCAGGAGATTGCGGATGTAAGCAAGATCGTTTCGATCATGAAACGGAAGCTTGGCGAGACAACAGGGTTGACACCACCTGGAGGAAGTGGCACGATAGCGCCGTAAATATTTAGGAAGGAAGGTGAGTCTTGTGCTCGAAGTCAAGCGTCGAAGGGGTGAAAGTTTTGAGAGCCTGTTGCGCCGTTTTTCCAAACGCGTGCAGCAAAGCGGTCGGCTTCTTCAGGCGAAGAAGATTCGTTTTCATGCTCCGAAAAAGAGTCGGAGCGCCACGCGCAAAAGCGCCCTGCGGCGGCTCGAGATTACGGAAAAGCGTGAGTACCTCATCAAATCCGGGAAAATGGTGGAAGAAGATTTCGCTCGGAAGCCGCGCCGTCCGTCCCGTTAGATATCGACTCGACTTTTGTGATAGAGTGGCGAAGGGTTTCCTCTCGCCACTTTTCTCTTCCGTTTTTTTGATCGTATGTCTCTTTTTGAAACCATCAACAAAGATTTCACCTCTGCCATGAAAGAGCGCCGCGACGTCGAGCTCTCCACGCTTCGCATGCTGCGCGCCGCGCTCAAGAATCGGCAGATCGAACTCATGTCCGCCAAAGGCGGATCCGCCTCCGGCGGACATGAACTGTCCGAGGAAGAGGCGCTTTCGGTCCTCAAAGGGCAGATCAAACAGGTCAAGGATTCGATCGATGCGTTTGAAGCCGGCTGCCGGACGGATTTGGTTCTGAAAGCAAAAGCCGAGTTCGACGTGTTGGAGAGGTATCTCCCTGCCCAGTTGTCGGATGTGGAGCTCGAGACGACGGTGAAGGGAGCGCTCATGGAAGCCGGAGTTGCCGGCAAGACCGACATGGGTCGCGCGATGGGTGCGGCTATGAAAGCCGTTGCTGGTCGGGCGGATGGCGCGCGCGTGAAGTCGGCGGTTGAAAAATTTCTTGCCTGCGCGGTCATCAGTTTGACGACCTTGCTTATCTTTGCGCCACAGGTTCTTGCCGCCGCAACAAAGGGGACAGCCACGGCGCAAAAAGAAGAAGAGGTGTCGCCCGATTGGTTTTCCGGTGAGATGCCCGAGCTCGCGTATCGTCTCGCACGGGCCTTCTCGGTCATGTTTGCCATTTTTTTCATCTGCAATATGCTGATCGGCGCCTTTCAGCAGATGACCTCTTCTGGCAAGGATGAAGAGGTGAAGGGAGGTCGTCGAAAGATCGCGATCGGATTTTTCGGAGCGCTCTTTATGGTCATGGTGTACTACCTCGCCTCGAACGCGCTGCTTTCCCTTCCGTGAGGTATCCACAATAGGCGCGGCTTTCTCCTGTGCGCTCTTTAAAAAATTCGTGTACAATAAGGTCACGAATCGAAGAAACCGGAGTGCGCGAACATGAAGCGGACAGGTTTGCAATCAAAGAGGAAAGGATCGACCATCTTGCTTGGTCTTCTTGTTGTTTTCACGTTTTTTGCTGTTGCCGCGCTGCCAGTCTACGCACAGCTCGATAGCGCCGACACCCGGACGCTTGGCGAGTCTTCCGGTCTTTCCACGCTTGACCTTGCGATCCTCATCGCTCGGTTCATCCGCGCGGCGATTGCCGTCATTGGCATCGTGCTCGTGTGTCTCGTCGTCTGGGCCGGGTATCTCTACATGGTTTCCCAAGGCGAGAAGGAGAAGATCGCCAAGGCCAAAAAAATTATTTCGAGCGCGATCATCGGTCTGGTGATCATCTTTCTTTCCTACTCCGCCGCGTCTTACATATTATTTAAGCTCCTTGAGATTTCGGGTCTTGGTGGGACGTCGGGCACAGGGGCTGGGCAATATTCCGAGCCGCTCTCCGGCTCGCTTGGTTCCGGGATCATTGAGACACACTACCCTTCGCGTGGCGCTGTCGACATCCCGCGCAACACGCGCATCATGGTGACGTTTAAGGAAGCGATTGATCCGGCTTCCCTGATCGTCGAGGCGGACGGTTCGGCATACGACGGAGACAGCGCCACCACGAATTATCTGAACACCAGGAACGTCTTAATTTACCAAACCGCGGACGAAGATGAGTCTGGCGATGTTGCCGAGGAGGATTTGGTCGAGGCGACCGTTTCCTTCACGGAGGATCAGCTGACGTTTGTTTTCGATCCGATTGATCTCATGGGCAACAGCGAATATGACACGAACTACACCGTGTACTTGACGCCGGACATCGCCCTTGATGACGGCTCTGCCGCGTTCACAGGATCCAATGATGAAGGGTATCAGTGGACGTTTGAGGTTTCGACCGAGCTTGATCTCACCCCACCCAAAGTGCTGTCCGTGGCGCCGGAGGAGAGTTCGGATCCGTATGATCGAAACATCACCATTCAAATCATGTTTGATGACGCGATGGATCCGGTCGCAGGATCCGGCACGTATGCGCCAGACGACGGTGACACCTTCGCCAATGTGGAGGCAGTGTACACCGACGATGCTGTCAGCAACCAAAACGTCACGGGGACATTTACGGTCGTGAACAACTATCGCACCATCGAGTTCACAACCGACGACGCGTGCAGCGAAGATCCGTGCGGCAACACGATTTATTGCCTGCCGTCCTCCTCTGACATCGAGGTGCAAGCGCACGCGGCCACGCTTTCCGACGATCCACCTCAGGCAGAGACGATCGGTGGCTTGTTCGATGGACTTGTGGACGCGGCCGGAAATTCCTTGGACGGATCAGGCGATGGCACGGCTGACGGGCCAGGCTCCCAGGATGACGGCGGAGACGATTACATCTGGAATTTTTCCACGTCGGACGCGATTAATGACAGCGTGCCGCATCTTGAGGAGCTCTCCCCTTCCATTGTGGAGGAAGAGGTGGACGTGGATACGGACGTGGTGTTGAAGTTTAGCGCGCTCATGCAAGCCTCGACCCTGAATACAGAAAACATCCAACTTGTTCCGGATCAGGAACAGGAGATGTGGTATTCGAATGCGAGTGCGACGCTTTCGACCGACGATTGTCCCGTCGATGACGAGGGCGATCCGCAGACCTGCACGAAGGTGACGACTGACCATGCGTCATTTTGGGAAAGCGACGAGGACACCGCGACTTTTTACAACTATTATCCCGTGATCACCCAGGGCGTGAAGAGCGCCTACCAGATCTGCATGCGCCCGGCGTACGGACCGTCGGAAACAGTTGCCTCGCCTCTGTGTGCGACGGATGATTTCCCGTTCTGCTGCAATGGCCTGCCTTCGGACGAAGCATGCACCACGGCCAACTTGGATATTGAGCTTGGGGATTAGCGTGTGCGCCGAAAATTTTTCATCATCCTTCCTCTCTTGATCGCGGCGGTCGTCCTGACCGGCGGCGTTGAGGCTCCTTTCGCGCTTGCGCAAACGATTACCGCCGAAGAGACATTCGGGGGGACGGAACCCACCAGTTTTGCGGAATCCGCGGGTCTTGGAACAGGAAATATCGTGCTCGTGATCTCGCGGGTCATTCGCGTGATCATTGGATTCCTCGGGGTGGTGGCCGTTGGGTTCGTGCTCTATGGCGGGTTCCTCTGGATGTCCTCAAAAGGCGAGGTCGCGAAGGTCGACAAGGCGAGGAAGGTTCTCGTGAACGCATTTATTGGACTCGCGATCGTTCTTTCTTCGTTTGCGATCGCATCCTTTATTATTTCAAAATTGACCGAGGCTATTGGTGGAACGATTGAGGGTGGCGGAGGAGGAGGTGGCGATTATGATGACATTCTCGATCCGGCTACGACCTTTGTGCTTCAGTCTGCCAACACCGAGTGCGCGTACGCGTTGCGTAACTTCCAGCTTCAGTTCAGCTTCAGTCAGAATGTTTCTTCTACGACCGTGACCGAACAAACCGGAATCACGATTGAAACCGCGGGGGGAGAGGCGGTGGTTGGCACGTTTGCGGTTTCGGGCAAGCGCGTGACGTTTACGCCAACCGCGACCTGCACGGCCGATGACGGTAGCGCTGTCGCCTGTTTTGACGCCAACACAACGTACAACGCGGACGTGGATTCCTCGATCGTCGAAAGCGCCTCGGGCCGCACGCTCCAGTGTTCGGACACGTATCCGTGCAGTTTCTCCTTCACGACCGGCGAAGGATTTGACATTGCAGAGCCAACGGTCGCCATTGAGGATCCAGACGATGGAGACCCTGCTTACAATGATCCAGCCGTGGTCGACATCCAGGCCTATGGGGAGGACGATAGCGGGGTTTCGTCCGTGGATTTTTATCTTGATGGAGACCTGATCGACAGCGCGGGACTGGACGAAAGCCTGGAGGGTGATTTGGCGCTTGAGAATTATTTTTATGGAGAGTGGGATACGACCGGTTACGTAACGAATGAGGTGTACGGAGTCAGCGCAGAGGGATATGACTGTGCTGGAAACAGTGATGTGTCTGAAACAAACGACGTCGTGCTGCGCTGGTGGACGTGCAACAACGAAGAGTTAGACGACGGGGACCCCTACTTTGAGGACGACGTTGACTGCGGCGGCGATTCTGATTCCGAGTATTATTGCGGCGAGTGCAATGGCGCGGCGTGCACGGACGATTTAGAGTGTGCCTCTGGGGAGTGCGACGAAACAACCGGCACCTGTGTTGCCAGCGTGGAGATCGAGGAGGTTTCGCCAACCGACGGGGCCGTTGATAACCTGATCACTATTTTAGGGAACGGATTTGGTTCGACGGCTGGAAGGGTGATATTCCTGGGCGATCCGGATGACGACGCAGACGACGTGACGGTCACCGGATACGCCGCCTGCGACGACACGTGGGGCGACGATCAGATCGTGATTCAGGTTGACGACGCCACGGTCGACGGGCCGATTGAGGTCGTCACGTCTGATAGTCTCGCCGATCGCACGGACGACGAGAACGGTCCGGTCATCAGCGATTTTGACGTGAACGACACGGTGCGCCCGGGACTCTGTCAGCTCGATCCGTCCGAGGGTGAGGGTGGGGACGCCATCACGGTGCGCGGGAACAATTTCGGCAGCTCGCCGGGGAGCTCAACCTTCTATTTTGACGTGTACGAACCCACCAGCTATCCGTCATGGGAAACAACGGCAGATGCATTTTCGGCCGTGCTCCCCCTCATGGACAGCGGGACGTACGATACACAGCTGTTCGTGGGCGATGGAGATGCGCGAGAAGGCTCAAACGTGCTTGAATTTACCGTCTCGACCACGTCAGACAGCGATGATCCGCCAATCATTACGAGTGTCGATACGGGCGTCAAGCGCTGCAGCGATGATGGGTCTATTTGCGGCGATGCCGGCGACTGTGCGACGACGGGCGCCACCTGCGATGAGGATGAAAATGCGGGCCCGATCGGTCAGTACGTCACCATCTACGGAACGAACTTTGGCTCATCAGACGGAACCGTGCGGTTCCGCAACCAGACGTTCGACTACAGCGGCCTCGCGGACACGGACTTTCCTGACTATTGCGACACGGATTTTTGGGCTGACGAGATGATCGTCGTGAAGGTTCCGGAAACCTACTCGCTTTCCGAGGATGCGGGCGGAGATCCCTATGATATGCAAAGCAGTGCACACGACCTGTGGGTGGTGCGCGGAGACGATGGCGTTTCGTCTGACGTGGTTGATTTCGACGTGATCGATGGGCTTGCCGGGCCAAGCATCTGCTCGCTTGAGCCGGACAATGGTCCGCCCGGCACGGACGTCACCGTGGTTGGCGAGGCGTTTGGCACGGATCAGGGAAGCGTTACGTTTTACGATCGTCTGTCGGTTACGCCTGGGAATTGGGGCGATACGGAAATCACGGGCACCACCTCTGAACCCCTTCAGGTTCCTGATGACGCAGAGAACGGCCCGGTCTTTGTCACGGACGATGGTGGATACGATTCAAACTCCGTAAATTTCGAGGTTGGCTATTGCGGGGTTGATTTCTCCTGTGAAGCGGGCGATGAGTGTTGTGAAAACGGGTCCTGCCAGGCGGACGGATCGTGCGAAGAAGACCAGGTCCCTGTGCACTATGCGTATTATTTTTCAACGGGTGATTTGCCGGACGCGCCCGAGGTGATTGTCGAGTGCAGTGATGATTATATCTCGCCCTCTCCATGGGTGTTTTGGGACGGCGGCAGCGAGGTGTGCGTGAACGCGACCATTACCGCTTCCTTCTCAACCTCCATGGACACGACGACCTTTACCTCTTCGACGATCGCGGTCGAAAGCTGCTCGGACGATACCTGCTCTTCAACCACGTCCGTGACCATGGATCCCGTGGGCGGTCCGGAGGACGGCGACGTCACCCTGACCATGTTTTCGTGGGATCCGGACGGTGACATGGCGCCGAATACCCGTTATCGCGTGACGGTTTTGGGTGGAGATGACGGAGTCCAGAGCGCGGACGGGGCCGGCATGGCCGACGACGTTAGCTGGGAATTCGTGACCGCGGCCACGGATGAGCACTGCACGGTCGGGGATGTCTATCTTTCTCCAGCCGAATATACGGCGACCGAGCCGTACAACGCTTCAGACGCGGACACGGACGTTCCGTATGTGTCGCTTCCGATCGCGGACGAATACCAATGTGTGGTGCTTGCCTGCGAAGGGTACCTGTGGGATTTCAGCTCTTCGGATACGTCCTTGGCCGGTCTCTTCCAGCCGGACAGCTATGACTGCGCGGCCTATGCCTATCCGTATGCGGACACAACCGCAGGACCGGTCATCATCACCTCGGAGCTGACCGACTATTCCGTAAGCGACACCGGCGAGCTCACGATCAATTTTACCGACCCGGAGATCGTTGACTACTGGCCAAATTGCGACGTGGCGTGTCGGAACGCGGAGATTGGGTTTGAAACGAACGTTGACATGACCGACGATTTTTCTTCCTACGATTCCAATGGGGATCGTATGGTTCGTCTCTTCGAGTGCGAAGATCCCGCGTGCGCGGAAGACGAACTCACCGGTGTCGACGATGCGGATACGGACGTCGCGGTTTCCTGGAATTCGGACACGTATATCCTGACGATTGACGTGTCCGAGAGTTTGCAAGCAGACACCGCCTACCGCGTGGTCGTCTCGCAAGAGCTTGAGTCCACAAGCGGCACGCCCTTTTCGGAATGGGGCGGCGGGAGCATGGCCTGGAACGGGTATCTGTCTTGGACCTTCACGACCAAAGAGGAGGAGTGCGTGATTGATCGCATTGAACTCGACCCGGCAGCGGCCACGCTTGAGATCGTGGGCGATCGCCAGCAGTTTTCCGCGGTTCCTTACAGCGCGCCGGATGAGTGCTCGGCCTCGGGTCAGCGTCTGGACGCCGGCGACTTCACGTGGGAGGCATGGACGGCGGAGGACGACGTGGACCGCGTCGCAAGCGCGGACGTGGCAGCCTTACTTCCGGACGGTGGCGGCGACATTCTTGTGAGCGATGATTTGCCGAACTACTGTTCGAGCTCATGCGTGAACGTTGGTTCGACCGCGCCGATCGCCGTGTGTGGCGATAACGCGACCTCGTGCAGTTCAGATAGCAACTGCTCAAGTTATGGCGCGGATGCGGTGTGCAACGATCTCGGACAGTGCGTGCAACCTGGTGAGGATTGCGACGATGGCAATACGACCGATGGCGACGGATGCTCCTCTGAGTGTTTGACCGAAGGGGTGACGGCCTGTGCGGACCCGTCGGACAGTTTGTGCTGCGGAAACGGGACGCGAGAAGACCGCGAGGAATGCGACGATGGGGCGAACGAAGACGATGACGGGTGTTCCTCGACCTGTTTGAATGAAGGCGCTTCAGAAATCGGTACGGATTGTGGTGACGGCTCGGTCGCACAAAGCGACGCCATCGGCGGAGAAGACTGCGACTGGGGGAGCGCCAATGACGCCTACAACTGCTCTTCGGATTGTTTGAACATGGGTTCCATTGACGAGGATGACGTGTATGCCGTCTGCGGAGATGGGGGCGAGGGATACGGCGAGGACTGCGATGACGGCAACACGGATGACGGCGACGGATGTTCGTCGATCTGCCAAAACGAGGGCTCGAGCGCGGGCGGTTCGACCTGCGGGGACAGTACCGTTGGGACCGGTGAGGACTGCGATGACGGCAACACGGATGACGGCGACGGATGTTCGTCAGATTGTTTGTCGGAAGGCTCGGATTACACCTATTCTGGCACGGCCTGGTCCGTCTGTTCTGATGGCGGCAGTTTGGGAGTCGGCGAACAGTGCGAAGCGACGACCGCGGGAACAGCTGTCGCAACATTTGGCATTGCGGAAATCACAACCGACGCCCCAGAAGAAGTGTTGGCAAACTACACCGCAAATCAGGTGAACGAGGCAACGTCCATCATCACCGCGACCGATCAGGAGAGTGGGATCACCGGAGTCGGGACTCTGACGATTGCGTGTTCCTGCACTTCGGATTTTACCTGTGGGGACACCGTAACCTACGGCTGCGGGAATGCGAACTGTTGTTACGAACGGCCCTCGATTCTCGATTACACGCCAAACCAAGACGAGACAGACGTTTGTCAAAACACGGCCGTGTGGGTTGAGTTTGATCAAGCCATGGATGAAGCTTCCTTTGAGCAGGCGACCACCGTCGCAGACGAAATCACGGGGGAGCCGGTTGATGTGACCGAACCCACCTTGTATCTCGAGCTTGTGGCGGTCGGCGACGGCGCGGGTGGCGAGACGGCCATTGACGACTCGAATTATCTTACGCTGTGTCCCTCCACCTACGAGGTTGAGGTGAGTTATGATGACTCCGACGCTACCCTCTTTCAAAAGACGTGGCGCTGGGTTGTCCGCGGCGTGCACCGGGTGTTTGGACGAGGCGCCTACGCCGCGACCGTGAGTTGTCGCATCCCCGTGTCCTTCGAGCAGGAGGCAACCTCGAGCGGTTCGCGCGTCCGGCTTGTTTACGACGAAGCGCTTGAGGCATACGGCGTGTATGACCTTGTGATCGTCGGCGACTCGACCAATCCCTCCGACGGCGAGGTGGCAGGCGTTGCCAGTGAGTTTGGTGTCGGGCTCTTGAGCGGTGACACCGTTGAATTTACGGTCGGCGACGAGGTGTGTGCGCTCGACCTTGTCGAGGTTGAGGATCAGGGGAAAACGGTTTCGAGTTCCTTTGAAGATCCGAGCCCTGGCACCTTTACCGAGGCGGATGAAATTCATACCTTGACGGCGGCGACCTACACGCTCGACGGAGCCGAGCAGGAAGAAATCCAAGAACTTGCCGGGATCTATGATTGGAGTTTCGCGTGGTCTTCCACGGAGAGCGACTCTGACGCGACACAAAACATCATCACCGTGGCCGAAGATGCGACAGACGAATCCGAAGCCGCCGCAACGGCCTCGGGTCTTGAAGGGGATGAGACGGCCGTGGCGATCGCCACCATCACTTCGGATACGGTTTCAACCACCTCAACGGCCAACGATCAAGTATCCGGCGAGGAGGATCTCATCGCACTTTTGTGCGAAAATCCATGGCCAAATCCGGACACCCAGGAGTTCCCCTTTTCAGATACGCGGGCCGCGGCAGCGGATTTTGGGCTCTCCTCTCCTTACACGCAGTTCTCCTTTTACTACTGTCGCGATTTGGACGCCTCGATGTGCACGGGTGGTAGCAACGACGGGGCAAGTTGCTCCACGGACAGTGATTGCGGAGGCGGGTCATGCGTGAGTCTGCTGCCGATCCTCGATGTCGTTGAGGCGCCGGTGTCTCCGATCGCTGAACTGAGGACGGAACTCCTCTTCCTTGTTGATGGAACAAGTGACGCGCTCGGCGCCCGCGTCTTCTCAAATGAAGATTATCTTTCCGCAGACGAGTGGTACGCCGAGCAGGACTTCACAGGCTCGCCGACCGCGACCATCCTCGACGGTTACGAAGGCGTTCTGGACGGCAACACCTATTACATCGCGGCCGGTAATCAGATCACGACGAAGTTGTATCCGAACGTGTACGTGTTTTCCGTGAACGAGGACGCAGGCGCTGCGGCAACGGACATCTACAGCCAGATTCTCGACACCTGGAGTTTTCACGCCAACAGGGACATCATCACGGATTACAATGTGTGCAAAGATGGTTCGGACTACGTGACAGACCCCGCGACCGGGGACATGATTTCTTGTACCTGGGATGGAGACTGTGACGAGGTGACCTACAGCGACGGGTCGACCGAAACGTTCGCAAGCGGCGCCTGTGACGCGGAGAAGGCTAAGGTGACTCGCGACATGCGCCGATTGACAGACGCGCGGCAGGTTCAGGATATGCTTGAAACGTACGGAGAAACTTACGGGCACTGTTCGGTTACCACGGACGAGGCGTGTGAGGTTGATAGCGACTGTCCGGGCAGTGAAACGTGTGTGGCGGACGTGCCGACGCTTGAGTCGGGTTCGTTCCTGCGTTCGTTTACGACCAGCACCTGGCCGTCGTGGTCTGCCGTGCTTGGTAATGCGCTTGGCGAGGCGTTGCCCACGGATCCCGTAAACGAGTTTTTCGACTGCCCATCCGGGGCCGATGAAACGTACTGCTGGGATTCGGTCGAGGGCGAGTTTACCTGTGAGGAAGGCTCTCATGCTTACGTGTATCGCGCGGTCGGTATCGAAGACTACTTCTTCTACTTCCAACTTGAGTATGACGATGCCTCGTGGGCGTACGACATTGATTTGAGCTCAACGGATAACGCCACGATTTTTGCCGAATATGCACGGCGTAACACGCCCACTGGTTTTTACATCAACGGACAGATCTGCGATGGCACAGCCATCGGAACGTCGGGCTTGTGTGGTGACGGAACGATCGGCGGATCGGAGCTTTGCGAGCTTGGGGACACGACCACGATTGAGTGCGCGACGACGAGCGGCAAGATTACGGTGACGTGCGACAGCGATTGCGGAACGTCAGCGGCGAGCACTACGGATGCCTATCAAACCGAAGCCGAAGCGCTTGCGGCTGGCGCAGAGTGCGCGGCCTACGAGTGTGGCAATGGCGTCGTGGACACAGGCGAGGACTGCGATGACGGCGATCTGAACGGAACGTACGGCTATTGCGGGGAGTCCTGCACCCTGTCCGATGCGTTCTATTGCGGGGATGGATCACTGGCGGGCGGTGAAGATTGCGATTGCGGGGATGATAGCTCTACTCTTTCATCCGGCACGTGGTCGAGCGCGAATTGCTCGTCTCCAAACGGTCAATATTCCACGGACTATGGTTCAAGCTGCGCCTTCGACTGCTCATTCCCTGGCCCAACCTGCGGGGACGGGGAGGAAAATGGGAACGAGGAGTGCGACGGGAGTTACGAATCTACCTCTGGTTTGCTGTGCGGTGCGGCCGACAATTACGAGCCGTGCGACACGGACGATGATTGCGACGCGACAAGCTGCGGCGATGGAGGCGACGCATGCGATATCGCCACCGTGTGTGAGGGCGGCACGAGAGATGGGTATGGCTGTGGCACGTTCATTGCGCGGTCTGCGTGCGTGACAGGAGGCGGTACCTGTTCTGCGTTTACATATCAGCTTGAACGCTCCCGCACCTGCGACGATGATGTTGGAAGCTCTCCGTCCTGCACCTGGAATGGGTGGACAGACTGTCTTGGCGGGGACCAGGTATGCGGGAATGGAACGGTCGAGGGCGATGAGGAGTGTGACGACGGGAATGACGACAGCACGGATGATTGCACGGAAAAATGCACGTTGAACGTCTGCGGAGACGGGTACGTTTATTCCGGCAAGGAGACATGCGACGACGGGGATGACAACGGGGTTGCGTGTCGTCCGGAGTACGACGATACGTGCACCTATTGCACAAACGCCTGTCGATACACCGTGGTGTCTGGCGCGTACTGCGGCGACGGGGAGGCACAGGATGATGAATTCTGCGACGCGTCTGATGTTCCAAAATACTGTTTTGACGGAGACAGCAATCCGGACAGTCGTGTTCTGAGCACAGAGACCGCGTGTGACGCGGACAGCGACTGTACCTCGCTTGGCGCCGGCTACACCTGTGAAACGGTCGGTGTGTGCGACGGCGGTTCCGCGTATGTCAGTAGCACCGAGACGTATGATTTCAACGGCGCGCCATGCGTGTCCGAAAGTTCAACGCAATCCGAGCGCTGTGGAACAACCAGCAGTACCTATGACACCACACAGGGGAGCTGTGTCGCGCTTGCGTGCGCGGCTGATTGCGAATCCGCATGCCCATTCAGCTACGATACGTCCTCGATTCTCATTCAGACCGAGCTTGCGGGCGCCGCGAAGGCAACGGAAGCAGATCTGTACAGTTATGCCTCAGGGGACAGTCCGGACACGGCCGTTTTGTATCTCCCAGCCTGTACGGTTGGCACCGAGGTCACGGCCGACATTGATATGACCGACGTTATTCCGCCAGATGTTGCCGTGGTGTTTGTCACGGATGCAAGCAACAGCATGGCCTGGTGTGTGGACGGGACCGATAGGTGTGACGGAACGGAAACACAGCGTATCGATTATGTCCGAGAGTCTATGGTGGACGGCATCGATGAACTGTTTGATACGTATGACAAACGGGGAGGAGTGATGACGATCGGCCTTCTGCGTTACAGTGGCCCGGATGATGATACGGAGGTTGAAACAACCGATGATGGATACACCCTTGATGCCGACCTTTCGAGCTCGACCTATCAAACGGATTTGGTTGCGGCTCTTGATAGCTATGACGAGGATCAGTGTTATCAGTGGACGCCGACGTACCTTGGCATGGAGAAGGGGATAGAGATGTTGGATGCTTCTGGCGCTGACATCCAAATCATGATTTTGCTGTCTGATGGAAACATTACGCATGGGGATGGATGGGTTGAGTGCGATGAGGACGATTGCGTTAAGGAGATCCGAACCGGACTCATAGATACAAATGACGACATATTGTTCTTCAGCGCGGCGATCGTCTCCGATAGTGACACCGACGGGCAGGGCTGGATCGCCCATCTTTCCAGCGATGATTGTGGAACCGATTGGGATAATCCAGATGATTGCGCGGCAACAGACGGTGTTGAGTACGCCTATCAGGCTTCGACCGCCGAGGAGGTTGCATCGATGTATGAAACGATCATTTCTGTCATCACAGGCGTGAGTTTCCAATTTACGACAGACTTTGCCGGGGAGACGACCATCACCAGCGGGTCGGTGAATGATGGAAGCGACGTTATCCTTCCGTTTCCCACAGGGTTTGACTGTGATGACACCTCCGAGTGGACCATCCCGGTACGCATTTCTTTCTTGGGAGAAGGGACGGTCAACATAAGCAATATTCAACTTGAGTATTGTCCAGCCGATTAGTTCGTATGAACGGTTTTGAATCGCCATCCCCTGTTTCACGCCACATGCCTTGGAAACCCATCGTCATTCTCGTTGGCGCGGTTTTTCTTGTGGCCCTGCTGGCAATCGTCGCGTGGAAGTTTGTCGCATGGCGAGAGCAAGCGGCGTTGCGTGATGCCGCGGTTTCGGGTTTGGAGGCTGATCTTTTACGTACGCTTCAACGCTGCAACGAGGCAAAGAATCCAGAGGCCTGTGCACAGGAGCAGGTCATGCAGCAAGCCACCTCTTTTGGCCTTGTGGAGCTGTGTGATGAACTTGCGGGTGATGCTCGTGATCAGTGCATCTGGGCAGTCGCCAGGCAACAAGAGGACCCACAGGAATGTGAAACGATCAAGGATGTGGCCACCAAACAAGCCTGCGAGGACAATCTTTGGTATCGCTTGGGAAAGGATCAGCTCTCCTCGGATGTTTGTAACGAGATTGTTGACGCGTCCTTGAAGGAAAGTTGTCTTTCTTATGTTGCGCATACCATCGCGGTTGAAAAGGGCTGCGAGGCGGCTGGCCTCGAGGCCTCCTATTGTGAGGCCGAGGATCGCCTTGCCGCGGTGCTTGAAGCGAAGGATCCAGAATTGTGTCAGACGATTCCTGATGAAGATTTGGCCGCGGAGTGCGAAGAGGGCATTGGTCCTGGGGATCCAGATCTTGACGAGATCCTCACCCCAACCGAAGAAGAGATGGGCACAGATCCGCGCAACGCCGACACCGATTCGGACGGCTTGTCAGACAGTGAGGAAGATGACTGGGCAACGGATCCTTTGAACTCCGACACAGACGGGGACGGTTATTTGGACGGCGCGGAAGTGGCCGCTGGCTACAACCCGCTTGGCGAAGGAGCGCTTGAATGAGGTATACTCAACATGACCCTTTATTTTTTCTATGTTTGAAAACGTCAAACCCGGCGGAGCCGGACCCGGCTCCGCCGGGGAACCCGAGGATATGTTTGCGGATACGGAAACGTCTGCGTCGGCTGCGCCTGCCCCACGAAGCCCTGGCGAAGGAGGGTTGCCGCGTCCTGCGGTTGCGCCACAAACGCAGATTCGCTCCGAGGCCCCGTCCGCGCCCGCTTCCTATCCGGCCGAATCTGCGTCTTCCGGGCCAAGGATTCCTTGGAAACTTCTTGTTGTTATTTTTGGAGCGATTCTCATCGTTGGCATTGCCGCAGCGCTCTCTTATTATTTGCTTGTTGGCCGCGCGCGTGGAGTTCCGGAAGCCCCCGAGGAGCTTAGAGGGGAGTCGGCGGCGGAAGAGGCGATCGAAGTTGATACGGGAACAACCGAAGAGGCCGACGAGGCCGCTCCCGAGGCGCCCGTTAGGTCTCGAACTCCTGCCATTGAACCCGACTCGGATCAAGACGGCCTTTCTGACGCCACAGAGGCGGCGCTTGGCACGAGTGTGACCGCCGCGGACACGGATGACGACGGCCTGTTCGATCGCGAAGAGGTGGAGGTGTACGAAACGAATCCACTCAATCCCGACACGGACGGCGATACGTTTTTGGACGGCGCGGAAGTTTCCAATGGTTATAATCCGAACGGATCAGGAAAACTTTTTGAAGTTCCAAGCAACGACTAGCGGCTATGGCCTTTGACGCGCCGAAGATGGAAACGCCCGCTTCGCAAAAATCGGCTGCCTCCGAGCCGCGTATTTTTACGATGCCGGAAAAATATCGCGGGCTTGCCGCAACACAGAAGCCATCGGCTCCTCCGGCTGCAGCCCAAGCCGCGCCTACACCAGTGCCGTCCGCTCCGAAGCCTCCTCCCCTGAAACCCGGCGTTGGTCCTGCAAAAAAGAAGATGCCAGGCTCTACGAAAGCGTTGCTCGCGGCCGGCGTTATTCTGATCGTTGGCTTGGCTGGGGCAGGGGTGTACGTCTATCTGTCTTTGCAGCCTCCCAAGGCGCGTGAACCGGAACAGATCACCCCAAAGCCGCCAACAGAGGAACCCGAAGCGGAAAAGGAGAAACCAGAAAAGGAGGTAAAGCCCGAAGAGCCCGCAGAGAAAGAAACAGCCTCGCCATTTCCGACGGAACTTTCTCCCGGACGCGACACGGATAGTGATGGTCTCACGGACCTCGAGGAAGCGCTCTACGGCACGAACACGCGGCTCCCGGACACGGATGCGGACGGATTTTTGGACGGCAATGAAGTCTTTCACCGCTACAATCCTCGCGGCGCCGCGCCGGGAACGTTACTCGAGTCAGGTATCGTGATGTCCTACACGGCAGATGAGGCATACACCATTTTCTATCCGACCGCTTGGACGCCACGGGTTGTCGAGGACCAACCAGGTAGCGTCGTATTCGTTGCGCCAAGCGGGGAGACCGTCACGGTTTCCGCTGAGGTCAAAGACGCGTCCCTCTCCGTTGCCGATTGGTATGCATCCGCCAATCCCGGCTCTGACGCCACGACGCTCGGCGCAAGTACGACGAAAAATGGATATGCCGCGCTTGTCGTCGAGGATCAGATGACCGCATACATAGATTTCGGCGGCATGGTCGTCACGGTAAGCTACCAAGTGGTTGTGAAGTCAACCATCGACTTTTTGCAGACGTTTCAGATGATGGTCAACAGTCTGAGCGCGCCCTGATGTGTTGAGTCTTGAATGTAACCAGACGCGATTGCGCGGAGGACAGCGGCTCTCACGGCGCGAACTTCAACGCGTGGCTCGCGTGGTCGTGGCAGGGATCGGACGGAAAAGAAAAACGCACGTGTCCGTGGCGTTCGTAAGCTCGACCGATATCCGTCGGCTGAATCGAGTGTACCGCGGGAAATATTACGTGGCGGATGTGCTCGCGTTTACCCTTCCGCGTGGAGAGAGCGCTGGAGAGGTTCTCATCTGTTACGAAAAGGCCAGGAAACAGGCGAAGGAAGAGGGTCACGCGACGAAAACCGAGGTCTTTATCCTTCTCGTCCACGGCCTTCTTCATGTGTTTGGCGAGGACCACGAGACGCGACGCGATGCAAAAAGAATGTTTTCCTTACAAACACGCATGCTCGGCCGGCTCGGCATCGACTGGCATCCCGTCACCAACATCCGGAACCGGGTTCCGGAGTCCGGAACCGGGTTCCGGAGTTCCGGATCTGCTAAATAACTGGGTATGATTCACCTGCGACGACTCTCACAAAGTTTTCGGCACGCCCTGCGCGGGGTGCGCGTTGTCCTCCGGACCGAACAGAGCTTTCGCATCCAGGCGATCCTCGCCGCTCTTGCCGTGGTGTTCCTGGTTCTGCTCCGTGTCCCGGTATTTCAGGCCGTTGTCGTGCTGCTCATGATCGCCATGGTGCTCGTGCTCGAGCTCGTGAACAGCATCTTTGAGCGTCTCGTGGACACCTTCAAGCCGCGTATCCACCCGGTCGTCGGTGAAATCAAGGATTTGATGGCCGCTGCCGTTCTCATTGCCTCTGTCGTCGCGGCGCTCATCGGCCTTGTCGTGTTTGTCCCGCCACTTCTTGGCTTGTTTTCGGTATGACCGCGAGGTATACTCTGCAAAACGTATGAGGAACGATATTTTCGTCGGGTTAGACATTGGTTCCTACGCCGTTCGTATTGCCGTGGGACAGCCCGTTCCCGCCGAGGCCGGTCGCGGACAGATTCATATTATCGGAGCTGCCGAGGTTCCCTCCGAAGGCGTGAGTCGGGGAACGATTTCCAGCATGGAAGATGCGGTGTCCTGTGTTTCCAAAGCGCTCGAGCAGGCCGAACGGTTGACAGGACTTCCCATGAATCGCGCGTGGGTTGGCATTTCCGGTACACACATTACGGCGCAAGAAAGCCGCGGGGTGGTGGGAGTAGCCAGAAGCGATGGGGAGATTCGAGAGGAAGATGTTGAGCGTGCGATTGAGGCGGCACGCACGGTTGCCATGCCGACCAACTACGAGATTTTGCATGTCATTCCAAAGAGTTTTACCGTGGACGGTCAGCGTGGCGTGAAGGATCCAGTTGGGATGAACGGGATTCGCCTCGAGGTTGATGCGCTCATCATTCAAGGACTTTCTTCTCAAATTAAGAATCTGACCAAGTGCGTGTATCGCACCGGGCTCGACATTGAGGACCTGGTGTTTTCAATTCTTGCCGCTTCCGAGGCCGTGGTTACGGGGAAGCAAAAAGAGCTTGGGGTGTGTGTACTAAACATCGGCGCCTCGACCACGAGCGTGGTCGTGTTTGAGGAAGGGGACGTGCTGCATACGGCGGTCCTTCCGATCGGCTCTGCCCATATCACATCGGATATCGCCATTGGCCTTCGCATCTCCCTTGAGGTGGCCGAACAGATCAAGGTGCGTTACGCTCATGCGGTTCCAGACGAGGTTGGGAAAAAGGAAGATGTGAACCTGGCCGAACTCGGGGCTCCAGATGAAGAGGTTGTTGGTCGTAAATTTATCGCAGATATCACGGAAGCGCGTGTCCAGGAAATTTTTGAAAAGGTGGACGCAGAGCTTGCCAAAATTGACCGCTCCGGCATGCTTCCAGCCGGCGTTGTGCTTTCGGGCGGTGGGGCGAAACTGTCTGGAATCGTGGACGCTGCAAAACAAACGCTCAGACTCCCCGCATCTTTTGGGACACCGATCGGGGTGACCTCTGTGGTTGAACGTGTGAATGATCCTGGCATGAGCACGGCGATCGGTCTTGTGCTGTGGGGTTACAATATTGCCGCGACGGCCGACCAAGGCCGATTGGGGCAGGTGTTTTCAAAGGTGAAGGACATGGGAAAAGTAGCGAGCGGATTGGGAAAATGGTTTAAATCGCTGCGGCCATAAAAAGGCGATGGTCAGCGAGGTCCTGTCTCGGCGATTTTTTTTTGGCTATTTTTTTATTTGACAACTTTGCAGACGGGTTTTAAAGTGATGTCGTTTCCTGATCCATGTGTACAATTTGACGACTTTAGTTGTTCAATCTGAACACATTGAATCCTTATGCATCCATTGTCCCCTCTGTTCCATTCCATCTACACCTATGTCCCATCTGTAACCTCTCATCAATATGGCCGAAGTAAAACCAGACATTGAGACCTTTGCCAAGATCAAAGTTTGTGGCATCGGCGGCGGTGGCGGCGCGGCCGTCAACCGCATGATCACGGACAAGATTAAGGGCGTGGATTTTATCACGGTAAACACGGATGTGCAGGCCCTCCATCACAGCCTGGCACCGATGAAGATTGCGATCGGTAAAACGGTTACACGCGGCCTTGGCGCAGGGATGAACCCCGAGCTCGGTCGCCGGGCTGCGGAAGAGAATCAGAATGAAATTCGGAATGCCTTAAATGGAGCAGACATGGTGTTTCTGACCTGCGGACTTGGAGGAGGCACGGGCACGGGTGCGATTGCTGAGGTGGCGAAACTTGCCAAAGACATTGGAGCCCTCACGGTTGCGGTTGTGACAAAGCCCTTTGCCTTCGAAGGCGCACAGCGCCGTCGCATTGCGGACGATGGATACACGGAGCTCATCCAATACGTGGATACCGTGATCACCATTCCAAACGACCGCGTGCTTCAAATCATCGACAAAAAAACCTCGCTCATCGATGCGTTTAACATTGTGGACGACGTGCTGCGGCAGGGTGTGCAAGGCATCTCCGAACTCATCACCATCCCTGGACTCATCAATGTCGACTTTGCAGACGTGAAAGCGATCATGGAAAACGCTGGCTCCGCGCTCATGGGCATCGGTCGTGCCACCGGAGAAAATCGGGCTGTTGAGGCGGCCAAGCAGGCGATCGCCTCCCCCTTGCTTGAGCTTTCCGTGGACGGCGCCAAGGGCATTCTGTTTACGATCACCGGCGGTCGAGATCTTGGCATGCATGAAGTCGCCGAGGCCGCCAAGGTCATCACAGGCTCTGCGGACGAAGACGCGAAGGTGATTTTCGGCGCCAGCATTGACGAAAATTTGAAGGAAGAGGTGCGCATTACGGTTGTCGCAACCGGGTTTGACCACCACGAGCGGCGGCGTTCCTCGGGTGCGGTCGAGGTGCAGGCTCAAGGGATGTGGGCTCCAAGTTCGTATCTGCGTGTGCGAGATGAAGAGGAACGCGACAAGCGCTTGAAGCCGGCCGTGGTGACCGCATCAAAACCAAAATTGGAAGAGTCGCGCGTGGCTCCGATGAATGTCGCAAAGAGTCCCACCAAGTCGGTCCCTGTCCCCGCGGCAGGGGAGCCGGAAGAAGAACTTGAAATCCCCGCGTTCATCCGAAAGAAAATGATGTAATCGACCCGAGAGACGGAAAAATTGAGAAACGAAAGAAAAGAACGGAAGAACCATGATGTTCCTCCGTTTTTTTTCTAGACATACGGCGTCGGAACATTCCATGTTGACACATTCTCCGTTTGACAGAGTGTTACACAGGTGTTACAGTAACCTCGAACCATTCCT
>CAYJVP010000003.1:0-24133 GCA_964373615.1 uncultured Gammaproteobacteria bacterium | reverse complement strand
ATACAATGATGCCCACAGAATTAGGTAGTTAATGCCTCATATGGCATAAATAGGTCGGGCTCAGGCCATACGTATGCTCAAGATTTCCAATCTCTCAAAATCTTTCGGTGGGGTTGTCGCCGTTAACCGTTGTACATTTCACGTTGAGCCGAAGACGATCACGGCGCTCATTGGGCCAAACGGCGCTGGCAAGACAACGGTGTTCAACCTGGTGTCCGGATTTTTGCCCGCGGACAGCGGCACGGTCGAGTTGGGTTCAGTTGATTTGACGCCGCTGCCGGCCTGGCAGCGTTCGCGCACCGGAGTCTCTCGCACGTTTCAACTCTCTCGACTCTTTAAGAATCTTTCCATTGAAGATAACCTTCTCCTGGCTCTGCGGACCGAGGATGATCGCTTCTGGCGGATGCTCCTGCGCGGAGCTCGGGGTGATGGGGAAGAGCGCGAAAAGGTTCTCGAGACCATGCGTTTCGTCGGGCTCGACAAGGATCCGGGGACGATCGTGACGGATCTCTCCTATGGACAGCAAAAACTGTTTGATCTCGCGCGTGCCCTTCTGAACCCTCACGAGCTTTTGATGCTCGACGAGCCCGTGGCTGGCGTGAACCCCGTGCTTCGGGAGCGGTTCAAGGAGATGTTCAAAGATTTGAAGAGGAAGGGAGAGACGGTCCTGCTCATCGAGCATGACATGGATTTTGTGCGCGCCGTGGCGGATCATGTCATCGTGATGGATCAAGGGAGTGTGCTCGCCTCTGGCGCACCGGAGATCGTCTTCAAAGACCATCGCGTCCTCGAGGCTTATCTTGGTATGGATCTATGATGGTCATCCCCAAACAACCAGAGGTTCTGCGTGTGGCGGTCGGAAGGCTTTGGAGCGGACAGCCCTGTCCAAACGAACGATTGGGTGCCTTCATTGAGCTTCAACAAAACGAGCGCGGAATTCTTGTTCGCGCCACCACGCGATCCCTTGCTTCGTCGAAAATTCCAGAGGCCCCGGTTGGTTCTCGCGTTGACGGACTCTGGGAGTATGACGTGGTCGAAATCTTTTTTGTGGATGAGGACGGCCAATACCTTGAGGTTGAGCTTGGGGTGGGTGGACATCATCTTGTCCTTGGGTTTGATGCGCCAAGGCGCCTTGTTGCCGATTTTGCCGATCTTTCGTTTGAGACGCGCCACGTCGTCCTTCCCGACGACCGATGCGTGAACGAGATTTTGATCCCACGAGATCTTTTTCCGACATCTCTGAAAGCGCTTAATGCGTTTATGATCGCTGGCGGGCAGTTTCTTGCGCATCATCCGGTCCCTGGCGGGCAGCCGGATTTTCATCAGCCGCACACGTTCCCCTTTGCGCGACTTGCCTGACGTATGCTTCTTGAAGTGCAAAATTTATGTGCGGGCTACGGCGATCTTCAGGTCCTTCGCCATGTTTCTCTTGGCGTCGGGGAGGGCGAGATGGTTGTGTTGATTGGCCCCAACGGCGCCGGGAAGTCAACCGTGCTGAAATCCGTTGTCGGGCTCACAAACCGAACCGAGGGGAGCATTCTGTTTCGTGGAAAAGACATCACGAGATTGCCAACGCATGCCCTTCTTGAGGAAGGGATTGGATTTGTGCCGCAGGGGCGGCTTGTCTTTCCGTCGCTTACCGTGCGCGAAAATTTAGAAATGGGCGGATACCTGCTCGATCACAAGGAAACGCTCCTCGCAAATCAAGAGGTTGTGGAGGAGCGTTTTCCTGTCCTTCGCGAAAAGGCGCGGGAGCTCGCTGGAAATCTTTCCGGGGGTCAGCAGCAACAGCTTGCGGTTGGTCGGGCCCTTATGATGACGCCGAAGTTTTTGATGCTCGACGAGCCCTCGCTTGGGCTCTCGCCCAAGCTCATGCACGAGGTGTTTCAAAAACTGGAAGAGATTCGGCAGGCGGGCACGACGATTCTCGTGGTTGAGCAAAATGTGCGGCTTGCGTTGAAGTACGTGGACCGAGGGTACCTTCTTGCAAACGGGGAAATCCGCGCCGCAGGAAGCGCTGCGGAGCTCTCGCGCCCCGAACGTATGCACGAGGCGTACTTACGGTGAGAACGGATTCAAGCTGGACGGCTCGACCTCAACCGGTGCGTCTTCGGCCTCTGCGGTCTCGGCTGAAGTGGATGCGGACGTTTCGCTCGGCGTGGTCACACGCACCACGATACCCGGCGTGTCGAGATCGCCACCTTCCGCCCCTTTGGCACGCGCGGAAAGGACCCAATCGCCGTCTTCGGGAAGCGTCCAGCTAAAGGTCAGAAACGGAGACGCAGGCGAGCTGACAGAGGACACCAAGGATCGGCCTGACCCGCCGATTTTTTCTTGGTAGACGCTGACGGAAGCATACGCACCCGGATCGTCAACAGACACGACAACGGTGAAGGTGTCCTGGATGCGCTCGATCGTCTGTCCGTTTTTTGGATCAATGATTTCAAGACGGTCTTCAGTCTCGTCAACAAGCAGGCGAATGCCAATCGAGGCCGAGCCTGTGTTGTCGACATCGTCATAGGCAACGGCTTTGATGGTGTGATAGCCGCGGCCGACGGTGTTTGGGATGGTCGTTTTGACGCTGTACGGGGCACGCGAGTCGCTGCCGAGGTAATATCCGTCGACGTAGAATTCCACGCGTCGAATTCCTCGCGGAGCCGAGGCATTCACATTGACTTCGATTTTGCGCGTGTCGAACCCTTCGTCGTGATTCGGGGATTCGATCGTGACCGTTGGAAAATTTTCCGGTACGTGCACGTCGTCATACTCGGTTGGCGCCGAGCCCTGTCCAAGGGCAACTCCCGTCCGCGCTTCTTCTCGCGCGATCCAGTCCGCGAGGGCGGCTTCCCACGGACCGTAATACGGATCGTCGGCCGGGTTTGTCGGCGGGTTCCCGAGCGGGTCATCCTTGTTCACGTAGTGGAGGATGGTGTGGTACTCCGCGAACGTCTTTTCCTGCCGATACGACGAAGGCGTGTATTCAGTGGCGAGTTTTTCGGACGCCGTATCAATGGTGACCGTTTGCACGGGCAGGCTTCCGTCCAAGATCGCTTTGCCCGCGGGCTTTCGTTCAGGGGGCGTGAATGTTTCGATTGGCTGGGTTGCGAGCGCTCGTTTCATGTATGCGTTCCAGATCGGCGCGGCGACAACGGAGCCGTCCGCGCCGCGCACCATGGCGTCGTTGTTGTTGTTGCCAACCCAGACTCCGGCGACCAAGGACGGCGTATACCCGACCGTCCAGGCGTCGTGGTAGTCATTGGTCGTTCCGGTTTTTGCGGCCACGGGTCGCTCGCCAAGCTGCAGGTAGCTGCTCGCGCCGAAAATGTAGGCGCGGGCGTTGTTGTCCGACAAGACGTTTGTGATCGTGCGAGCGATGTTTGGCTCCATCGCTTTTTTCCCTTCGCGTTCTTTCCATTCGTAGAGCACGTTGCCGCTCGCGTCCTCAACCTTCAAGATGGCAACGGGTTCGTGGTAGGCGCCGTCGTTGGCAAAGGTGGCGTAAGCGTTCGTATGTTCGAGGAGTTTTACCTCGGCGCCACCGAGCACGATCGCCAGCCCAAAGCGTGAGCGATCCGCAAAGGTTGTGTAGCCGAGCCTTTCCGCAAACGAAAGCGCGTTTTCCACGCCAACCAAGTACACCATTTCAACCGCCGGGATGTTCAATGACCCCTGAAGCGCTTGGCGCGCGGTCAGCGGCCCGCGCTCCTTCAGGTCATAGTTGTTCGGGGCGTATGTGCCGGTTGCGGTTGGAAATTCTGTTTTGATGTCCCAGAGGATCGTGTTTGGCGTGTATCCTTTTTCAAATCCGGCCGCGTAGACAATCGGCTTAAAGCTGGAACCTGGCTGCCGCGCGCGCAAGGCGACATTGACCTGTCCGTCGATCGTGTCATCGAAATAATCCTTGGAGCCGACCATGGCGAGGACCTGTCCGGTTTTCGGATCAAGCGACACGAGCGACGCGTTCGTAAATCCATACGAAGCCCCGCGCGTCTCAACGCCGTTTACGACCTCCTCCTCCGCGATGGTTTGTTTGTCAACGTCGAGGGTCGTGGTGACCTTGAGCCCGCCCTCTTCGACGTCGCGTTGGCCCATCCCCAATTTGTCGACGAGAAGTTCTTTGACGTAGAACACGAAATGCGGAGCAGTGATGTTGACGATCTGCGGCTCGATGTTGAGCGCGTCTCCTTTGGCCGCTTCCGCCTGCTCGCTCGTCACAAATCCACGTTCGACCATGCTGTCCAAAATCCAATTGCGTCGTGCGAGCAGGAGGTCCGGGTTGTTGAGGAGAGTGGTTGGACGCTGCGGGAGAGCGGCGAGCGCCGCGGCTTCCGCGAGGGTCAGGTCCCTCACGGATTTTTTGAGATAGTTTTGCGCGGCGGCCTGGATGCCGTAGTTTGTGGAGCCGTAGGGAATTTCGTTGAAATAAATCTGCAGGATTTCATCTTTGGAATAGCGGCGCTCAAGTTCGATAGACAAAATGAGCTCCTTTACTTTTCTCACGATCGTTCGTTCGTTTGAAAGAATGGCGTTTTTGACGAGCTGCTGGGTCAGGGTCGAGCCGCCGCCGCGTCCGCCGGCAAAAAGGGCCGCACGCAGAACCCCGGTCACGCTAAAACCGTGGTGTTCACAGAATCGATGGTCTTCCGCCGCGATGGTTGCCTGCACCGCAAAGAGGGGAATTCCGTTTGGGTCGGTTTCAACGTCTGCGTCGCCACCGCAGAATCCTTCCTGCATTTTGGCGAGCGTGCGGTTTTCATTGCCGTAGATTTCGTAGAGAAGACGCTCTCCCGTGCGGTCGTAGATTTTCGTACTTTGCACGACGGAGCGATCAGACAGTGTGTTTGGATCCGGCAGGTCGCGGCTCACAAAGGCAAACGTTGCCAGGACGCCGATCGACCCAAGCAGGGTCAGAGCTACGGCAGCCAAGGCGGCATTTTTGATGGTGTTTCGACCGAGGAGCCGGCGCAGGGACAAGCGACGTCGCCTGCCCGGCAGTCTGCCGGGCCTGCTCCTCCATGTATGCGGGATGCGGTGAGCGAGGGACATAGTTGCCTTATTTTAGGCAAAATCTTCCTGTCCGTCCAGGGTGGGTGGATATGTCCCGTTGGCGTTTCGGCTTTTTTCTGGTACACTAACGGCCGCTTCCACAGGTGGGAAGTTTTTCTGTAGGATGGGCGATTCAAGGAGGGAAGGACCCGGCATTATGCCAAAAATCAAACGGACTCAAAAAACGAAACGAATAGAAAAAATTGAACTGGCGACGGTCGGTCTCATGCTTGCGCTCGGGATATATTTGGCCGCGCCGACCGTTGCCGATGCCATCTTGGACCTCGGCCCTCGGTTGCGTACCGGAGCCGAGCTCGCCCTGGAAATTGATGCCATGCAAAACGGGACGCGTCCGTTCGGAGAGCTTCCGGAGGCCGAGGATGGTTCGCCAACTAAAATTTTGACGCTCCCCGTTACGGCGTATTCTTCGGACGTCTGGCAGACGGACGCGACGCCAACAGTCACGGCTTCTGGGACATCGGTGCGTCATGGCGTCATTGCCGCAAACTTTTTGCCGATCGGCACCCGCGTGAAGTTGCCAGAGCTGTTCGGCGATGAGGTGTTTATCGTCGAGGACCGCATGAACCGTCGGTATCGACGCCACATGGACGTGTGGATGGAGGAGACAGCAGACGCGGAAAATTTTGGATTACAGTGGACAACGGTCGAGGTTTTCTGAGGGTTCGTCAAAATGAAAACAGCCCGCATGAAGGGCTCGGGTTATTCTTCATCACCAAGATGCTCGTAGAAGAAATGAGAGGCGAAATCTCGTTTACATCGGAAGAAGGAAAGGGAACGCTGTTCACCTTTTGGCTTCCAATAGAAACTTAATTCTCGCACACACACCATCGAGCGTGAGGTCGGATTTATCTAGATAGTCAAAAACGAGATATTCAGCCACGGCCATATCATTGTCTTCTTTCTTCAGGTTTGAAATGACAACGACTTTTGCATTCTTCCCCCATGGGTCTTTGCGGAGTTTTTTCAAAAGTTGAAATCCCGACATCCCAGGCATAAGTAAATCAAGCAATATCAGATCTGGCTGTTCTGTGATAGCAAGAGAAAGTCCGTCTGTGCCATTGAGTGATTCCAACACCTCAAATCCGTGCGCTCGCAAAGCGGTGCCATAGATTTCTTGGATGTTCGGATCGTCATCGATGAGAAGAATGCGTGCCGTGTTCATAACGTTCTCTCAAGCTCATGCTACACTGACGGTGTCAACGTGTCTATGGTTAGTTGCAAAAATGGATTTTTTTTGATACTTGGAGTCAACCTCGTGGCTGTTTTTGGTTTTTTCCCCATGCCTGCTCATGCGTTTTCGGCTGTTTCCATGACGCCGTCCACCATGACGCCGGGCGCTCAGGCTACGTATCTGCTTGAATTTACTCCCAGTGTTTCCGTTCCTGTTTCAGGATCGATCGAAGTTTCGATGCAAACCAGTTTCACGTGGCCGGCATCTTTGGGCGCCGCTGACATGGAACTCACCGTCAGCGGTGTAACCCAGTCGTTGGTGGGTGGTTTGTTTGGTGGCTACACGATCACAAATCCTAGTGTGAATCAGCTCACCCTTACCCTTCCAAGTTCCCAAACGATTTTTGCTGGTTCCCCCGTGACGCTCCTCTTGGGTCGGCAAGCCAACTTTTACCACCCTTCAACATCAGGCAACCACAGCTTTTCTGTCACCACACGAGACGCATCTGGAAATCTACTTGAAAGTGGCGCAGGAATCATCCTCATTCAAGATGCTCGAGTTGGCGTGAGTGAGGAGCATCCCCTTTCGTTGGGGGCTTCGTTTGGCGGAGGTGGGGAGGAAGAGGGGGAAGAGGAGACGCCGGAAGAAGAAGCGGAGGAAGTGCCACAAGAACAAGAGGAACCAGTTGAAGAGGAAGAACCAGTTGAAGAGGAAGAGGAGTTTGTTATTCCTGAACCAACGTTTGACTTAAATGGGGATGGCGTCGTGGACATCGCAGACGTGAATATTTTTTTAGAATATTTCGAATTGTATGATCCGTCCGTTGATTATGACCTCGATGGCGATGTTGACGCGAGAGATTTTTCGCTGATTTTGACAGAGTTCAGCGAATCAGGGGCCTATGACGCGTCCTATGATCCGCCTCAGCAAGGTGAGAGGGCTGGGAGTACGCCGTATGCCTCCAAGTTCACGGTCGGCGCTCCGCGCGATCGTGAGCCAGCGTTGTTTCATTTTGTGGGAGAGGATGCTGGGAGCGGCATTTTCCAAGTAGTGCCAGTGTCTTTTCGCGTGGTTTATCGCGATGATCTTGTGATTGTGCATGCGCTTATTGATACAGGGCCAAGTGGAATCCAAGTGGCGGATGTGCGTTTCCTGTATGACACGGATTTGCTCACTCTGGAAGATGTCTATATCGATGATTCCATTTTTTCCGTGTGGGCAAAAGTGCCGTATGAAATGTCTGCGGGACTGATCCGATTGGTTGGAGGCGCTCCCGTTGCGTTTGTTGGCACGAACGGCTACATCGCCACGTTTGAATTTTCCTGGAAGCAGGATGGGCTGGCTCTGTTTGCGTACACAGACGACACGATCGCCTACACACCCAATGGTGTAGGTTTGGATATTTTTTTTGAAGATCTGGCCGCACTCTTAAAAAAACCCGTTGTGGTTTTTGAGGAAGAGGAAATCCCAAGAGTGCCGCTGCGTTCTTCTACGCATCCTCAAGAAGGAGTATGGAAGGCAAGTCCTCTGGTGAGGGTGGAATGGGATGATGCAGCGCGAGATGAACCCCAGGATGTGTTTTGGCACTTGCTGAGCGAGTCGCGAACAGGAGAAGCAGAAACGCTCAACTCGTCAACGACCCAGACGTTTCTTTCCTTCGATGTGCCAACCGATGGGCGATGGTACTTTCATATCCTGCGGGAACGCGATGGACTCAAGAGTGAAGTTTCCACGTACGAACTCGCGATCGATCGGGAAGCGCCGCTGCCTTTTGATGTTTCCAAAACAAAACTTCAAACCATAAACGGAGAGAGGTGGATGCTGTCGTTCCACGCAGAAGATGAAATGTCAGGCGTGAAGGAGTACTGGATTCAACATGGATCCATCGTAGAACGCACACGAGAAGAACGATTTTTTCTTCCCGAGCTTGAGATCGGGTATTATGTCTATAGCGTTCACGCGGTAGATCGAGCTGGGAATATTCGGACAGAAAAGATTACTCTCATGAGTGAGGAAGCGATCCGTGAGTGGTCTTGGCAGCTTCTGGTGTTTATCCTTGCCCTTTTGCTTTTGATCATTCATTGCATGAGGTCAAAGAGGCCTCCGGAAGAAATAACATGCGTTGATCGTTTATCAACATGAAACGAGAACTCGTGAAAAAATTGAAGACGTGTCGTGATGAGTGGCATGCAGGGGCTCTCGCGCGTCTTGGATTTTTTCGTCGGATGCGCGCTTGGGGATCCTGTATGCGTCGACGCGTCGGTTTGAGCGTTCTTGGACTTCTGACATTAGGATCAACCGTCTTTGTATTCACGAATGTTGAAATTGCCGATGAGGGAGATCCAGGCGGGAGCTCGGGCGCAGCCTCGGAGGATCTCGTGACTGATGAGGCAGACCCAGGTTTCCTTGCCCGTCCAAACGAAAGCGACGGCGGGAGCTTAGATGAGGAGGAAACTGTTCCCGAGACGGTTGTTGGTGAGGAGGAAACTGTTCCCGAGACGGTTGTTGGTGAGGTTATTGTTGAGGAGGCGCCCCTGACATATCAAGATGTCGAAGCGGTGTTACTCATTCTTCAAGCTGACATGGGTCGTCTTGTCGATCGGTTTGTGTCAGGGAACTATGGTGTAGATGAAGCAGGTGGTTTTGCTCTGCCGGCAGAGCGAAAATTTCTTGACGCACAGCTCGCCTTATCTACGGGTGATTTTTCGTACACGATCACGATCGCGCAGGAGACGGATCGTCTTTTAAGGGAGGTTCATGAAGAGCTCAATAAACCGGCAGAAGAAACAGATTCATCCACTGAAGCCCTTGAACAGATTCTTCCGGACAAAAGCACAACAGAAGAGGTTGCGTTGTCCTATCGCGAAAAAATAAATGCGGTTGATTTATTTGAACGTTTTGAGCGGGAATTGATATCTGTGGGAGCAAGTTTGAATGATGTTGAGCGAGATCTGATTGCGGCAGAGCGTGTGCGGGTTCGCGGGCGCCTCAGTCGGTCGCAAGCTGGACTCAATGCAAAACAGTGGGTGCGGGCAGGGGAAAATGCTCGTGAAGCCATGCAAGCGTTGACGAGAGCATGGAACGTCCTGCTTTTACACAGACAACCGTCCCCACCAGAACCAGAACCAAGTACGCTTGAGCCCGAAGACACAAATGTGCCGAGCCTATTGCCTGTTGTGGATCTGATCAATCCCGATACGGTGAGCGTTGTTGAGGAATGGTTTGATGGGAATGATTGGGAGTTGATCACCCGCGACACACAGGGAGCGGCCGTCGCGCAGCTGACAAATAATCTTGTGGATGACGTGTCTCCCGACCCGAGTTATCGATTGATTGTCTGGCAGTCGCTGACTCCTTTCGGATGGGAGATTATGATTGCTCGAGCAGACGGAACCACGGAGCTGACATCCGATTCCTACGACGACACCCAACCGAATACGGATGGGAGATTTGTTGTCTGGTTGAAAACACAAGATACCGGCTCCAGGGTGTGGCTTTATGACCGTATGTCCGGGTTCATGGGCGCTGTTTCGGGAGAGGGTCAGACGGCGCGTGAACCCTTGGTGAACGACGGAGTGGTCCAATGGGAAGAATGGGTTGATGGAGCATGGGAGGAAAGGCGTTTTTTGTCTTCAGAGCTTATGAACAAGCGTGAGTAAGGAACATGTTTATGCGAATCGTGAGGAACATCATCATTGTTTTTCTTCTGGCAGTGAGTGTCATGGGAAGTCCATCCTGGCTTTCGTTTTTCGTGCCTCCCATTTTTGTTCCACATGAAGCCCAGGCAGCCGTGACCACAGAGGGGATGGTGCTGTACGGAAAAACCGGGAATTCATTCCCTTCCTACAAACTGTGGAACGGTTCGTCGTTTGGCACAGAAGTGGCGGGGAATGCCACCGATGCTGTGCGATGGGTACGCATGCAAGGGATTCCTCGTTTGCGCGACGAAAAAATCGCTGGCGTGATGGGAGGCGGTTCGAGTACGCTCTACATTCAACGCTGGAACGGGAGCACATGGAGTTCGGAATGGAACGTGAATCTTACGAGCACCAATAATCGCACATTCGACGTCGCGTATGAGCAGTTTTCAGGTGTGGGGATTGTTATCTATGGAGATTCCACAAGCCAGCTCAAGTATCGCAAATGGGACGGGGTGAGCTGGTCTGCGGAATTAAACGCGGGTACGGCTCTTGATAGCGCGCCGTATTTTGTTCAGGCTGTTTCTCGACCGCCGTATGTGAATTCCAGACGCAATGATATTACCATTATTGTGACGACTTCCGGCGGCAAATTGCATGCCATGCGATGGAATAATGGCGCCTGGACCGATCAGGTGCAAATGACGACCAATCCCGCGCAGGTGACTTCAGACGTTGCCGGGGTCGTGTATGAGCGAACAACGGGAGATACCATGGTTGTTTGGGGTACGGCAGCGCAAGAAATTCGCTATCGGAAGTTCACCACATCCTGGCAATCAGAGTTGATTGCGTATTCCGGTATTGGAAGCAATGCTTCTTGGTTGTCTGCTTCAGCAGATCGGCTGTTTGGGCAAAATAATGTGTCTGTGATTTGGAATGATGCTGGAGAAAATATTCAATTTGGTGTCTGGAATGGGGCAAGTTGGGAAACGCGACCTGCGGCCGTCGCGACGGACCAGATTGACCGTCGCAACGTGGATACGGCTTGGGAAAAATATACAGGAAAGGCCATGTTTGTTTTTGGAAAGAAATCTCCAAACGGGAAGGCGCTTTCTTGGCGAAGCTGGACATCTGCAGGGGGATTTTCCGCCGTGACGCAGGAAACAGGAGAACTGAACCAGAAAATTCATTGGTTGCAATTGCAGCCGGATGCCAAGAGCAATCAGTTGATGTTGCTCGCCCTTGATATTGGCGGAGATTTATCTTCTCGTCGCTGGAGTGCAGGCGCATGGGCCACCACGTTTACCTCTGTGGTCGTTGGTATCTCTTCCGCCAATACCGAATCGTTTGATTTTTTCTGGGATGATACTTCTTCAGGGATACGTCAGGAAACCTACCGGTGGTACGTGGATAATGATCAGATCACCCCAACAGATCCATGGCCAGCGGGAAGCGTCAACCTTGGAGAAAATACGGCCATTGCATTTGACAAGCTTCCGCCCGCCACCAGTGAACGACTGCGGCTGCGCATAGCGCTGAAAATTCAGGTGGAAAAATTGGTTGAAAACGAGCAGTCGTTTAAGTTGCAGTTTTCACCCCTCGTGAGTACCTGTGCGGTGATTGCCGAGCTGGATTGGACGGACGTTGGCGCCATAGGAAGCGGGGCGATTTGGCGTGGATTTAATGGAACCCCGGCAGATGGCACAGCGCTCTCCACAGATCCACCGGCCGCTGGGGCTTTGCTCTTGAGTAGCTCAAACCATGCGGGAACGTACGAGGAGGCAAATGATTCCGCTTTGAATCCTTATGAAGGGCTTGTGGGGGAGAATGTTGAATACGACTGGCTTATTCAAGACAACGGAGCCGCGCCCGAGACGAATTATTGTTTTCGCATGGTGGATGCTGAAGGGTTTGAATTCGCGCAGTATCCCGTGTATCCACAGTTGATAACTTCCGGCTACCGCGCCCAGTCGCAAAATTGGCGCTGGTACAACGATGAAGGCAACGAAACTCCCACGAGCGCTCTTGCCGCAGAAAATGTTGCGCCCACAGGACTCGTGCACCAGAATATTGTAAAACTGCGCATGACGCTTGCCGATACCGCCGGCGTTGCCGGCGCCAATCAGAAATTCAAAGTTCAATATTCTCGCACGTCTGACTTTTCAAGCGACGTGAATGACCTTGTGTCGATCGCGTCGTGTCAGGTGAATTCCATTTGGTGCTACGGGGACGGAGTGGATGCGGATAACGCGGCGATCACCACTCGTGTGCTCACCGATTCAACGTCCAATGGCACACACAATGAAATAAGCACGTCCTCAACGACGCTCAGCCCTGCGGCAAGTTCTGTGATGGAAATGGAGTTCACCATCAAACATGCAGCCGCGCGCGCAGGGAAAACATATTATTTTCGAGCCTACAATGTGACCAAAGGGATTCCCGTGCCCATCAACACAGGGAAAACGTATCCGAGTCTCACCACCGAGTCGCAAACACTTTCCTTTACTGTCAGCGGACTGCCAAGCGGAACGGTGACCGAGGGCATCACCACAGACGTGGGCACGACCGCAACAACGATTCCTTTTGGAGTCGTCCCTTTGTTTCAAAAAAAGGAAGCGGCGGTGCGGCTTTCCGTCACCACCAACGCCACTGACGGATATCGGATGTTGATGCGCAGTCGCGCTCCCGTTTTAGCCTCAGGCGCGGACACCGTTGCCCCGATGAACGGCACAAATGCGAGTCCTGCGCCTTGGGGGTTTATCGTGTCCGCGCAGGGAAGTGAAAACGGCGCTTTTGGCTACCATGCGGGGGACGACTCTCTCTCCACGGTCAATGGAGCCGCCAATCGATTCCTTGCCGATAACACCTGGAGCAAGGTGGAAAGTACGGCGTTTGGTCTCTATGAGGTCGCCTATTCTTCGATTCCTGTGACAAGCGAGACAACGGACGTGGTGTTCCGCATAGAGGTAGCCGCGCTCCAAGATTCAGGAAATTTTGTCTTGAATGATTTGATGTTCATTGCGATTCCTTTTTATTGAGTTCATCAAGATCTCTTTCCCCTTATGACGTTCCCCATTATGACGCGACGTTTTGCTATCATCTTCATCAGTTTTTTTCTCCTGTTGCCACCACCGCTTTTCTCCGCCACAGAAACCGCAGGAGTGAGTGCGGTCGTGGCCAAGGCTGACTTTTCAACCTCACATATTTTGGTTCAAGAACGTGAAGGCGAGTATCAGATCGGCGTCACCCTCGTGAATTCTGGCGGACTGAGTGCAGAGCGTGTTTCTGTCTTTGTGCTCTATCCTAACGCGCTTACCTACCATGGAGGCACTCAGCAAAAGGGCACCATCACCACGCACGGGTCAGCCTTAGGTCAGTTTGTTGAGTGGCGTCTTGAAGATGTTGGTTCGGAAGAGTCCAGCACACTCAATCTCTCGTTTACTCCAACAGATGACGCAGACCAATTATCTGAAACCTCGTTTTCTGTTTCAATCGTAAGCCCCGTGTCCATTCCCCTCATCAGAAAGGTCGTCATTGGAGCTGAAACTGAAACATTTTCAAGAGATCCGGATCGATTTCAGAGATTCTTGAATGCGTTTTACATCCGTTATGTTTCATTCAAACGTTGGCTTGTCCAGAGGTTTTTTGATCGCGATTAAACCAGTTGTCCACACCCCCTATCGCCTACCCATTGAAAACGTTGCATTTTTTTGATATGATATCCACAATCATTCCTACTCTCGTAATTTTTGTTGCGGGGGTAAAGGAGGAAATAATTCATTAGTTTTAAGCACCCTATATGATAAAAGCACGAGAGAGCGGATGGCTCTTAGCCGTGTGTGCCGTGATGTTTTCACTCATCATGGCATCCTTCGCGGTTCCCGCGAGCGCCCAACAAACTGGGCAAGCAGGTCTTTCTGTGGCGCCACCTAACACAGAATTAACTCTGTCCGGAGGCGAACAAGTTACCCGTTCGCTCACGATCACGAACGAAGGTTCTGCATCGGCTTCTATTACTCTTACCGCAAATAATTTTGTTGCCAGCGGTGAAGAGGGCGGCGCTTCTTATCTGCCTAAAGGGACAGGTGGTTTGGCAGACTGGATGACACTTGCTCCAGGTTCTTTCGACCTTGCTGGAGGAGCATCACAGAATGTGACCGTCACCATCGACGTTCCACGCAATGCAAGTGCTGGTGGGCACTATGCGAGCGTGTTCGCCTATACAGCAGCCGCAGATAACGTTTCAGGATCTGGCGCCGCCGTCACAACGGCCATTGGTGCGAATTTTCTTGTGAACATTTCGGGAAATGTTGTTGAGAGCGCCTCGATTGCCGAATTCTCAACGCCTCGTTCTCGCTTGAATGCAGGCGAAGATGTCGAGTTCACCATTCGCGTGAGCAATAGCGGAAACACACACGTTTCTCCAACAGGGGTTGTGGAAGTGTACCGCAAGGGTGTAAAAGTAGATGAGGTTGCTTTGAATGCGGCTGGTTCAGTCGTGTTGCCAAATAGTACTCGTGCTTTCACGGTGACTTCTGATAAGGCTCTCTTGCCAGGAGCTTACAGTGCCGTGGCAATCGTGAGCTATGGTTCAGGTGAAGTGTTGAGTGCGCCGGCTATCAGCTTTGCGGTGATTGGGGATTCCTCTCTCATATCGCTTGTGGCTGGTGGACTGGGAGTCCTTGCTGTATTGTTAGCCCTTGCCCTTTTGGTCGGTCGAAAGAAGGGTACGGTTAAATAAGTGGAGGCAAGGAGGCCATAATTCTTCTTAACTAATAAGATTTCTATGCGACACATTGCAATCCAAGCATTTCGCATGAGCCGAAAAGTGCTCTATGTGCTTGTAGGATTGAGCCTCGTTCTCTCCCTGCTCGGTTCTATTCCGCCGGCGAGTGCGGCAGAGCTTACGGCTTACAGTATTACTCTGGGCGACTCTAAACCATCGACGGCTGGTAACTGGCGGTTTGCTTTCACGACCGCCACGGCGATTACTGGTAACACCACGGATAACGACATTGACGCAAAATTTGTTCTGCGATTCCCATTTGCAAGTCCGGATCCATTTGCTATTGCCGCCGGTCTTGTGAATGCTGATATTACGATCGGAGGATTGCCAACAGGTGGCGCTATTGTGACCGCTGATGGTGTTACGGAAAGTAGCTCTGGTGGATCTGCCGCCGCCGATACGATCACCATTGATATCGACCTTACCAACGTGACGTCCGCAGCGACTCTGGCCGCTGGTACAGCCGTGACCGTGGATGTTATTAACGACAAAATTACCAATCCTGCCAAATCAGCCGCAGCCGGCACAGCAGATATTTACGATGTGTCTGTTGAGACGCAAAACGGTGCGGGTACTGTGCAGGACACGGGTTCTTCGCGGGTGGCCATTCAAGACGCTCAAAGCGTGAGCGCAACGGTCAATACCGTCCTCACGTTTAGTATTGCTGGAGTGGCTAGTGCAGGTAACTGTGTTGGAACAGGTCCACGCACCAACAATACTGGCGCGGCGTCAACGGCAACGACGATCCCGTTTGGCACGGTTGAGCCTCTTGTACGTCATCAAACCTGTCAAACTCTCACGATTGCCACCAATGCTCCCAGTGGTTACAGCTTGTTTGTGGTACAGAATGGCAATTTGACCGCTGGTTCTGATGACATTGACCAGTTCAAGGATGGAACGCGCATTGACGATGCTGCGGCAACTGCTTGGACCGCACCAGCCGTGAGCGCTCAAAATGAGAACACCCATGGACACTTTGGATACACATCAAATGACACCGATGTGTTCTCGAATGCTGATAACTTTGCCGGTGTTCCAACTGGTCCTGCCTCGAGCGCAGCCCCAGTCACCACAGGGCTAGCTTGTAAGAATACCGCTGCCACAACAGGTGACACCTGTGTGGTGGAATTCGATACAGAAACTTCTGCTTTGCAACCAGCTGGATCTTACACAGCAGAACTTCAATACATCGTGGTGCCTGTGTACTAAGAGTTGATAGAAGAAAGAAACGACCCTGCTTTCGCGGGGTCGTTTTGTGTTATACTGTTTCCACTATGTTCGGTCGAAAACGTCGTATTTTGCGTAGAGCCATCAAGTCTGAGATGGCGCTCATGGAACAACTGCGGGAGGATTGCCGGAGCGGCAAAATGCTTGAATTTGATTGTTTGCAAGTTGAAATTCGCTGGAGAGAAATCGCACAACTTTTGAATAAAATTGCTCCACCCGATCCTCTCACCACGCGCCAGCTGATTTTTCGAGGGATGGTAGTTTTTTTTGGGTTTTTTTCTGCGACCGTTCTGGTTGGTTTTTACATTAAGGAAGCCTACTTTCCATACGAGTCAGTCACGTATACCTCCATTGACGGAGAAGCGCTTGAGTATCGTTATATTCCAGAGGAGCGTGTCGTGGTGAGTGAGTTTACAGATGTGAGGGCAGTTTCGACCTCTGATAATTACGATATTCTTCGCACAGAGGATACAGAAGGCACGGTTGTGGAATTGATTGCAAAAGAAGATGTGCTTGAGCTGTACCAGACGCATCTTGCGGAGGATGGGCGACGCGCGCTGTTCCAAACCGTTCTCATTCATGATTTCCACACGATGGAATCCTTTGAAGAACACGCCGTGGTCACGACGTATGATTTCATTGATGCGAGCATTGTTGTGACGGCGACCGGATATACCATTGCCGCCACTGTTCTTGAAGAAAGTGTGCCACGCCTTCTGCTCGCTTCTTTTGACCTTGAGTGGCAGATGATTGGAGAGGCCGTCTTCCTTGAATGGTTGGCTCCCTCGGAGACGGGAGTGGGTGTGATGTTGGTGGGGAAGTATGCGGCAGAGCAGGCCGTAGAAGCCGTAGAGGGCGTAGAGCAAGGAGTGGAAGAGACAGAAACATCTCAAGAAGAACTTGTGGGGTATTATCTTTTAACAACCCTTGTGCCAGGTGAGGGAGCGAGTGTTCTTGATCGGACGGTTCCTATTTTGCGTGAGCTGGATGTGAATTTGCAGCTTGTCCGCGCCCAAGAGCTGGACGCAAAACAGTTAACGCTCGATACGCACATGGGGCTACACCCACTTACGAACGGTGGGTTTTATGTTTTCTCAAACGGCAAGAATCCTATCACCAATGCTGGATCAGGCAGAGGCGATGAACTTTATTTGCTTTCCTATGATGATCAATGGGAGCTCTTGAGAATCGTACAGCTGACCATCAATGGAACGCCACATGATTTTCATCCTTCTCGCGTGCTTGAGCTTGAGGATCAGGTGTTTCTTATCCCCTATCAGCAGATTCAGAGACTCCCGCAGCGAGAAGGAGAAACCACAGGCTATGCCACGGATGCTGGAAAGGTGTTCGTGATGGCTTTGAAGGGGATCGAAAAAGTCGTTGGAACGATTTTTGCGGCTGATTACAGTGTGCGACCAAATGATGGGGAGCCGCTCGTTGGTGGGCGCAACGCGCACATGGCTCTGTGGGGAGATCGTTTGTTCGTTGCGCATGATTTTATCGTGGAAGAAGACGAGGTCGATTTGGGTGAGGGAGGCGACGGCGCGTATCGCATCATTCGCGCAGGATGGTGGAAGTTGCAATTTTAAGGTGGACGGGGTATGGACGGGGGTCTGGATACTGGAATTGGGCGGATGATGATTCCCAGATCCCGACCTGACCAAAATTCGCAGCGTGGGCGGAAACGAACATCCATCAGTTTTTCAGAGATCCTGATCGGTAAATCTTCAAAAAGCCAAATGAACGATTTTGACGCGATCGCGTCAAAATCGTCGTATTTGTTTTTAGAGGTTTCGTGAGTATCTCCGTGAGCCTCCCCCAACATAAGTGGGGGACCAGGCGTCCCCCCAACCTCCTCCGTTCGATCCCCATCAGCAAAAACAAAAATGCCAACCACGACTGGTCGGCATTTTTGTGGAGGCCACGATGGGGATCGAACCCATGAATAACGGTTTTGCAGACCGTCGCGTTAACCAACTTCGCCACGTGGCCATAAGCCGAACGATAGCAAGATTGTTCTCGACCGTCCAGATTCATTCCTCTTCCTGCACATGCGCCACGATGTCGATCGGATCATCGTTTGCAAGATTGCGTTCAACAAACGCATGGGCGCGTTTTACAAGATCCATGTGCAGGGACTCTTTGAGCTCGTTCATGTTTTCTGCAGAGGCACACAAAGCGAGCGCTTCAAACTCACGATTCTGCAAACGGCGCATGAGGTCGAGGGAAAGCTCGGCGTAGAGTTGTTCTCGCGCCCATTCGATGTTGTGCTCATGCTGTTCTCCCGAGCGCATGTCGCCACTGCCCGTTCGAATCGCCACGCGTTCTTGCTCCACGGGTTCGAGTTTCGTCGAGATCGTATGAACAAGGTTCAGCGCGCGATCTTCCGCGCGAAAAATTTTTGCGTGCACATTGTCCGTGACAACGATGAGTGTGGGGACAGGAAATGGGTGAAGACGGAGTGGGATCTGCATACGCCTGTTAGTATATCGTCCCCTGGTCGAGAGCGTCCAGCGCGAGGTACACTATTGTTGTATGGATCATCATTCGTTGAATCGCGCGGCGTCCTTCTCCATTCGCGAGATTGTTTTCGGTCTCGAGGATAGCCTTGTCTCGACGCTTGGCGCCGTGACGGGCATTGCGGTTGGTACGCAAAACGCCTATGTGGTGATCCTCTCCGGGCTCGTGCTCATTGCCGTTGAGGCTGTTTCGATGTCAGCCGGCAGTTACCTCTCCTCAAAATCCGCAGCCGGAGTTGAGTCGCGACTCAATCATCGTCGCACACATCGCGGCGACCACATCCCGATCCTTCCCATGCGCAGCGCGGTTGTTATGGGCGTTTTTTATCTTATCGGCGGATTGTTTCCGCTTTTTCCGTACTTCTTTTTGTCCGTGACATCCGCGTTTATTCCGTCGGTGCTTCTCACAACTGGCGCTTTGTACGCAACGGGGGTGTGGATTGGGCACCTGACCCGTCGCACGCCGTGGCGAAGCGGAGTCGAAATGGTCGCGGTTTCGCTTCTTGCAGCCGGGGTTGGTTACGCGATTGGTCGGATCGCGTCGACATTTTTTTCTGTTGGTGGGTTGGGGTGAAGGGACCTCTGAAAAACTGATGGATTTTCGTTTCCGCTGGTCGCCGGTCGCCGGAGGCGACCCGCTACCGCGGGAGGCCCGCTTCGCCCGCGAGGCGAGCCCGCTTAGACGGTGGCAACTTAGTTGCAACTTTTTGTTCAAGAGAAATGGCTATACCCAATAGGGATCTCTGCGAAAGTCCATTTCGCGCCGGACAGGCTCTGGCTCGGCTGCCCGCCAGGCAGCTGCCTGGCCTGCCTAGCAGCTGCCTGGCCTGCCCGACCGCCAGCCCGACAGAGTCATTCTGGCGGGGCTCGGCCGGCCTGGCCTGCCTAGCAGCTGCCGGGCGGGAGACGCGCCTTTGCAGAGGTCCCTGAAGATTTTTTAGACATGGCGAGGGGTAGGCGCCACTTGAAGCCTCCGTTTTCTTTTGGTAGAGTGAGGCAACGTATGCGCCACGTTTATCTTGATCACGCCGCGACGACCGCCCTTGACCCTCGTGTGTGCGAGGCCATGTTGCCATACCTCGGACACGCCTGCGGGAACCCGTCGAGTTTTCATTCGATCGGCAAGCAGGCAAAGGATGCGGTCGATCTTGCGCGCGAGAGAATCGGGAAACTCCTTGGCGCGCGAGCCGACGAGATTCTCTTCACCTCTGGCGGCACAGAGTCGGACAATCTTGCCATTCTTGGGTGTGCCCGTGCGAACAAAGAAAAGGGCAAGCATCTCATTACGACCATGATCGAGCACCAAGCCGTGCTTGAGTCCATCATGCATCTTGAGAAAAAAGAAGGGTTTGAGGTGACGTACGTGTCGGTTGACCGCGATGGGCTTGTTGACCCTGAGGCGATTGAGGCGGCGATACGTCCGGATACGATTCTTGTCTCTGTGATGGCTGCCAACAACGAGATTGGCACCCTCGAGCCAATCGCCGAGATTGGCAACATGATCCAAAAAAAACGTGGAGCGAGTGCGTTCCCGGTTTTTCACACGGACGCGTGTCAGGCTTCTGGCGTACTTGACCTCAATGTGCAGAAACTTCATGTTGATCTGCTGACACTGAATAGCTCAAAGATTTATGGCCCAAAGGGGGCGGGCGTTTTGTATGCAAAGCGTGGTCTCAAACTTCAACCCTTGCAGTTTGGGGGAGCGCAAGAGCGAGGGATCCGGCCAGGTACCGAGAACGTCGCTGGCATCATCGGGCTTGCCAAGGCGTTTGAGATCGCGCAAGCTGGACGTGAAGATGAAACGGCTCGACTCATTCCGCTGCGCGACAGACTCATCGAAGGGATTCTCCGCATTCCGAAGACGCGGCTGAACGGCCACAAGACGCGGCGGCTGCCGAACAACGTGAACGTGTCCATCATGGATCTCGAGGGCGAAGCGCTGCTTCTGTACCTTGATGCACAGGGCGTGTACGCTTCGACGGGTTCGGCGTGTACGAGCGCGTCGTTGGATCCTTCGCATGTGATTTTGGCGCTCGGTCTGCCCTACGAAGTCGCGCATGGTTCCATGCGATTTACGCTTGGCCGTTCAACCACACAGGAAGATGTTGACTACGTCCTTCACGTTCTCCCGCCGCTTGTTTCGAAACTTCGCTCGATCAGTCCCGTCTGCGTGGACGAAAAATATTTTCAACCCGTATGAGCTACACACAAGATCCGGTTGCCGGGAGCTCCGGCGACGTGACAACCAAAGACGGCGCGAAGTCCTGGTTCTACTCGGACATCGTCAAGGACCATTTTTTCCATCCGCGCAATTTTATCGATGGGGATCCAGAAGCGGACGCGTTCAACGCCATTGGCAAGGTCGGCTCTCCCGCCTGCGGCGATGAGCTTCGCGTGTGGATGAACGTGGACCCTTCAACGGAACGGATCTTTGAGTTTCGCTGGAAGACATTCGGGTGCGGATCCGCCATTGCCTCAACCTCGATGGCGTCCGTCATGGTGACCGAAAATGGCGGCATGACGCTTGAGGCTGCAAGGAAACTGCGTCCGCAAGACATCATGGATCGCCTCGGTGGTCTTCCCGCGCGGAAGTTTCACTGCTCGGTGTTGTGCGACAAGGCGTTGCGCGATGCCATCAACGATTTCTATCGCCGGACCACTCAATTCGACAAAGTCGTAGCGGAGGCATCGAGGATCATCGACCCGATCGCCAAGGTGACGGACCATGACATCGAGGAGGCCGTGCTTGAAGGCGCATCAACGCTTGAGGCGGTTCAGGCTAAGACCAAGGTTGGCATCGGCAACCCAGGCGTGCTGCCGGCGGTCGAAGAGCTCATTCGGTTTTACAGAGAGAAGTATTTTGGCTAGAATACGTGCCGTTATGCCAAAACTCAAAATCAAAGTGGATCCAGATTTATGCATTGGCGCGGCTTCCTGTGTCACGATTGCGCCCGAGACCTTTCAGCTCAACGATGAAAATAAGGCCGTGGTGTTGGATCATGGTACGGAGCCTGCCGGCCGGACGTACGAGCGCGAAATCGAAGTGAGCGAGGCGGAAAAAGAGAACATGATTCTTGCGGCGCAATCCTGTCCGACCCTTGCCATTTTTATTTACGACGAATCAGGTACGCAATTGTTTCCCGAGGTCTGATATGCGCTACGTGATCGCTGGCGGCGGGATTGCGGGAACAACGTGCGCGGAGGAACTTCGCAAGCTCGATGCCAACGCGGAAATCACCGTCGTCTGCGAGGAACAACACCCGATCTACTCGCGCGTTCTTCTGCCGCACTACGTCAAAGGCAAGATCCCGCGCGAGCGGGTGTTTTTGAAGCCCCCAGATTGGTATGAGCGCCAACACGTCGAGTGGCTCCCAGGAGTGCACGCCGAAAAACTAGACGCGCGTAACAAGTTCGTGCTTCTTTCAGACGGTCGCGAGCTGCCCTATGACAAACTTCTCATTGCCACCGGCGGGGAAGTGAACTTGCTCCCCGAAGACCGTCGCGGGGTTTCGTATTTCCGCACGCTCGACGACGCCGACCATTTGCTTCACTTAACGTCCGATCGGTCGGTATGTGAAACAGGCGCGGCCGTGTATGGAGGGGGGTTCATTGCCTGCGAGTACCTCAACATTTTTGCGGATCGAAAGCTGCCAACGATCCTTGCGCTTCGGGGGACGTCTTTGTGGGCCCGCACGCTCGGTCAAGAGTCGCAAACGCTTTTGAATAACCATCTGCGCGCGCACGACGTCGAGATTATTCCCGAAACGACGTTTGAAGCTTTGGAAGGGGAAGAGAGGCTCACTGGTTTCCGCACGAACAAAGGGAGGCATGCCTGCGGGGTTTTGGGGGTGGGCATTGGGATCATTTCGGAACTTTCGTGGGTTTCTGACGCAGGGGTTGAGGTGCGACGGGGAATTTGCACAAATGAGTTTCTTGAGACAAACGTTCCTGACGTCTACGCCGCAGGCGACGGAGCGGAATTTTTCGATGTGGTGGTTGGCCACCATCGCGTGGTTGGCAATTGGTTGAATGCGATGATGCACGGAAGAGTTGCGGCGAAGAACATGATGGCTGAACGCGCGGCGTTTCGACTGGTGTCCTCGTATGCCACAAACGTCCTTGGGCTTGAGGTCATTTTTGTTGGAGAAGCGGACCGGGAGCATGCGGACGAGGTGAGGGTTTTCGGGAGTGCGGAAGCGGGAGGGGTGACGCAGGTGTTTTTGAATAGTGGGAAGGCGGTCGGGGCGACGATTCTTGGCAGAAACAGCGATCGGGCGCCGATAACCAGAGCGATTGATTCGCAGGAGGTGTTTGGAGGGGTCTGACAATCGTCGATTTTTGGCTTGATTGAGCCAAGCGCTGTGTCAGTGACGCTTGACTTTTTTGATAAATTGTGATATAAAACTCGGTCTTCCGTGCGCTTTGCGTGCGAGAGGATTAGCCGTCCTTCCTCTGTTTTTTGAGGCCTTTGCGGGCTTTGAGAGACAGGGGAGGACATCGTTCTCCACAACTAGTGTGCGCGCATCCCGCGCACGGAGGTAGGGCAGATGGATCCGATCATTCAACAGGCCCTGAGCAAGGGCGTCGGCAACTACATCAATGAGGCGATCGAGCGCGTAAGCGCTGGCGCGAGTCAGCGTGCGATCGAGTCGCTGCCGCAGCTCCTGGACTTCGTCCGGCGGGTGCCCGACGAGGTGTGGCACCTCCTGACCGCCGGAGTCGAGGGCGCCACCCAGGTGCTCTTGGCGCGGGTGACGAACCCGCTGCTCCGCTCGGTCCTGTCGGCCATCCTCGCGACTCTTCCCGGGCTTGGACGTGGGCTCGCGGACGCCGAAGCGCGTCGCGCCGTGTTGAATGGCATCAACGCCAACATCAGCACGGTTCAGGTGCCCGGACAGCCGCGGCACATGGACAGGTTCTTCCACACGTCGAACCTGCCGGGTCTCGCCCACCGCGCCACCTACGACGCGGCCGGGAACCCGACGGGTACGAGCTGCCAGCTCGTGGCCCACGACAGGCGCGCCCACCGCGCCCTGAACCCGGACCGCCAGCAGGGCGGCGGGCGCGGGCAGCCGCAGCAGGTGATCCCGGGGGCTGCGTACCCCGAGGACTTCCCGACGCTCGAGGCAGCCGGTCAGATGCGCCTCGGCCTCTGCGGCGCGTGCTTCGAAGGAGGCTCGCTTCCGACCACGGCCGCGGCTCCGGCCACGACCCTGTTCGGTAAGCTCCAGCCCGAGCAGCGCGTCCGGCTTCTGCGGGTCCTCATATGGATCCGTCGGACCGAGGACGCGACCGACGACTCGATCGTCAGCGACCTCGCGAGCGCCGACATCGAGGCGGTGCGAACCGCCCTCGGCGAAGGCTTCGACGCGCAGAACAACCCGACGGAGACGTCGGTCGAGGCGCTCCTCGCCGCGGCCGGCCGTCGGCCATCTGCCGCGAGTCGGATCGAGAACATGTTCCGGCGGATGGTGCGAGCCATCGATCGGCGGGACTTCTCCGGGCTCTGGGCTGCCTTCAACAGCCTGGGACGCGTGGGGCTCATCGGCCTGTTCTTCTTCACCCTGTGGGGTGCGGCGGTTCTCGTCTCGCTCGGGCAGTACTTCGCCGGCTGGTGGCAGGGCGACAGCGAGCTCTGGCTCAACGGCTTCCTGTGGCTCTTCGCAGCCTCCCTGTTCGTCCCGATCGTGCAGAAGCCGATCAAGTGGATCGTCCAGGGGGTTCG
>CAYJVP010000002.1:0-24739 GCA_964373615.1 uncultured Gammaproteobacteria bacterium | reverse complement strand
CGAGCCCGGCGACTGGAGCTTCAAGGCCTCGGGCCTGTACCGCGACCAGTGGGGCGATGACCACGAAATCGATGTCGACGAGTCCGACCTCGATGGCGACGGCAACGATGAACGCGTGATCGACGGGGAAGCATTCGCGTGCGCGGTCATGTTCTCCGAGGCCAACTTCTCGGGCACCTGCGAGGAGTCCGGCACGTACCAGGAAGGGCGGGCCAACGGCAACGAGGCCTACCTCGCCAAATACAATCCCGACGGTGAGCTCGGAAGCGAGTATCAGTACGTCCTCATCGAGGCCTACGAGGAGTAGCGGACGCACCGTTCGCACTCCTTCCCCTTCCCGGCCGGATCCCTCGTGATCCGCGCCGGTTTTCATTTGACTAAAACTCCCACGGTGTGAGTCACACCTGGGAGTTTTAGTCATCCTGAGCGAAGTCCTGAGCCCTGAGTTTATCGAAGGGTCGAAGGACGGAGTCGAAGGATCTTCTTTTGAAGCCATTGCAGCCTTACGGTTCGACAATGACGTAACCATCGAAGTTGATCCAAGGATTTGCTGATAAACTGCCACAATAATTAACCGAGGCTGTGCCGGTCACGTCCTCTTCAGGACAATTATCAAAGTCACACTCGTTGATATCTAGACCACTGTCGTTGTCGAAACTCACGCTCCCGTCATAACACCCCTCCGTCCCGTCAGCTCCCCCGTCGCACACCCCGGTGCACCACCCCCAGTTGTCCTTCACAAACACCCTCGGCTGGAAAATACAGACGTCCCCATAGCTTCCAAGATCCCCACCCGTGCACGGCGATGTGATCAACCTCCCATCATCATCCACCACGCACGACGGCAACGTCCCATCATCTCCCACCATTCCCTCCGAACACTGATAATCATTCTCAAACTGGTAGTATCCCGTGTCACAGGCATCCGAGCTCAAGCCAAAATGGTCAATCCCGTCATCTGGGTCATTGCAAACCGGATCGTCCTCGGCTTCAAACCCGCGCAGGTTGCGATAGAAGTTATCCTCTGTGCCACTTCCGGACTGGCTTGTGGGCGGCCAGGCGTAATCCGCGTATTGCGCCTTTGCCTCGCCGTCGCCCCAATCCACGATCACGTTCTTGATCGGCATCTGGTTCGGATTGGCCCAGGCGAAGAAACGAACGACCACGTGCTTGCTGCCACCGTCCCCCTCCACGATCCCGCTATCAACCTCGTTCACACTAAATGCATCCTCGGATCCCTCAAGGCAATCCTCGCCATCACACTCCCCAAGCGACGCAATGACCGGTGCGGACAGGTCCTTCCCGCTATTGTATCCGCTCCCATAAAGGTCGCCCTCATTGGTAAGATCGTATTGTCCATCGTTATAGACGGAATCATCGAACAGATCCGCCAGAGCGACATTGTCACGGCTATAGAAGCCGCCGCTGCCTTCACCGGGATCGTCTTCCTCCGGCCACTGGTACATCCACACATTATAAATTTTGCCAAACAGTTGAGCGATCCCATCCACAATGGACGTCGGGTTTGCGTTCGTGCTGCTGCCCAACTGATCGTAATCCGCATAATCCACCTCTCCGGAAAACGCATCAATTTCATCAGAATAATCGTCAGAGTCATTGGGAATCAATTCGTACGTAGCCGCGAGGCTATACGACTTATCTCCGTCAATCAGGATACTGGAATAACCGCTGTCATAGCCGGAATAATAGCTGGCAGTAAGTGGATACTCCCACGTATCCGTGCATGCATCTGGTGCTCGGGCGCCGAGTCCGATCGTCATGTTTGCTGGCGCGTCATCGTCACACGCAAGGACAGGAAGCGGGAATGACGGCAAGCCGGCAGCGGACAATTCCTGGTTCACCCAATAATCTTCAACATCAACATCTGGCGGCGTGATCTCGTCGAAATACTGGTCAAATTGCGCGGCCCCGAACAATTCCGGAATGTTCGCATCGCTATAGGTGTAGGCGAACTGATACCCATTGTCTGTGATGTTACTTTCCGTTTCGTAACCCGAGTCGCTCCACACCCGGTTGGTCCAGGCGCGGTTGGGTTCTTCCATATCGTCCGAACGCGCCACCTGCACAATTTGCATGCATCCGAGATACACATTGCCGATCGAACGATCCGACGTCGGATCCACATCGGAAAGGCCATCGTCGTCAATATCCGTGCCTGTGTAATAAAACCCGACATTCTCAGCCAGAACGGACTCCTTATAAGTACCGTCGTCGTCGTAGTACGCCACGTATCCCTCGTCCAACCAGTCCACTGTCGTCATTGATATAGTATCGCACGTAGATTGAGTCCACCCTGCCGCCGCACACTTGTCGTCGTACCCATTACCATCATTATCGGTCCCATCGCATGCAATGCTCCCGTTTTGGGAACAACTTTGCCAGGTAACGGCCTCCGTGACCTGATCATAGGGCGAATCAAACGTATTGTTCACAAGCGGCACCCCGCGCACGACGCAGTCCGCGTATTCCTCACCAATAATGTGGTCATTATCCCCGTCAATGTCCCCAACCTTATACCACGTTGTTCCATTATTCGTGCCGCTGGTAGTTGAGTCATTTAACAAACCATCCTCACAAGACTCTCCAAAATCACTCCCCTCCCCATGCACGCTATTTTCAGGAATGCAGAAATACGGACAGTCATCTCCAGCCCAACCGAATAGTCCGCCTTGATCCTCGCATATTTCGCCTTCGTCTCCTTCCGGTGCATCCGAGTCACACATTCCAATCGCGGCCACAAAGCCAACTGGACAAGCAACATTACTTGCACAATTGTTGTAGTATTCACCAGAATCATCATTGTTACACGCGTCTCCGGATGAGTCCGTCGCACAGAACGTGGTTAGACCCTTGTCTTCGTTCGTCGTCCCGTCACTCTTAAAAATCACTCCAACCCCGTAGATGTCCGCGTAGTACCCGGTTTGCGAGCAGAAATACGTATCCTTAAGCGGATAGCCCGCCGAAGTGTATTTAGCGTAGATGTCCGTGGAGCCCTCAAGCTGGTCTACCGGCAGCCAGGTCAGGCACGCGCGGTCTTCGTCATCGTTGCCGCCATTGAGATAAATCGAGGTGTCGCGTTCAATGCAGTACCCCCACAGCCCAATCAGGCTGTCTTTGCGCGTCAATGTCTCACAGGAAGTGCCAGAGGTCACATCGCCACACTCCGCATCGCTCTTACAGTCCTTCCCAGGCGTATCTCCACCCTGACAAATACCAGAAAGGATGTTGTCCGAGGGCGTGCCATAAGCATAATAACGGAAGAGGCTTGTCCCGAATTCAGCCTTGTCATAAGAACACACGCACGAATCATCCAAGACAACATCTCCATTGCTGTCCTTATACGGGCTACAGGTATTCATCTCTGGCAACACGGCCGTATAGTTGTACGGAAGAACGTCTAAGAGGTCGTCGGTGTTCACATCGTCTGTGGTTATCAAATCTTCCTCCTCTTTGACGCCATCAAACATTTCATCAGGATCAATCCACGACTCAACGACTTCGACTGAAAACGGCGAATCAGACTCCGGGTAGCCTCGACACTCTTGCACCTCTGCGTCCTCCTTCTCAAAGACCGTGCCGTCGATCGCCACCAAGCACAGCTGGTTGTAACAGGCGCCGGTTTTCGCAAGCGCGCCTGGCACGCATTCAGCGTTATACGAATAATCGGCATAGCAATCCCCCGCCTCCACGCAGCCCAAACGGGTTCCATCCACCTGTGTCAGCACACACACTCCCTCCTCACAACTGTAATTATCGCTTGGGGTGTCAAGGCTGTCACAGCCACTATCGTCCGTGCACTCCTGCCCGGAATCATCTTCGCAATACCCGACAATGCATGCCTCCAGATACTCGCAGTCATCGTCGCCTCCACAGGCGTCACCAGAGTCCTCGCAAAACCCAACCGTGCAGGTTTCGCCGGTTTCTTCCTCGCAGGTTCCGGCAACATAGGCTAAACGATAATCATCCTCGTCTGCTTCCTCACACGTGCCTATGATGCAGTCATCGTCCGTATCGCAAGACTGATACTCCCCAGAGGATGCATACGGCTCCCCAGTCGACTCACTCACGCACCAACTAGATGGATTCGCGTCCACCTGCTCGTAAAATTGAATCGGCAATTGATTCGGGATCGCGTAGCCGGAATATTCAAGCCCGTACCACGAGACGTCGCGCGCGGAATATTGATCCGGGTCAAGAACGATCGGGTCTGCTTCCACCCAATTGTCGCAATACGTACTGTCACTGCTTGCTGAAACGAACGCGTCGCACAATTTCACTTGCTCGCACGCCGCTCTCCATGTCCCAGAGGTTTCATCCCATGAACGATTCCCGGTTTGTTCGCACGCCAACCACTGGGCGCACGCACGGTCGCGGTAAACCTTCAAGACGCGGTTCGTGTCGTTTTCGAAGGCATACGAGCTCCCTACGGTCTCGCAGGTCGGTTCAATTTCATTGCTCGTCCCATCAGTCAAGATTGGACAATCACCTGCGGACAAACACGCGCGGCCGTACCACAGCGGGTCGCCGTTGCTTCCGGTTTCACTCGTTTTATCCACAGCATCCCCTTGCGGCTCTCCGTCGAACTCATACGTACAGCGCTGTTCACACACGTTCACCGTGTCACCGGTTGTGAGCGTATACGCCCCGTCATCCGTATCCTGGCAATCGATCGGATCAACAAGCGCAGAGGGATTGTCCCCGAAGAACAGATCCGCATGCAGAGACACGAGATAACTCGGCGAGGCCGCATAGGTCAGAGAGGAATCCACGACGTCTTCAAATAACACACACCCCTTATCCAAACTCACCTGCCCATTGCAGCGCTGCGACGACGCAAGGTTCTCCTCATCAAGCGCTTCGTTGTCAAGAAAAAAGTACGACACCCCGTCAAAATCCTCTCCCTCGCCCGTGTCCGCATGATCAATCAATTCTGTGCAGAGGTCATATTGACTTCCGCATTCCCCACCAAAGCCGGCGTAGTCGTCGTCGCCGTTGTACCAGATGCCCGAGAAGTCCCCGCCCCGCAGGTAGCTCCCGGTGTCAATGTCACACTCCCCGGCGTCCTCCAAAATGCAATCCGCATCCGTGTCGCACGAAATCGCATCATCATCGGAGCAGGTGCCTGTGCCATAGCAAAACTCGGTTGTGCCGGTCCTAAACCAGCCCGTATACGTGGCCGTGCCAAGTTGCACGCCGGTTTTGTATTCGCAGGCCTGCTCATCTGGATCCTTGAAGTAAAAATTTCCGTCCTGTGTCGAGGACCACTCCGCGCAAAAGAGCGCCTCGTTTGAGCAGAGGATGTTGTCGTAGGAGTCCGGAAGGTTCAGGAGGTACGCGGACGCGAAGCTCTCAACCGCGGTTCGATCTGACGTGTACGTTGGGAGCCCGACCTCGGTGCATCCCACACTCGCCTCGGTACAGGTCGCGTTCCCGTCGTTGATGAGGTAGAGCTGTTCGTCGGCTGGCACAATAACGGTCTCGGGTCCAAGCACAATGTGTTCGGGAAGCGGCACAGGCAAGGCGCCGTCGAAATCAAACTGACACTGGTTGCTCCCTGACGGAATCGTGCACACCTCTTCCCCGTCGAGCTCGCAGGAGGTCGAGCGGCTGACAGGATCCTCCTCGACATCGAGCGCCTCGTAGGCGTAGGTCGTGTCGCCGTCCTCGTCGTCCTCACTGTAGCAGGTCGCGTTGTACACCGCCGTGTACGCGGACGACGAATTTTCTGTGTCATAGAAAGCGTCGCACCCAACCGCAGACTCGGAACAGAGACTTGAGAACTGGTAAATAGTGAACGTGTCGTCGTCCTGATCTGTGTATGCTTCGCAGCCCAAATAATACTGCGGCGAATCGCCTCCGGCTGGCGTCTCATCGCAGGTCGAAGGCGTCACCCAGGAGTCCTTGAGAAGTGTCACATTTTCCTCGGCTTCGACAAGCTCGATGTTGTCGATATAGACGGTCGAGGCGCTGCCGGCAAGAATCTCGACAAGCGCGTTCTCGTCAAAGTTTTCGTAGCCGTCTTGCGAGGTGTCCAGCGGCCCAAGTTCGAAGAGCTGCCAGCCGCCATCGAGCTCAACTTCCTCAAGATCGCTTGTTGCGGTGGCCGCGTTTTCCGGCTCGACAAAATCATGAATGGCTGCGCCCGAAGCGCCAGCTTCTTCAATGAGTGCGGCTTTGAGCGTGCTTCCATCCGACCCTTTGGCCCAAAACTTCAAGAGGTAGGTCTTGCCAGAGGAGAGGTCGTCAACGAGCGTTCCGCAGCTTTCTTCGTCCTCCAAAACCGTGCAGGAAGCGCTGTAGGAGCCGATGCCGGTCACCTCGCAGCCGTCTTCCGTGGCACAGGTGTCGGTCGGGTCCGCGGAGTTGTAATACGCCTGGAGGGTGGCAATGCCGGAATCCGCGGCCGTGGTGACGAGGCGCAGAGAGTGGCCGTCGGTGGCGACCGATTCGTTGCTGATCGTAAGCGTGGTCGAACCCTCGTCCATGAACGTGCTGAACGTTCCACTCTCAAATGTCTCGTCAAAGATCGTGCTGGCGTTTCGGCCGGATCCGCCGGTGTAGGAGCGGCACCCCGCGGCCGTGGCTGGACAGCTGTCCGATTCCCCTGGCCAGGCGAAGTAGCGGCACTCTCCCGCGGTTGTCCAGTACCCGCCGGACGCCTCGCAGTCGGTTTGTGTGGATTCCGTTTTGCGGAAGGCGGTGCAGTCTTCGTGCACGGAGATGGTGTCAGAGTACAGACGATAGTGGATGTTTCCAGACTCATCGTAGAATTCGCGGCAGTCTGGCTCCTCAAGAATGTCCGTGTGTTCATTACAATCGTCGTCTGCGGCAAGGGCCGTCAGGTCGTCGTTGCACGCAAGCGTAGATTCACTCGTGACCTCCCACGTGGTGCACGGGGCTGATTCTGGTTCGCTGTCGCTAAAAATCTCATTTTCATAATCGCTATCGGAGATGTCGGCTGTGCCGTCGCCGTCCGTATCCTGCGTGTAGTTGATGGCGCTTGTGCCAGAGGCATCAGACACAAGGAGCTGATAGGACACAAGTTGATATCCGCTCACGTCCGACCCCTCCCAGGTGAAGAACACGGCCCCGGAATCCATGTCCGGCGTCACGCACGCGCGCAGTTGCGAAAAGGTCTCGACGTCCTCGGTTTCGAGGTTCGTGAATTCGTCACACCCAACATTTGCCTCGTTGCAAGAAACCGCGGTGTCCGCAATGAGGTAGAGCGGGAACTCTTCCTCGTCGTAATCCGTGGCCTCCTGCTTGAACGCGGCGTACCCCGCGCATTCCTCTGGGCATTCGTCGAGCTCGGAGAGGACCGCGGGCACCGCAGGGTCCCCGTCTGTTGGCGTGTAGAGACTGCATCCCACTTCGGTCGCCGAACACATCGTCGCGTAATCGTCGCACTCGTCCGGGTCGGTTTCCTCTCCCGTGCATCCAAGCCACTCGGGCGCCACGGTAAGGAAAACCGAGGAGGGCGAGCTCCCCGTGTACCCGTTGTGATAATCCGTTGGATTTTCGCCGACCTCAAGCTGGATGCCATCCACGTAGGCGCCCGAGCCGCTCAAGGTGAGGGTCGCGACAACCCCGAGCCGCGTATCGTCGAGGATGGGAGTCGTAAACGCGCAATCGAAACTTTCAAAATCGTCAGAAGAGGTGTCTGTTGTTCCGCTCAAGGTCACGGTTGAGCCGGACACGCTGCAGTTGGTCGAAAGCCCGGACAACGCCGAGGCAAAGCTCGAATTGTCCGAAGCGACAAGGTCGAGGTCCGCATCGACCGACACCGCGGCCCCAGAGGTTGCAGCTTTCGCGTAAAAGGAGAGCGTGTAGAAAAGACCCTGTTGGAGGGGAATGTTGAGCTGTGAGACCTCTCCCGTACTCGTCAAAAACGCGTAGCCGTCCGTGCCGTGGAAGGAATTCGACCCCTCTTCATCATAATCAAAATCCGTCCCGTTCGTGCCGGTTGTTTCCCAATAGTCGGCCGTCCCGTCGTCCTCCTCGTCATCCTCGAAGCTCGAGTTGCGTATGAGGTTCAAGGTGAAATCGTCCGTGACTTTATAAAGCTCGGAGCAACCGACCTCGGTTTCCGCACATTCCTCTACGTTGTTGTTGAAATAGACGCGGTCCTCAAACGCGTAGATGTCGTAATCGTTCGTCGCGTCGTCGTTGCTGTCATAGGAAGCACGCGAGGTGATGGTGCCGGCGCCGTTGTAGGCGAGGACGTCATTGTCACGCTCGCTCACGATGTAAGTCTCCTCGCTCGGCAACCATTCGTATGAGTCGTCGCTGTCGTCGTCTGACGTGCCGGCGTCATCGAGATACTTGTTCGTGCGATACCACTGACACCCCGCGTTGTCGCTTGCGCATACGCTGAAGTCAAGCGTCGTGAAAAGCCAGGAGCCCGCGCTGCCGGTGTCGGTGTTCGTGAAGGACAAACAACTTGCGTATTGTTCAGGACATTCGTCTCCGCGGAATTTCCAGATGTTTTTCTCCCGCACGCAGTATCCGTACCCGGAGCAGACACCGTCTTCGGATTCGGCAATGCAGCTTGGGGTGTCAACGCAGGCGCCGTTTCGTCCCGCGGTGAGGGTCGAAACGAGCTGTTCGCTAATGACCGACGCGCGACATTGCGTGGTCGGATACTTCAACACCCAGTTTGGATCAATGAGATGGCACCACGGGTGAGAAGAGTCCAATTTATTGTCGCTGTTACAGTCATCAAACCCATCCACGACTTCTTGAAGCGTAACCGGTGATGAACTTGAATTTTGTGGAGACGAAGCCGCGAGCTCCCAGCCGATCGAGAGCACACGGGCTTTCCGGAGCTTCACGAGGTTGCTGTAGCAGTACCCATAGGTGTAACAAAACGAATCCTGGTTGCGTATCAGGTCATCCGGCGTGTAGAGCGGCCAGTCTGCATGCAAGAGCCCGTCTTCCATTGCCTGCGCAACCGTCATGGGCGCCCCCCCACCCTCCGCGCGCAACGTCGCTTCAATAAGCGAGGCGTCGGCAACACAGTTATTGATCCCTCGAACCGCCGGTTGGGTCGGACACACCACAAACTCGGTCAACGCGTTGTATTGGTCGATCACGGTCGGGGTGATTGAAATCAGACTCGCAAAACGATCTTCGGCTCCTTCTCGCCCCGCGACGTTCGCTGTCTCCCCGCCAAAGGGATCAATTTCAAGACTGACGGCGGGAAAAAGTCCGGTATACAATTTTTGCAGCCAGCTGGAAAGCAGGGTGTTGAAGAAAACGGACATGGTGTGCGTGACCAGCGACATGATCAGCTCCGTATTGGCAATCGCTGCGTTAAAAGCGAAATCCTTGCCCTTGGTTCGTGTTTCCTCAAGTTGGGACGCGAGCTGTTTCTGCACAAGCACGGATGGGGTCGTCACACTGCCGGTGATAATATCCTTCACGTCCTTAAAGCCTGATTTCGCAAGATACTCCGCAAACTGCGTTTGTTTTTTTTCCATCACCTTTGAGAGCACCTTGATATTTGTCTCAACCGAAAAAGAAAGCGTATTCTGACCTGGACGCAATCCGTCTTTTAAGGCATTCAAGGCATACTCACTTGGGGACTTAAACGTGGTAGCTTTTTGCAGAAATCCATCCCAATTCGAGGTAATGGATTGCCAATCGCATTTGGGCTTTGGTTTCTGGAATGCGGACTTTATCCCAAGCATGAATCCCAAACGCAACTGTATGGCAGGCGCACACAGGTTGAACCCGCCCTCGAGAAGATAATCGTCAATGGCCAGTGACTCGGAAAGCGCTCCGATCGCTTCCCCAGCAACCTCCAAACCGAACTTTTGCCACGCTTTTTCACCAGGCTCTGGATGAATAAGAGTCCCTTGCGCCGTCCCACCGCTTGCCACCCACACAGCCATGTCGTAGGCCAAACGATCAAGCACAAATTGCACGGTGTTGACAAGCATGCCAACGATGGCCGCCTGCAACATGGGGCCAATCATCTGGCCGAATGTTTTTTCGAGCACCTTTTCCGTCGCGAGAGGCGGACATGGAAGCGAGCCACAGGTAGCTTGAGCAGAGATCGCGGCAATTTCCGCGGCGGTTATGGGGCGGGGGGGGACGACATGATTAGCGCCCGCTGGCGTTTTGAACAACGCAAACGATGAGGCAACCGCAAACACAACGCCCCACACCAGTATGCCTGTGCTTATGAAACGTCTTGCGCGTGGTTGCCAGAGTCCCATAAGCTATTCCTCCGTTGCCTCGTCAGACGCGGCTTCCTCTTCCAAAGACGAAAACGCATCCATCGCGGCCTGCGTGTTTACAATGTCCTCAAGCGCGCCTGCGGCGTTTGCCTGCTCAATGGCAGAGGTGAACAACTCCATGATTTGCTCGTCGCTGATCTGATCAATGGTTTCTTGCGACACACCCTGTGATTTCAGGATGGCTCGAACCTCCTCAACCCCCATCGCGGCAAAAAACTTCTGGATGTCTTCCACGGAATTCAATTCAAGGCCCTCATACTTGCTCGGATCCACGTTCAACACGCCGCTCAAGAAACCCGTTGTGTCAATTTTCGAAGAAGCCGCGTCCGCGGACTGGACGAGCGTGCGACCGCAGTCTTTGCCGGTCGGGCAATTCGGATCATTGCCGGAGTACAGTTCCGTTTTGTCGTCAAACCCGTCCGAGTCTGAATCCGCAAGATACGGACTCGTCTTGTACACGTAGAGTTCGTCGTAATCCACGAGTCCGTCCTCGTCTGTATCCGCTGTTTTTTGCCGTTCGGCCTCGCGAGACTCCTCTTGGGAGGGCGTTAAAAATTCTGGGCCAGTATAGGACGCGAATTGGAGTTCGAACGGACGATTCAGACTTGCCGGGAATGACTTCACCCCAAAGACCACGCCGAACAGGCCGATCAACAACACCAACGCAAAACCGACCTTCTGCTCTCGCGTGAAGGGCGAACGTTTTCGCGGCTCGTTCGATTCCAAACCATCCATAGAGCTCGCACACAGTATATCAAACAACGTTTAAGCTTGGTAAGAGGATAAACTAGGCAAGGTTAGCCTCAAGTTCGCGCCAATTTTCTTGGGTGAGCGCCTCGGCGCGCGCCTTGGGGTCAAGGCCGAGTTTCTGAAGAGTCTCTTTCGTCTTTGGCGAGGCGGCAACGCCCGCATCCGCTATATTCCGATGGAGCTGTTTGCGACGGGCTCGAAAACCGACTTTCACGAGCTTCATGAGGCGTTCGCGCGCTTCGATTTCGGAGCGTGCCAGTGGACGAAGGTCTAACCTCACGATGGCAGAGTCCACCTTTGGCCGCGGCGAAAACGCGCCCGGAGGAATGACGGCAATTCTTTTCACGTCCGCATACAGCTGACAGGCGACGGAAAGGATGCTCATCTTCGGTGGCACGGCTACGATGCGGTCCGCGACCTCTTTTTGGACGAGGAGGACCATCCGCGATGGGCGAGGCTCTTCGGTCAAAAATTTTTCCAAAAGTGCGGAGGTGATGTTGTAGGGAATGTTGGAGATGAGCTTGAAGCTTTTAGCTTTTAGCTGGTAGCTCGGGATCGTGAGGATGTTGGCTTGGATAAGCTCGATGCGGTCAGCGAATTTTTCTTTCAGAAGCTTCACGAGGTCGCGATCGGGCTCGACCGCGATCACCGTGGCGCCGGCCTCAAGCAACGCCTCGGTGAGCACGCCCGTGCCAGGGCCGACTTCGAGCACGGTCTCGCCTTCCGCGAGCTCTGCGGCGGCGATCATTTTCTTCAAGACCGAGCGATCTTTCAAAAAATGCTGACCGAAACTCTTTTTGGCGCGGACGTTCATACGCGGATGCCTCCCTGCCGCAGGACGATGAGTCTTCCCTTCTCTTCCTTCACAAGGGTCGATGGCTTCCGGCGAGGCAAGGCGCCGACATCGAAATAATAATCTGGCTGATGCGTGTGCCCGGCAAATTGTTTTTTGACCGCGCGCACGGAGTAACAGACCGGCTGCCCCGAGACGTTCGCGGATGTTGACACGATCGGACGGCCAAGAGCTCGCGACAAGGCCCTTGCCACAGAATGCGAGGACACGCGAACCGCTGCCTTTTTCCCAACGATCGTGAGCGGACCCGGCCAGTGCGTACGCGCAAGCTTCACAAGCAAAGGGCCTGGCTTGGCAAACCGCACGGCCATGCGAAAATCCGCGGCAATGAATGGCAGGTTCTTGGTTTTTTCGCGTCCCTTGATGAGATACACGCGCCTCATCGCGCGTTTATTCGCGGGGTCCGCGGCAAGTCCGTACGCGGTTTCCGTCGGAAACACAACAACGCCGCCCTTTTTCAAAACGGCGATGGCTTCTTGCGCCTGCTTATGACGTGATGACATGTTTGCGAAACCAATCGACCGTCTTTTCGAGTCCCTCGTCGAGCTGGACACTTGGTCTCCAGTCGAGGTACCTCATGGCTCGACGCGCGTCCAGGCTCGAACGCCGGACCTCGCCTTGGCAAGCAGCGCCATGCTTCTCCTCCTGCGAAGATCCTGTTATCTTTTTCAGTTTACGAAAAACAGTGTTGATGTTCGCTTCTTTGCCCGTACCAATATTGAACGTGCCTACGACCGTCTTCTGCATGGCCAGCATATTTGCCCTGACGACATCCCCGACGTATACAAAATCACGCGATTGTTTTCCGTCTCCGTTGATGAGCGCGGACTTGCCCGTGAGCAAATGTTCGCTGAAAACCGCAATCACACCGGCCTCCCCCTTGCTGTTTTGTCGTGGACCATAGACGTTTGCGTACCGCAGCGCCACGTACGGAATATTGTGCGTGAGGTGTTCGTACTCAAGGTACATCTCGGCCGCACGTTTTGAAATGCCGTATGGCGAGATCGGCTCCGGAGCAATTTTTTCCGAATAGGGTGGCCGAAACCGCTCTGGATACATGACGCCTCCCGAGGAAGAAAAGATGATCTTCTTGACCCCGGCCTGCGCCGCGGCATGAGCCATTTCGATCGTGCCCAAAATGTTCACGCGGGCGTCGGTTGGCGGATCCTCGACGGAACAGCGCACGTTGATCTGTGCTGCGGTGTGAAACACCACCTCGGGTTTCAACTTCTTCACGAGCGCGGGAAACGAAGGGTTAATCACGGACAGCTTAAAAAATTTCGCATTTGGATTGACGTTTCCGAGTCTGCCGGTTGAAAGGTCGTCAATGACGTAGGTACGGATGTGGCGGGCAATCAGCGCGTCAACGATATGCGAGCCGATGAATCCGGCCCCGCCGGTCACAAGTGCGGATTTGTATTTGGGCATATTACTCTTCGTTCGCTTTTGCAAATCGATCCGATTCCGAGAGCTCCTTTCGCAAATACGCTTCCATGAACGGCTCGAGCTCGCCGTCGAGCACCCCCTGCGTGTCGCTCGTTTCGTATTCCGTGCGATGGTCCTTCACCATCTGATACGGCTGCAGAACGTAGCTGCGAATCTGGTTCCCCCACTCCGCGCTCTTGTACTCGCCGCGGAGCTTCTGTTTTTCTTCCTGCAACTTTTGTTCTTCAAGCTGGTGGAGCTTTGACTTGAGAATCTTCAGGGCCGTTTCCTTGTTCTGCTGCTGGGAGCGTTCATTCTGACACTGCACGGAAATGTTCGTCGGCACATGGACGATCCGAACCGCCGAATAGGTCGTGTTCACGCTCTGCCCGCCCTTGCCACCGGACATAAAGGTATCGATGCGCAGATCTTTCGGGTCAATCTCGATCTCCTCGACCTCCTCAAGCTCGGGAATCGCTTCCACGAGCGCAAAGGACGTGTGCCGCATTTTCTCCGCGTCAAACGGCGAGATGCGCACGAGCCGATGCACGCCAGCCTCGGAGCGAAGGTATCCATACGCGAAGCGACCCGTCACGCGAAAGGTGATCCCTTTGATCCCTGCCTCTTCCCCGCGAGATTCCCAGAGCGCCTGGACATCCCACCCTTTGCGCTCGGCAAAACGGAAGAGCATCCTTGTCAACATCTCGGCCCAGTCTTGCGCTTCCGTGCCGCCGGCTCCCGCATGAATCGAAATGATCGCGTTTGAGGCGTCATGTGCGCCAGCAAAAAGCGTCGAGAATTCCAATTTTGTAAATCGCGCGCGTGTGTCATGAAGTCGAGAGCGAATCTCGTCGGCCATGCTCTCATCCCCCAATTCCGCAAGCTCCTTCAGCCCATCGAGTTCCGCAAGCTCCTTTTTCCACATCTCGAGCTCTCCGCGCAAATCTGCGGCATGCTTGGACACCCGTTTGGCGCGCTCCGCATCTTTCCAAAAACCCGCGGACGCCATCTCAACTTCAAGCGCCTTCAATTCGACCGCGACGCGATCGAGGTCAAAGTAACCTCCAGGTCGCGGACACGCGATCCCGGAGGGCTTCGATTTCACGGATGAGTTCTTTCATACTTGCTAGGACGTACAGATTTGAGGTCAGTTTCGGTGAACGGGGTGCAGTTTGGCCGAGCCGTACTGACTCGGTACGGTGAGGTCAAACGGGGCCCCGTGAGCCGAAAATGGCCCAAATATGTACGTCCTACAACTTCACCTGTTTGGCGTATTTGCCAAGGACGGGCAGTTCCCAATATTCACCGTTCAGTGCGTGAATGATCCCCATGATGACAAGAATGACAAGCGCAACAGAACCCAGAGCCCAAACGATCTGGCCCAAAAGCGGAATGATATTGCCGACCCAGAGGATGAGCCAGGCGATGAGGATCACAAGACCCTGCTTGCCGTGAAATTGGGCGTAAGGACTCTGTTTTTTCCCAAGAAGCGGGATGAGGCAGAGGATGCCAAGATAGCCGACCGCCGCGATCAGCTTGTTTTCCTCGATATCCTGTGGATTTTGCGTGTGGGACTCCGGCGCCGGAGTAGTTTGAGTGTATTCCATACGAAGCTGATTATATCAGAAAAGGCGGGTTTGTCACCCACCTTTTCTTTACCTGTGTCCTTTTAATACATGTCCATGCCGCCGCCATGCCCTCCATGAGCTCCCGGTTCTTCCTTTTTCGGGATGTCCGTCACAGCTGCCTCTGTCGTCAAAATCATAACCGCAATCGATACGGCGTTTTGAAGCGCGTAGCGAGTCACCTTGGCTGGATCGATAATCCCAGCCTTTGCGAGATCCTCGTACGTATCAGCCTCGGCATTGTAGCCGAACCCCGCTTGTCCATTCTTCACCTTCTCGATCACCACTGAGCCGTCCTTGCCGGCATTGATGGCAATCTGGCGCAGCGGCTCTTCGAGCGCGCGGCGCAAGATGGAAAGACCCACGCGTTCATCCCCCTGGAGCGAAACCGTGTCGAGCGCCGGAAGCGCGCGAATGAACGCGACCCCGCCGCCTGGCACGATCCCCTCTTCGACCGCGGCTTTGGTGGCCGACACCGCATCCTCGATGCGATGTTTTTTCTCTTTCATCTCGGTTTCGGTTGCGGCGCCGACTTTGATGACGCCGACCCCGCCTGCCAGCTTGGCGATGCGCTCCTGAAGCTTCTCCTTTTCAAAATCCGACTCTGTCTGCTCAAGCTGTTTCTTGATCGCGGAAATACGATCCTCAATAGCCTTCTTGTCGCCATGCCCCTCGACAATGGTCGTATGTTCCTTGTCCGCAACCACTTTGCGAGCGCGACCGAGATCTTTTACCTCCGCATTTTCAAGTTTGATCCCGACCTCTTCCGTGATCACGCGCCCGCCGGTCAGAACCGCGATGTCCTCAAGCATGGCCTTGCGGCGATCACCAAAGCCTGGGGCCTTGATGGCAAGGGTGTGAAAGGTGCCGCGCAATTTGTTCACGACCAATGTTGCGAGCGCCTCTCCATCTATCTCTTCGGCAATGATCACAAGTTCCTTGCGGCCGGTTTGCGCCACCTTCTCAAGCACTGGAAGCAAATCCTGGACAGAGCTCACCTTCTTGTCGGTGATAAGAATCGGCACGTCCTGGTACTCGGCCTCCATGCGATCGGCATTGGTGATCATGTAGGGCGAGATGTACCCTTTGTCGAATTGCATCCCCTCCACGACCTCAACGTCCACGCCAAAATACTGAGACTCTTCAACCGTGATGACGCCGTTCTCCCCAACCTTCGCCATGGCTTCGGCGATCTTCTGACCGATCTCGCGGTCGTTTGCGGAAATAGAAGCGACCTGTTCGATCTCCGCGCCTTTGATCGGAGTCGCGATCTTGTCCCTGATCTCCCTCACGATCGCCTCGGTGCCCCTCTCGATCCCGCGGCGAATGAGCTGCGGGTTGGTGCCGGCGGTCACGTTTCGGAGCCCTTCGGTGATGAGCGCTTGCGCGAGCACGGTTGCCGTGGTTGTGCCGTCACCGGCCACGTCGTTTGTTTTGGATGCCACTTCTTTCACGAGCTCGGCGCCAAGATTTTCAAACTTGTCTTCGAGCTCGATCTCCTTGGCCACGGACACGCCATCCTTGGTCACGGTCGGCGCGCCGAATCCGCGATCGAGCACCACGTTGCGGCCGCGCGGTCCAAGCGTGATTTTGACCGCGTTGGCGAGTTTGTCGACACCGCGCTTCAGCGCATGTCGTGCCTCCTCGTTGAATGCGATTTGTTTTGACATATACTTAGCTGTTAGCTGTTAGCCTTTAGCTATTAGCCTTTAGCCGAGTCGAGCTTATGGCTAGCCGCTAACAGCTAACGGCTAATGGCTAATGGCAAGGCTGTAACTTACTCAATGAGTGCAACCACGTCATCCATGCGGATCACGAGGTATTCTGCCCCGTCCACTTTGATTTCGTCCGGAGCATACTTTTTGAAAACGACTTTCTGGCCGACGGCAACGTCCATAGGACCTCGGCTACCGTTTTCGAGAACCTTCCCCGGTCCAACCGCGACGACCTCCCCGCGCTCCGGACGGTCTTTATCAACCGTATCCGGAAGCACGATACCGGCCTTTGAGACCTCCTCGTTTGAAAGGGATTTCACGATCACGTGGTCCCCAAGTGGTTTGAGACTCATATGCGTATAAATTTTATAAACAAACCGCTAGCAGTCTCCTCCTTTGAGTGCTAGCGGGGCCATTGTAGAAGGACCGGATGTGCTTGTCAACCCTCCGTTATAGGGCCTGTTCCCGAATGAACTTTTCAGGCGAAACCGCAGCCCTTCGAGACCATTCGACTTCGCTCATGGTCCCTGAGCAAAGTCGAAGGGACAGAATCGCTGAATAAATTTTGAGGTTTATCCGGAGGATAAGCCGAAAAATTTTGAAGCGATTATGGCCGAAATACGGACGCTACAGCCTCCGCCGAAGGCGGATCCGCCTTCCGCCGCAGCGGATCGCCTTCCGCCGCAGCGGATCGCCTTCGGCGATTGGCGATTGGCGGAAAAAGGGCATTTGGGAACAGGCCCTTATAAGCGAAAATCTAGGTGTCAAGAAGGGACCCCTCTGGGGAGCCTCGGGGTGGATTGTCACTAAACAAAGGCGCATCCGGAGGATAGGACAAGTTTCGAGAGGATGTTATTTTCATTCGAACTTTTAGTGTTGGATGAGTTGTCCACAGTTATCAAAAATCTGTTTGACAAGACCTTAGTATAGATGAGAACCTGGGCATGGGTTTGAATTATTCATCCATTTCAAACATATGAGGCCAAAGATAGTTTCCGTTTTGATGGTCCTTTTCAGTTTTTTCTTTAGTGGTTTGTCTGTGGATGCCGCAACACGCTATCTTTCAGGAAAATCTTCTGTTGACGGCACAAAAATTGCTTGGGGTGGAACGACAACGTATTCCTCTCAATGTTCTTCTGCTATTTCCACATGGAATGCATTAGGAAAAATAAATATCACACCTGATACGATATATACGATTGAGGATCTCACGTTCAAGGAGGTTAACTCTACCGCGTCATGGTATGCGTGGTATGGAAATTGGACGCAACGTGTCGGTGCAGACGCGCTTTATTTGAACAAGGCTTATATGGGTTCGTTGTCGTCCAGTGCAAAACAAAGCGTTTGTACCCATGAGCTTGGTCATTCATTAGGCCTGGCTCACTCAATTATTAATAACGTGATGTATGCTTCATCGTGGGATACAGCACTTGGCACACATGATAAGAGTGATTACTCATCTCTCTATCCATAATAATGCACACCTATGTCCAATCGTAAAAAAATAATCGTTTGTAGTTTGGCGTTGCTGTGCGTGTTTGTCTTGGGTATTGCCGTTCATGCAAACCTGATAATTTTTCCTTTCGTGCGTTCGATCGAGGTACGACTCATCGATGGTTTAGATGACGATCGTGTGCTTGTTGGAGTGTCGCATGTTGTTTTTGTTGGAAAAATAACCAAAAAGATAGGTCAAACCGCTGGAGAGACCGGACCATTAACACAATATGAAGTTCAAGTTATTCAGAATATCAAAGGGACTTTGGTTGGCTCTGTTATTCTCAATCAAGAAGGTGGGTATGAAAACGGAATATTGTCTCTCGTAGAGGGCCAATCGCTTTTACGTGTTGGGACGACGTATATTCTTTCCGCTCGGACAGACGGAAATGGTAATTATCTCGTGATTCCTCATCCGCGAGGTAGAATAGTTGTAACGACGAAATCCAACCTTTCATTGGAAAAATTAATCTCGCTCGCAGTTGCTGATAAGAACATGATCGCCATGCAAAACGCCTATATCCATGAAATTCCGTTTCAAATAGACATCGATAAAGGCAATAATTTTAATAGCTACGAATCATCGCAAACAAAATAAGATCGAACTGACCCCATAAATAACTTACGACTCCGCCTCAACGAGCCACTTAACCTTTAGAGCCAAAACAAGCGCGACAAGCGCCAATCCTGGCCAGGAGCTCCAAAGATAATGGTCAAACAAGGCAACGGTGAGAAGAGCCGTCCCGAGCGTCAGGGCAAAAATTCCACGCGTGGCTTGACGCCGCCGCCAGTTCAGTTGGTCGATACGCAGCACGAAAAAAAAGGCGCACAGGAAACCAAGGAGGCCGATTTCGGAGAGGATGAGCAGCGGCACGTTATGGATCGGCTGATAACTCCACGACGCAAATCCAGGAAACGCTTCGGAAAGGGCGAGGGTGTAGGCGCCGTATCCGACCCCGGTCAGAGGATTTCGCCGGGAGACATTGTCGAGCGCTGTGTATTGACTTTGCCGTTCCTCAAGGGACTTCGCTTCGAGCCGCGCGGAGGAGTCGAAGCGCGTGAATAATGGCTGCCAAAAAATGCCTGCGGTCACAAGAAGCGTGGCAAGCGAGAGTGCGATGAACGGCAAGGCGTCGCGCGGAAGCGCTTTGCGAAACCAAAGGACGCATCCGCTGCCAACCGCTGCCGCCATCCCCGCGGCAAGCCACGCGGAGCGAGAAAAGGTCACAACAAGTGTTGAGAGAAACAGGACAAACAACGTGAGTGGAAGACGCCGGTCCTCTCGTCGGCCCTTATAAAGTTGCCAAGCAACAACCACGATGGCAACGGCGAGAAAACCGCCGAACACGTTCGGGTGCGAAAAAGACCCGTACGCGCGAAGCCAACGCATCGTGCCGCTCTCGACAACCGCCACACCGGGTGTTGTGGCGAGATGTTCAGAAAGTCCGAGAAGGGTCGAGGCCGGGCTCCACCCGGAAAGCGCCTGGAACCAGCCGAGAGCGGCGGGTGCCACGAGGCCTAAAAGAAAACTCTTCACGACAAGTCCTGTCGACGTGCGGGTATCGAGCAGCAAGAAAAAAAAGAGGAGGGCTGCGAGTGGGTGGATGAGCAGAGACACGGACAAGATGGGGTCGGCGCCGAAAGCGGCCGACAGGACGAGGACGAAGGACAAGAACGCGGCCGGAACAACCAACCGTCGCGCCGTGTTGGGAATCTCAAGCCGACCGCGGAGAAGAAACGCCACGAGAACAAGGATCTCGGTCGCATACAAACTCACCTTCCCATACTCCCATTCCCCGCCGTTTAGGGTCGGGGAAGAAAAAATCCATCGCGTCTGCCAGGGGAGCAAGAACAGAACGGCCGCGGTCAGGATATGAACGATCCTTGACCTCATAGAGAAGCGTGCCAACGGTCACGATATTCCGCTCGGCGATCGTTCTCGTGGAATTTGAGCATGTGGTTTGAGAGAACAACGCGCGAGTCGCGATTGGCAAGGTCGCGGATGGCCTTTGGAAACTTTCGCTCTTGCAGACGACGCGCGAGAGGTTCGAAAAAACGCACCCGAGGCAAAAGACGCGGCACGTTTTGACCTGGGCGGAGCTGTTCGTGTCCTGGGTGCGGATGAGCGTTTGGAAGATATCCGTCCGTCCAATCATTCGCTGTTTGATACTGATCAAAAAGTCCGTCCGGATCAAAAACAGGAACCACGGACACTGACCAAAAGGCCAGGTACGGATCCTCGGGTTTGAGGGCGAGAGACGCGAGATCAAGGCGGTCGCTTGCAAGAAAAAAACTGAAGCAAAACGGATCGAACGCGGCCTCCCCTGGCCGTCGGCGCAAAAGCGCACAGGGCGTCACAAGACACAGCCGCGTGGTCCACACGGTTCCGGGTTCGCAGAGCACAAAGAGGTCAATGTCGCTCTCCCGTGTCGTTTGGTGCCAGGCGAGCGTGTTGCATGCGGCCACGGCGCGCACCGATGGAATCGCGCTCATGAAACGCGCCGCGGCTTTGAGCTTCTTGAACTTGCGCGCGGCATCAAGAAAGCGCTCCTGACGACGATCGAGGAGATCGGGGATCGACGCTCCGAGCGTGGCCGTGAATCCATCTCGTTGCACAAGCTTCGTGGCAAGCTCCACACTCTCCGAAAGGGCCGCATCAACTTCAGAAAGCGCGTAGCGTCGGTCTGGCTTCAACAGCCACTTCCAGATCTCAAAGGTCGTGACCGGAACATCAAAAAGGCCAAACCACGCCACGGTACGAAAAATGGCCGCTTCGAGTTCTTGACTCATACCCCGTTAGGCAGATCCGGAACCCGGTTCCGGACTCCGGAACCCGGTTCCGGATGTTGGTGGCGTATTCTTCCCACCTTTCAGGACCAGATGCTGCTGAATGATGGACAACACATTCGTCACAATCCAATACAATGTCAGTCCTCCTGGGAGCGTGGCGCCAATCACAACCGTCATCACCGGCATGACGTAGAGCATGGACTTGTTCATGGCCGCCATCATGTCTTCATCGCGCGCGCCCTTTTCCTTCCGAAGGTTCGGGGGTGGACGGCGGGCCATGAGCTGCTTGGTCTGGAAATATTGAAGGATGCCCGCGATCACCGCCATCACAAGGTGCGGCTGCGCAAGATCAATGCGGTTCAAAAAAAAGGTGTCGATCGAACCGGGATTTGGCACGAACGGATAGAGATGGACGAGATTGTCCGTACTCAGCCCGTCCTGCAAGACCGCATACAAGGCGAAAAAAATCGGCAACTGGATAAGAAGGGGGAGGCACGAAGAAAGAGGGTTCACCTTCTCGGATTTATAGAGCTCCATCATGGCCTTCGCCAGCGCTTCTTGGTTGCCCTTGTGTTGCTCCTTCAAGGCGTCGAGTTTTGGTTGGAGCTGCTGCAGCGCTTTCTGCGACTTGAGCGACACGCGGGAGAGCGGCCAAAGCGCAAATCGAACGAGCACGGAAACGCCGATGATGGCAAAACCGATATCTGCCCCTGGGATCACATCGTAAAGCCAGATGAGCAGGTTGAAAAGCGGCTGGTAGAGCAGAGTGAAGAACATACGTTACGCCGCGGAATCGGATTCGTCTGCTGATGTGACCGGCTCCTCCGTTGGCGGCGCGTCCTCGGACGTTGTTGCCTCAGCGGGAGAATCTGCTGCTTCGCCCACGGGAGCCTCCGGAGCCCCGACCTCGTTCACGTTGATCTTCCAGCCCGTCAGGCGGGCGGCGAGCCGCACGTTCTGCCCACCTTTGCCAATGGCAAGCGACAACTGGTCGGCGTCCACACGCACGACGGCGCTGTGGTCGTCCTCGTTTAATTCGACCTCCTTTACCTTTGCCGGCGCAAGCGCATGAGCTAAAAACGTCTTCGGTTCCTCACTCCATTCAATGATGTCAATCTTCTCCCCGCCGAGGGCCATGATGATGGTTTGAATACGCGTGCCGCGCTGGCCGATGCACGCCCCAATCGGGTCGAGATTATTGTCTGTGGTCGCCACTGCGACTTTCGAACGTGAACCAGCCTCGCGCGCAATCGCTTTGATCTCCACGACCCCGTCGCCGACCTCGGGAATCTCCATCTCGAATATGCGACGCACCAATTCATCGGCGGTGCGCGACAACAAAATTTCCGGACCCTTGGTTGTGAGACTCACCTGTCGCACGTACACCTTCATCTTGTCGCCTGAATTGTAACGCTCGGTCGGAATCTGATCCTCGGGACGCAAAATGCCGGCCACACGACCAAGGTCGACGAGCACAATGCGCCCTTCGCGACGCTGTACCGTGCCGGTCATCACCTCGCCTTCGTGTTCTTTGTACTCGTTGAAAATGATCTCCCGCTCGGCTTCGCGCAACTTTTGCGTAATCACCTGCTTGGCCGTCATGGCCGCCATGCGTCCAAACTCTCCCGGCTGCGGAAGCTCGGTCTGAATCACCTCGCCGAGCGCGGCGTCCGGTTTAATTTTCACGGCCTCGGAAATCATGAGGTCCGTCTTCGGATTGTACGAAAGCGCTGCGTCATCTTCCCCTCCCTCCATGACAACCGCTGCGACCTCTTCACCCCGCTCGCGCGCCTCGGCAAGAGCCAAAGCCGCTTCCTCGGCACGCGCCCGGCGCTCCTCAAGTTTCCGTTCAAGTTCTTCGAGATCAACATCTTCGACAACCGTTTTCACGTCATAGACGCGAATATCTCCCGTCGCTGGATTAAACGTCGCAAGGATATTTTGGTTCTTCTCGCCGTAGTCTTTTCGGTACGCCGCGGCAAGAGCGGCCTCGATGGTCTCGAGCACCGCTTCATAGGAGAGGCCTTTTTCTTCGCAAATCTGGCGGATCGCTTGTTCAATAGGGGAGGACATAGTGAGGCGTGTTAACAACGAAACCCGTCGTTTCCGACAGGTTCCAGCAAAATCAGATTACCAGAGCGCGCCGCCACTGTCAACGGCCTTGAGGTGGGTAAGCTCTGGAGACATGTTAGGCAGCAGGACAATCGAAATAACATCAATGCGATACGGTCGGGCTTCCCACGACCGCGACGCAAGGAACGCCTCGGCCGAAGCGGCAACGTGGGCGAGTTTCGATCGGGTGACCGATTCCTCCGGATAGCCGAAGGCGAGACTCTGTCGCGTTTTTACCTCAACGAAAACGATCTCTTCTCCGTCACCGGCCACAAGGTCAAGCTCTCCAAACGGCGTGCGCGCTTGTGTGGCCATGATCGTGTAGCCGAGGCTCTTGAGATGCGCCGCCGCGATCGCCTCCCCCTTGTTGCCAAGCGCGCGACGCTCGTCCATATCACTTTTTTCGGCGCTTTGGCAAATACTTTGCCTTTTCTCGCGCCTGTGCTTCCTCTGCTTTCCTCTGCGGCAAAACGCGTGTCGTGAAATGAAAAATGAATCCCACCCAAACGAGAAGACCGACAAGCCAGAGCAGATACCAAAAGTGCGAGCCGAATAGCCGAATGCGCTCGAAGGCGAAAAAAAGGAGGAGAAGCGCCAGGCATCCCATGGTGATCGCGGCCCGCCCGATACGCTCCCAGAGCTCTTTCCACGAATTTTCCGGATTCCGCCGCGCGAGAATGCGCAAGACAATTCCGGCAACAACGAAAAGAGCGAACACGCCAAAGGCAAACCAAGCAACGGTGGTCGCCATGGGCGGAGGCGTCAGAGAGAACCAGTAGGACCATTGGAAAAGACGCGAGAAATCGAACATACGCGGCCTCACTTTACCAAACTACACCGCGAAGAGCAACCCAAAGTGATGCGGGCCGGCCTCAAACGATTTAAGGAGGGTCAGCCCCTGTGCCTGTGCGAGTGATTGGAGTTCATCGGGACTGAGCCGACGCTCCACGGGAGGGCCAAACGACCCGCCACTTTTTTTCCAATCCACAAGGAGCAATCGGCCGCCCGCCTTCAGCACGCGCTTCACGTTCGCAAGCGTGTTTGGACCTTTCTTGAGGAGACCGCACACATTGACGAGCGAGACGAGATCTGCGCTGTGTTCGGGAATGGCAGCGGTGCCTTTCGGATGTTGCAGATCCCCCCAGACCGTCACAAGATTGCCGACGCCTTCAAACTGCGCGCGGCTTTGCACCGCAGACAACGCGCTTTCTAAAATATCGACGGCGTACACAACGCCCGTCTTGCCGACCATGGCGGTGGCGGGAATGACAAAATGCCCGAGTGTTCCAGAGCCGAAATCCGCGTAGTGCTGGCCGAGGGTGAGTCCGGCTTCGGTCAAGATGCGTCCTGGGTCAAGAAGCGCCCGCCCGGTAGGAAGAGTCATAAGAAGAAAATTATTTTCGGACAAAAACGCCCACCAATCCACCCAGCATATCCGCGATGAGATTGGTGGCAATGGCCATCCCAATGAAACTCACGCCCACCCCGAACAGTTTGAGAAAAAATCTCGTCCCTCCCGCGCCGAATTTTTCCTCCGCAAAGGGAATGTCACCGACAAGTTCGTAGTAGAAATCTGTTTTTATCACCATGTGAACGCCGGCCGCAATAATGAGAAGGCCAAGAGGGATCCGCCAAAACAGAGACATAGTGCTATTAGCATATCAAAAACCGGCTGGCGGTACCAGACCGGATTTTGGCTTGCCATTCGAAGCT
>CAYJVP010000001.1:0-27914 GCA_964373615.1 uncultured Gammaproteobacteria bacterium | reverse complement strand
AAAGCCATCCTCGACGCCACGAAACCCGGCGAGCGGGTTTGTGCGTTGACCGGAGAGAAGTGGATGCTCACGGACGAGGAGATTTCGTGGTGTCGACGATTTCACGTTCCGCCCGCCGTGGTTCATCCAACCGTTCGCCTTAAAATGCTTTTTGCGCACAATACGGATCTTACGCTTTGGTGGAAACCGCACGCTCTTACGAGTGAGCCGATCCTCACCTACGTTCACCCAGACAGCCGCGTAAAAGTTGTGCGCGATACGGAGTGGATGTCACTCGACAACACCGAGCATGGCCGTACCCTTGATCTCTCATCGTCATTTTTTGACCAGCTCGACGTCATCTACGCCGCGACGCCCTTCCGCGCCCTCGCTGACCCCGGAGACTCGGTGAACACGGTCGGCATGGCCGCGTTTAAATGCACGGACAGCTTTATGGTTTTTGGCTGTCTCGGCCTCCAGCGATCCTCATACATTTACGGGTCAAGCTTCGTATCGGATTCGATCGACGTCACCGCATCGTTTGGCGGCATTGCTGACAGCTATCAGATAAACCACAGCCGCTCGTTGCATCATTGTTCGTTTGCCATCGAAAGTCACCATTGTCTAAATTCTGCCTTTCTTTTTGACTGCCGCAACTGCGAGTATTGTTTCGGGGCGACGAATCAGCGGAACAAAAAATATCTCTGGTTCAATGAGCAGCTCTCACAAGAAGAATGGGAGCGTCGAAAAGATCAGATCGATCTCTCGACCCGTTCAACATGTGACGCATATCAGCGCAAGTTTTTAGAGCTCATCGAGGACTCTGTCTGGCCAGAGAACTCAAACATTGCCGACACAGAGTCTTCAGGAGACTATTTAGAAAAAACGGTTCGTGTTTTTGAGAGCTACAACCTTCAAAATTCTACCGACTGCTTCCGTTGTTGGTACGGGGTCGATTTAACAAACGTCGCCTATTATACGGGTGGCGGTTTCTCGTCTGATCTTTGGCAATCAAGCGGCAGCATCCATTCACAAAACATCAAATTTTCCCACGGCAGCACAGCCTGTCAAAATCTTGAATACTGTATGAGCTGTCTCAACTGTGAAAATTGCTTTGGATGCGTCGGCTTGCAGCGTAAGCAGTTTTGTATTTTGAACAAACAATACACAGAGGACGACTACTGGCAGACCGTGGATCGGCTCAAATGCGCCATGCTTGATCGTGGTGAATACGGAAGGGCCATGCCGGCACGCCTCAATCCGCTCGGCGCGCAATTTTCGGCCGGATCCTTACTCATCGGTTATGGTCTGGATGAGATTCGAGAGTGGGGCGGAGAGGTCTTCGACGAAAAGCGAGGCACGATGTATTTGCCCGAAGCGATCGGCACGTCCTCTATCGTTATGGATGAAGAACTCGGCCGACCGTTTGGCGTCACCGATTCCGAGCGGGAGTTTTATAAGAAACACAGAGTTCCCGCTCCGGAGCGACACTTTCTGACGCGTCTCAAGAATCTTGTCCGCATGTCAAACGGACCGCTGACCGAGACCGCGGTCTGTGATGCCTGCCAGAAGGTCATCACCGTTTATCAAAACTCCACCTTTAAAAATCGTCGATTTCTTTGTCGACTCTGTTACCAAAATTTTCTTGAGGAACGAAATTGATGCTATGATGCGTGCGTCAAGAGCCGTTCACCTGTTTCTGCTCGCAGGACTTCTGGCAAGTTTCGGCGCAGGCTGTGCTTCCTCACCCGTTGATTCTATGGCGGAACGCGAAATTTTTACCACATCAGACGGCATTCAGATCGTTGGCCTTTTCAAACGAAACAACGATCAGAAATTTGCCATCCTTCTTCACATGATGCCGGAGACGAAGGAGAGCTGGGCTTTGTGGCAGGAAAAATTGGACGAAGCCGGATATGCCTCGCTCGCGATCGATGAACGCGGGCACGGCGAGAGCGCCATGGGCGGCACGCTCAGTTATAAAAAATTCACCGATGCAGAGCAGCAGGCAAAAATTCTTGACGTCGAGGCCGCGTTCGCGGACCTCGCCTCGCAGGGGGCAGTGGAAGGGAAGACGGTGGTGATTGGCGCCTCGATCGGGGCAAATCTCGCGATTGAATACCTCGCCCAGCACCCGAATATTCCGGTCGCGATCGCGCTTTCGCCTGGACTCAATTATCACGGCATTCTAACCGAACCGTTTGTCCAGGTGTTAAGCCCAGACCAACGTCTTATCCTTGTGGCGAGCGACGACGATCCTGAATCATTTCAGGCGATCGAACGGCTTCACGAACTCGCGCCGGAGCAAACCGTTATTCTGAAACAAACCGGGCTCGGCCACGGGACGGCCATGACCGACGCGGACCCGAGTTTGATAGACGAAATCATTCAGTGGCTTCCGTGACGTTTATGTCTTTTTCTGAGGCTCTTGTCGTTTTCGGCGCGACCTATCTCGTGTATGTGCAGATCCTTGCGGCAGCGATCGTCGTCTGGTATTTTCGGAAAACCAAATTTCCGATTCTGCGCTACGCATTGGCCAGCGGCGTCATCGCCTTTGTGTTCGCCCGGATCTCAAGCGCCATCTTCGATAATCCGCGACCGTTTGTCGAAGAGCGCTTCACGCCTCTGGTGGCGCATGCGGCGGACAACGGTTTCCCTTCGGATCACACGTTGCTTGCGGCGTGGCTGGCCGCTGTCATCTTCGTCCTCGACCGTCGCATCGGCATCGCGTTTGCCGTCGTCGCATTCGCCATCGGCCTCTCGCGCGTGATGGCCGGGGTGCATCACATCGAGGACATCATCGGAAGCCTCGTCATTGTTGCGATCAGCGCGACGTTGGCTCACTCGAAAATTTTTTTACGGTGAAGGACGTATGGAATACGAACTCCGCGATCCCATTCACAAACGCATCCCCTTTGATGAATTTGAGCGGACGGTCATTGACCACACGTTTTTTCAGCGTTTGAGATTTATCGCCCAGCTCTCGTTCCTGCAAACGTATGTGTATCCAGGTGGGATGCACGACCGTTTTACGCATGGGCTCGGCGCCATGCATGTGGCGGGGCGATTGTTCGGAAGATTTATTGCAAGCTCGGACGTTCTTGTGAGCCGTCTCACAGGCGAAGAGATCGAATCGCTTCGCCGCCGCCTTCGCCTTGCCGGTCTTCTTCACGATATCGGGCACGGCCCCTTTTCGCATGCGTCCGAGGTTGTGTTTCCTCCTCTGTCGAGCTTGCCGCTCAAGTGGGAGTGGTGGCGCGAAACTCCCACCCCTCCCCGCCCGACCGAACGTCGGTCGTTCGGGCGGGCTAACCTCCCCTCAGGCAGGGGAGGGAACGACACGCGTCAGGCCAAGCACGAAGATTACAGCGTTCTTCTCATCCAGTCGCTCGCCGAACAAGGGGTGCTCGATCGCGATTTTGCCCAGGATGTCGCCTCTCTCGTGCACGAGGGGGTAAAACCATCTGCCGCCTTCGCCGCCATTGAAAAAAAGGCGCCCACGCTTCAGAAAATCTTGAAAGCGCTTGTTTCAGGCGAGGTTGATTGTGATCGCATGGATTATCTGTTGCGCGATAGTTACTACTGCGGGGTTGCCTATGGACAATACGATCTGGATTGGCTGATCTCAAGCATGGGGGTGGCTGAAGGTCCTGAGCTTGTCGAAGGGCAACGTCCTCTCGTGTTTACAATTTCTGAAAACGGCGTGCGCGCCTTCGAGGATCTCCTGCTTGCTCGCTATCACATGATCGATCAGGTGTATTTTCACAAAACCAAAACAGGGTTTGCCCATTATCTTGAGGAGGCCATTCGAACGCATGAAGTTCCCCTCGTGATTCCGACCGATCCGTTTGCCTATACGGAACTTCGAGATGGAAAGGTGATCGAGATGTTGTTTGCGGCGTCGAAAGAGGAAAAAAATTACTGGTCTCACCATCTCATGCGTCGGATTCCAGCAAAGCGCATTCTTCGACTACACACAGCGCGATCTGCAGACCGTCAACGGCTTGAGGAGCTCTGCGCGTTTTGCGATCGTTGCAAGATCCGTTATTTCACCCATGCTTCAGAAAAGGAACTCACGCACCTTGGTGAGGGTTCTGCCGCATCAGCGATGATCTACGTTGCCAAAAAGAATGTGTGTGCGGTTGACTACATTCCGATCTTTCAGTATTCTGACTTGCTGCAAAAGTATAATGAGAAGCTGCAGTTCACGGATTTTTTTGTGTATCGTGAAGACGCGGATGCGTTTTATGAAGCCGCAAAACGGGAACATCTCTAAACAAAAAGTGCTTGTGGGTATGTCCGGCGGGGTGGATTCGTCCGTTTCCGCAGCATTGTTATTGGAGGCTGGATATGAGGTGATCGGCGGGTTCATGAAAAATTGGTCGAACTGCGAGTGGCGAGCGGACCGACGCGACGCCATGCGCGTTGCGGCGCAACTTGGGATTCCATTTCTGACCTTTGATTTCGAACAGGAGTATCGCGACAAGGTCATCGAGTATCTTTTCGCCGAGTACGAAATCGGACGTACGCCGAATCCGGATGTCATGTGTAACAAACTGGTAAAGTTTGATCTTTTTTTGAAGCAGGCTGACAAGCTCGGGTGTGATTTCATCGCAACCGGACATTACGCCCGTATGGATGAGGGTCGGATTCTTGTTGGCACCGATCAAAATAAAGATCAGACGTATTTTCTCTGGGCGATCAAACCCGAGGTCCTCCCACGTGTGTTGTTTCCCGTGGGTCACATGACAAAACCAGAGGTTCGGAGAAAAGCGCGAGAGCTCAGGCTTCCGGTCGCGGACAAAAAAGACAGCGTTGGGATCTGTTTTGTGGGCGAGGTCGACATTCAGGAATTTCTAAAAAGTCGAATCACTCCACATCCCGGCGAGGTCGTCACAACGTCCGGCGAGGTGGTCGGCCGCCACGAGGGCATGGCGTTTTACACGGTTGGGCAGCGCGAAGGTCTCTCCTTCGGTGGCGGTACGCCGTACTACCTCGTGGAAAAACGTCCAGTCACAAACCAGCTTGTCGTTTCCAGCAATTACGATCAGGCGCTCTATCAAAAAATTCTTTCCGGAAGCCAATCCAACTGGTTTCGAGAGCCTGTGGCTGGCACACGATGTCAGGCACGCATCCGATATCGTCAGCCACTCGCGTCCTGCACGATGACAAAAATCGACGACGCGGACATCTCTGTCGAATTTGATGAGCCGCAACGTGCGGTGACTCCAGGTCAATCCATTGTATTTTATGATGGAGAGGAAATGATCGGCGGCGCAATTATTGACTAAGGTCGTATCCGGTTTGTCGTTCGGCCCAGGCGTAGAAGGGAATCGCGGAAGGGTTGAACGCCGCGTCCGTGGTTTGGATCGGCTCGGTCTCGTGAATGTTTGTCGCCCGTGATGTCACAAATGCTTGGTCCGGCTCCACCAAAACGCTCACCGCTGTGTTGAAGGGAACAACCGAAATAGTTTCAAGAAAATCATAATTGACAACCGAAAGAGCTTCCTCTAGGATCCAAGCGTTCGTATGATTCGTGGTTACGCGGAGCCTCTCCGCTTCTGTGCCGGCAATACCGAGCAAGCGTCCGACGCCGATGGAAACAGAGATTTGAGACGGCTCCAGACGGTCTAACGTGAGTGCGCTTCGTTCGTCAAGGGCAAGATAGGCATCTTTACCAACCCGCACCACCACGCGACTCTCGCTCTCTGTTTGAAGTCGTTCGCCACGTTTCAATGACTGGCCAAGAACAGCGGACCTTACCTCACCCGCTCGATCGACAAAGACGCTTCCTTCAACCGCAACGACGATCGCCTCAAAGGAGGCAACAACGCCCTCACCGCCTGCCCACACAAATCCGAATCGCGCGCCAACAAGAAGTGAGGCGACGGCCAGGAATATCAACGTTGCCAACAGACGGTTCATGCGCGTATTATACCTGTAAACAAGTAACCTTGTCACTATGGCCCTTCTCGAGTTTTACGGACAGGAATGTCCGCATTGCGAACGCATGGCTCCGCTTGTCGAAAAATTAAAAAAGGAAGGATTTGATGTCCAACAGTTTGAGACCTGGCACCATCCGGAACATGCGAAGAAGCAAAAGGAGTACGACAAGGGGTTGTGCGGCGGCGTTCCGTTTTTCTATAACACCGACTCCGGAGAGTTCATCTGTGGAGCGACGGAATACGAAGCGTTGAAATCTTGGGCAGAGGGAAAAACGGCTTAACGGAGTTCCTCCGCCCAATGTGGATCCACGTCAACGGTGAGGTCAAGATAAATCGGCGTGTTCATGACAGCCTCGAGTTCGCGTCGTGAGGACTGTCCGATTTCTTTGATGCCCCGCCCGCCGGCGCCGATCACCATGCGTTTGTAGCGCTCGGAAGAGGTTAGAATTCGCGCGGCGATGTAGAGCACCCCGTTTTCGCGGCGGTCCATGTCATCAACCACAACGTGCAAGCTGTAAGGAACTTCCTGACGCAAACGGAGGAACAATTTTTCTCGAATGAGTTCCGCGATCCACTCTTCGTTTGCCATGTTTGAGAGCTGTCCCGCCGGATAGAGTAATTCGGATTCCGGCAGATACTTGAAGATGAGTTGTTTCAACGTCCCAACATGCGTGCCGTTCTTTGCAGAGAGTTCCACGACCTCCTGAAAACGATCCGCCAGGGCGCGGAAATCCTCGAGGTAGGGCGCGTCGCGCACGTCGATTTTGTTGATCACGAGAATTTTTGGCTGGGCGAGCACATCGATAAGACTCAGGGCAAATTTTTCTTCTGTTCCGATAGCCCGTGTTGGATCCACAACGTAGACGATGACATCGATGTCCCGCACCGCCTCTTTGATGTACGCGAGAAGACGCTTTGAGAGGTGATCGCGCGCATCTTTAAACACGCCTGGCGTGTCGACGAATACGATCTGGCCCTGTTCGTCCGTGAGAATTCCGTGAACAGGTTTGCGCGTGGTTTGCGCTTTTGGTGAGGTGATGGCGATCTTGCTCCCGACGAGCGCGTTTAAGAGCGTGGATTTCCCGACGTTGCTTCGGCCGACGAGCACGGCAAAACCTGCTTTTGTTTTTTTGTTTTCATGCATAACGGAGAAACCCTATCATACGCGCTGTAAACTGACGACCACTTCAACATGAGGCGTATGCGGAAAGAGGTCAAAGGCCTTGGCCTCCTTCACGCGATACCGATCGAGAAAAAACGGCAGCTCCGAAACAAGGCGACGATGGTTGCACGACACATAGATGAGCTGTGCCGGAAGCACGCTTCGGAGTGTTTTGATAACATTCGGGTGAAGCCCGGAGCGCGGTGGATCGACGATCACGACCTGCGGGCACGTTTTTATCCAGTCATACTCCTCTGCTTTTGTGGCGAGAAAGGTCGCCTGGATGCCGTTTCGACGGGCGTTCAATTTGGCGTTTTCAATAGCAAGAGGGTCAAGCTCGATGCCGGTCAATTGTCGCGCACCAGACAGGGCAAGAGTGAAAAAACCGCCACCGCAGTACAGATCAAGAATATTTTTTTCCTTCAGAGGCTCGCAAAGATCCTTCACGTACTGCTGAAGCATGGCCGCCATGATCGTATTTGTTTGGAAAAAACTGTTTGGATGAATTCGATATCGCAGACCATTGACGACTTCTTCAAGCCAAGGATCGCCAAAAAGCGACACGAGTTCATCGGCCATGGAGAGGTCCGTGATGCGTGGATTGATGCCCCACACGATCGAGGTCGCGAGTCCCTTCAAGAGGTCCGGAAGTTCGCGCATTCTGCTCCCCGCCATTTCGTTTGAGGGACGATGAGTAACGAGCATGACAAGTCTTTCCCCTGTATGTTTCCCCTCGCGAATAACAAGATAGCGCAAAAAGCCCTCATGAGTCCGTGCATGCCAAAACGGAAGCTCGCTTCGGCGCGACCACTCACGCACGCGACGCAGAATCTCCACCCCCTCCTTCGAGAGAAGGAAACACGTGGAGAGATCAAGAACGGACCACCACCTCCCAGGTTCTTTGAGTCCGAGGCTTCCATCCGACCCGAAAACATAATCCATTCGATTGCGGTAGTAGAAAGGCTCTGGACAAGGTTCAATCGTTTCGACGGGACAGGCGAGCTCCTGTTCCGCGAATGTTTGTCGAATCAAGGAAAGTTTGAGGGCGAGCTGGTGTGGGTATTCCATATGTTGCCACTTGCAGCCGCCGCAGGCGCCGGCATATGGGCACATCGGCGTTATTCGATGAGGCGATGGCTTGACGACGCGGTCTAATTTTGCTTGAATACCGTCCCTGACCCTGCAGACCGTGGTCGCGGTCACGATTTCACCCGGTATGGTGTTTGCCACAAAAATTGGCTTTGATGAGGGCTCCATGACGCCGCTTCCATCATCCGCAATGCGTGTGACCTCCGCCTCAAATTGCTGATTAAGTCTGCTGCCCATAGCAGAAGTATTCTACACGAAATTCGAATCATGTTATACTTTACATCGATATGCTTTCCATCGTGATCCCCACAAAAAATGAGGAAGAATATCTCCCTATTCTTTTGCGCTCGATTCGGCGCCAAACCGTACAGCCGCTCGAAATTATCGTTGCGGATGCTTCCTCAAACGATCAAACTCGTGCCATTGCTGAGCGATACGGCTGCCGAGTGGTCGATGGTGGCATGCCAGGGCCGGGACGTAATCGTGGAGCAGAAGCCGCGCGTGGCACGTACATTCTTTTTTTGGACGCGGATGTACAGCTTTTGGACACGCACTTTATTGAGCATGCGCTTAAAGAAATTGCGTCTCGTCAACTTGATTTTGCCACCTGCAATGTTATTCCGATTTCTGAAAAAAAAATTGATCACGTCTTCCACCGTTTTTACAATCAGTACTCCCGTCTCTGTGAATGGTTTCATGCCCACGCGCCAGGATTTTGCATTTTTGCGCGACGGACCCTCCACGGACGCATGAAAGGATTCGACGAGACCGTTGTGTTCTGCGAGGACCATGACTACGCGGAACGTTGTCGTGCGCATGGATCATTCGGCTATCTCAACGCAACGTCCATCCATGTTTCAACTCGCCGCTTCGAGCGCGACGGTCGACTGAACATCGCCATTAAATACACATTGGGCGAGCTCCACCTTATGACGCTCGGCCCTGTGCGTCACAACGGATTCCGCTACGAATTCGGATACAAAAAGAAAAATGTCGTCTCATAAATCACTCGCCATTCCGATCGAGGTTGTGCCTCGCCACGTCCATCTTTCGCCGACCCATTGGCGGGCGCTGTTTGGAAAAGGAGCGGAAGTACACGTGCGCGCCGCTCTGTCGCAGCGTGGCCAGGTTGTTCTTCAAGAGACCGTGCGTGTCGTTGGACCCGAAGGGGCGATCGACGAAGTTTTTGTGTTTGGTCCGTGCCGGAAGGACACGCAGGTGGAATTGTCTACCACGGATGCTCTGGCGATCGGCGTGGAGGCGCCGGAGCGCGTTTCCGGCGATCATCATGGATCAGAAGGCTGTCGGCTCATTGGACCAAACGGGGAAGTTGTTTTGAAACGAGGGACCATCATTCCCCTCCCGCACCTGCATCTTTCAGACCGGGCGGCGGCTCAACAGGGTCTTCGTCAAGGAAGCTTGCTCGACCTCGACATTCTTGGAGAGGCCGCCTTTGTGCTTCCTCGTGTCGTTGTGCGCGTTCATCCGACGTTCCAAACCGCCCTGCATGTTTCGAGCGATCACGCCGCGCGGTTCTGGCTTCCGACCGCGTCTTACGCGCGGATCTGACGACGGGGATTGCCGGGTTCCTCAAAATAGATCGTTCAACGGTAGGAAAAATCACCCGCGTACAGAGTAATTCCAGTATCCAGACCTGACCCCAAATCCACTATCGGTATGAATTTAACAATCAAATTGGCTCTCTTGGCGATTTTGCTCTCAGGTATGATCGGGGTAGTCACCTACACTCAAGGACGCCAGAAAACTCAATCACCAGATGCGGAACAATCCATCTCCATATCCTTCAACCTCATTTTTAAATATGGAGTCGGGGCGAGAAATGAATTAAATACGTTCGATGGAACATTCACAAAAGACATGATCGTTGATGACCCCATCACCATTCCATTAGAGTTGACGAGCGCAGAGCTGGAAGGGGTCCGTCAAAAGATCGACGAGTTGAATCTCTTTAAAGAACAGGAAGCATATCAGGGCGATACTTTTACTCTCGTTCACCCATGTTCGAATTATGATCTGTATGTTGAGTCAGGAGGCGTTCAGAAGCGTCTTATGTGGGATTGCGAAAAACCTGTCAGCAATTCATCAGAAAATGCTGCGCTCGATACCTTCACCGCGTACATCCGTTCTATCGTTGAATCTAAAGAAGCATACAAGAAGCTTCCCGAACCTCAAGGAGGTTATCTTTAAACTCCTTCTTCCATCTACGCCACAACAAAAGTTCAGCTCGCATCGTCGATCTCTTTCGTGTATCATGAGGCTGATATGCGTCGTTTTCTCTTGGTCCTTTTGGGCTGCCTCATTCCCTGGCAGGTTGCAGCTGCCACGGTGGATTTGGCGATTGAGACATCGGACATCTCGTTTTCAAAAGAAACACTCATTGCCGGAGATCGTGTTCGTATTTACGCGGCCGTGCACAACCTTGGCGACACAGACGTTGCCGGGTATGTTTCTTTTTCCCAGGGGAGTATTCCCGTTGGCGACTCTCAAGTGATCTCCGTGCGTTCGGATGGCGCGGCGGAGGAAGTCTTTGTTGATTTCACCGTACCATCAGGAAGCTTCAACATCCGCGCCGAGATCCGCGGAACGGACCCACAGGATGAGAATGCAGAGAACGATGAGGCGATGACGGCGCTCATCACACCCCTCTTTGATGATGATCGGGACGGTGTTTTAAATGATAACGACAATTGCGTTGACGAAGAAAACGCTGATCAGAAAGATACAGACGGTGATGGAAAAGGAGACGCCTGCGACGAAGATGACGATGACGACACGGTGAGCGACGACGTTGAGGCGGAGATCGGGACCGATCCTCAGAATCCTGATTCCGACGCCGATGGACAAGCCGATGCGGATGACCTGTATCCAACACAGGTGGGTGAGCCACCGGTTGAGCCAACATCCACGACGTCGTCCGTTTTAACGGAGAGCTTTGCGTTGTCGGAACCAACGGAACCAACAGCTGGGAGCGCTCCAGAGGCCTCGGAGGAAGAACAAGACACAACAGAAGCTGCTGTGTTCACCTCTCCTCAGGCGGTGTTTACGTATGAGCGTGAGAGATGGAACACCTTCCTCTTTCGCGCACAGGTTCCAGATGTCGAAGGGTACCGAGTTGAATGGGATTTTGGGGATGGCGTGACCTCTACACGTTTTGAGGTGGAACATACCTTTCGGGAATATAGAGATTTTTACGTTTCGGTGCGTGTGACAGATCCCACGGGAAACACTGCCATGGACGCAACGACGATCAACGTGCCGTTTTTTACGATTGGAAATCGTCTTATTCAGATGCTTATTGGCATCCTTTTCCTTGTCCTTCTTCTCGCTTTTGTGGTCTGGTATCGGATCGGTCGGACCGCGCCAAGGGTCGAATCCTCGCCACATGTTTCAGATCTTGAATAATGAAACAAAAACCATTGCAGGCGCCGCCATGCTGGTCGGCGTTCTTTCGCTTGTGAGCCGCGTTGTCGGATTCATCCGCGACCGCATTCTTGCCGGCACCTTCGGGGCGGGCGATACGCTTGATGTATACTACGCCGCATTCAAGATTCCAGATCTTCTTTTCAGCTTGCTCGTTGTGGGAGCGCTCTCGGCAAGTTTCATCCCACTTTTTGTAAAGCATTATCATCGCGTGGGAGGGAAGCTCGGCGCGTGGAAACTCACGAATAACGCCCTCCATCTCATTGCCATCAGCATGGCCATTTTTTCTTTCGGTCTTTTTCTTTTTGCGGACCCTCTTTCACGTCTGATTGCTCCAGGTTTTTTCGGCCCGAAACAAGAAATGGTTGCCGATTTTACACGCGTGATGGTGCTCTCTGAATTTATTCTTTCTGTCTCCGTTGTCTTCGGAAGCGTCCTTCAAGGACTCCGACGATTCATGCTGTATTCCTTCGCTCCGATTGCGTACAACATCGGCATCATCATTGGCGCCCTCTGGTTGACCGATCTCCTCGGTCCCATTGGGCTTGCCTGGGGCGTGGTGCTCGGAGCATTTCTCCATTTTTTGGTGCAGCTGTACGGGGTTCTTCAAACCGGCTATCGATATGAATGGAGGTGCGACCTGCGTGATCGAGATGCGCGAGGGATGTTCTCTCTCATGGGGCCGCGTGTGTTGGCGCTCGCCGTATCACAAATCAGTGTCGTCATCATGACGGTTATTGCGTCGGGCCTCGCCTCCGGAAGCGTGACCGTGTTTAATTTCGCGTATAACATCCAATTTTTGCCGATCGGAATCATTGGGGTTTCCTTTGCTGTTGCGGCGTTTCCGGTTCTCTCCGAACATGCCGAACGTAACGAAAGGGAGAGGTTTGTTCTCGCGTTGAATGGAAGTATACGCCAGGTCCTTTTTCTCATCATCCCTCTCACCCTTCTCTTTCTGATTCTCCGTATGCAGATTGTACGCGTCGTTGTCGGAGCAGGAGCCTTTGGATGGGAAGAGACCATCGTGACGGCCAATACGGTTGCCTTCTTTACGTTGAGCTTTTTTGCGCAGTGCCTTGTGTTTCTGCTCGCCCGCGCTTTTTTTGCGCTTCGAGACACCATCACTCCGCTTGCGGCGGGGTTGGTCAGCGCGCTTGTCAGTTTACTCGGCAGCCTTTACTTCTCCCGCGAGGCTGGTGTGGTGGGTCTTGCCTTGGCCTACAGCCTCGCTGCCATTATCAACCTGATCCTCCTGTGGGTCCCCTTGCGCACGCGTCTTGGCAGCTTGGGAGAGCTTCGCATTCTGCAGTCTCTTTACATTTTTACCGCTGCGGGTTTGGCCGCGGGGGTGGTCATGCAGATCTTAAAACCGGCTGTGGTTCGGATCATCTCCCTTGATACCTTTCTGGGTGTTTTGACGCAGGGGCTGGTCGCTGGTGGAATCGGTCTTGTCGTCTATGCGCTGGTTGCCTGGCTTATGCGCAGTTCCGAAATGAATGATTTCGTTGTTTCTCTTCGTCGGCGGTTGTTCCGAACGTATCAACCAAAAGAGACGTTGACACCCTAAATAGAGTTGCGCAACCTAGGCATTGCGTTATGATGGTCCGCATACAAGAGAGAACACAACCACCCCATGTATGACTTCCTATGAATTACGCACAAAATTTCTAGAATTTTTCAAACAGAAAGGCCACGAGATCATTCCATCAGCGTCTCTTATTCCTGAAAATGATCCGACCGTTTTGTTTACCACGGCCGGCATGCATCCGCTCGTGCCATACCTTCTCGGCGAACCGCATCCCTCCGGAAATCGGCTTGCGGACGCGCAGAAATGTATTCGCACCGGCGATATCGAGGATGTTGGGGACAACACGCACCTCACCTTTTTTGAAATGCTTGGCAATTGGTCGCTCGGCGACTACTTCAAAACCGAAGCCATCATGTGGAGTTGGGAATTCTTGACAAGTCCTGCGTGGCTCAATATTGACCCGCATCGCCTGGCGGTCACGGTATTCGCTGGGAACGACGCGGCTCCTCGCGATGAGGAGTCGGCAAATATCTGGCTCTCGATCGGCATTGGGAAGGGACGCATTGCCTTTCTTGGTGTGGAAGACAACTGGTGGCCGGCCGGCGGCAAGTATCCGGGTCCGCAGGGACCGGACACGGAGATTTTCTATTGGGTGGGCGGGACTCCGGCGCCGGAAACGTTTGACCCAATGGACAAACAGTGGGTTGAAATTTGGAACAACGTCTTCATGCAGTTCAACAAGGAGGCCGATGGCGCCCTGAAACCTCTTGCGAAAAAAAATGTAGACACGGGAATGGGTTTGGAGCGCTCGCTCACGGTTCTCGGTGGGTTTGATAACGTGTACGAGACGGATCTCCTCCAGCCGATCATGAAAAAAATCGAGCAAGTTTCCGGCCTTCCTTCCTCACAAGATGCTTCCACGATGCGTTCCATGCGCATCATTTCAGACCACCTGCGCGCGGCCGTGTTCATTCTTGGAGACGAGCGTGGGGTCGTACCATCAAACGTTGACCAGGGGTACGTGCTCCGACGGCTGATTCGGCGCGCGATTCGCCACGGCCGCCAGCTTGGCATTCAGGGGATGTTCGTGGTGAATGTGGCGGATGTTGTCGTCCACACGATGCGGGATGTGTACCCGGAACTCGAGGTGAACCATCCGCGCATCGTGGAGGAACTCAAGCGTGAGGAAGAAAAATTTGGTCGAACGATTGAAAAAGGTCTCAAAGAATTTGAAAAAATATTTTCGATGAGTGGAAAGGTGAGCGGGGAAGACGCCTTCGTGCTCTACTCAACATACGGATTCCCCCTTGAATTCACCGAGGAACTCGCTCGGGACAACGGTCAGAGCGTTGACCGCGAAGCGTTTGCCGCCGAATTCAAAAAACATCAGGGCCTCTCACGCGCCGGAGCCGAGCAAAAGTTTGCCGGCGGGCTTGCGGACCACTCCGTGGAGTCGACTCGTCTCCATACGGCTACCCACATGCTTCACCAAGCCCTGCGTACGGTTCTCGGCGATCACGTATTCCAGCGAGGGTCGAACATCACAAAGGAACGACTCCGGTTTGACTTCTCTCATCCGGAAAAGATGACCGCGGATCAGATCAAGCGCGTTGAGGGTATCGTGAACGAAAACATTCGGAAAAATCTTCCCGTCCATTTTGAAATCCTGGACCTCGAGGACGCAAAGAAACGCGGGGCCATCGGCGTATTCGAGGACACGTACGCGCAGCTTGGCGGCAAGATAAAAGTGTACTTTATTGGTGACCAGGCAACCGGCGCATACGAGAGCAAAGAAGTCTGCGGCGGACCTCATGTCGAACGCACGGGGGAGCTTGGCTTTTTTTCCATTATAAAGGAAGAAGCGGTGGCCTCCGGTGTGCGCAGAATTAAGGCAACGCTTACGAGTCACCCAGAGGCTCGTTAAAGCTTAACCTTGCCAAAAAATCGTTTGTCCACGTATTGTCTTGACAGGAAAAAACCTCACACGTACAATAGCGGCGCTTCAATTATCCACACGCGCCTTGTAATTTTTTGGCTGAGCTGATAGTATTTCCGCACTTGTTATGCCAGACCAGGGCTCGAAAGACTATATTGAGGTCCGCGGCGAGGTTGAAGAACTCCTCCCCGGCGCAAAATTCAAAATCAAGCTGGAAAATGGACAGACGATTATCGGGCACCTGTCAGGAAAGATGCGCATGCACCGCATCCGCCTTCTGCCTGGAGATGAAGTGAAGGTTGAATTGAGCCCATACGACTTGACAAAGGGACGAGTCGTTTATCGATTTTAAAGGCGTCATCGAATGTCTGTTCGGTGACGTTTGTGCATTTTTTATGAAGGTCCGCGCCTCGGTCAAAAAAATTTGTCGCGATTGTCGTGTCGTTCGCCGCAAGGGGCGCGTCGTGATCGTCTGTAAAAATCCTCGCCACAAACAGCGGCAGGGATAGTCCTGTCAGGTTTCGTGTATGGCTCGTATCGCCGGTGTCACTCTTCCAAATGATAAACGCGTCGTCATTGCCCTGACGTATGTTTATGGCGTCGGTCGCCCAACCGCCACCCGCGTGTTAAAAACGGCTGGGGTGGATGAGAACATTCGTGCGAAGGACCTGTCGGAAGATCAGGTGACAAAAATTCGTGAGTTGATTGAGAAAAACCATCGCGTGGAAGGCGACCTTCGCCGCGAAGTGCTCGGGAACCTTAAGCGTTTAAAAGAAATTGGTTGCTATCGAGGGACGCGCCACATTAAGCATCTTCCGGCGCGCGGTCAGCGTACGAAAACGAATTCGCGAACGGTCCGCGGAAATGTGCGTAAAACAACCGGCAGCGGCCGTCGCGTGCTGACAAAGACGTAATCTATGGCAGAAGAATCCAAGGCCGGCGGTTCGGAAGCTACGACCACAAGCACGAAGGCGGGAAAGGAGCGCCCGACACGCGCATCCGCGAGCAAAAAGACGACTCGGCAGATTCCTCATGGACGCGCTTACATCCAGGCAACGTATAACAACACGATCATCACCGTGACGGATTTGAACGGAAACACCTTGGCCTGGGCAAGCGCGGGACACTGCGGATTTCGTGGACCAAAAAAGGCCACGCCGTATGCGTCAAGCGTTATGATAAAAGTGGTTGCGGAAAAACTTGAGCCGTACGGGATGCGTGACCTCAATGTATACGTAACGGGTGTTGGTTCAGGACGAGACTCAGCGGTCCGTGCCTTGAATGCAAATGGGTTTTCCGTGCTGACGATCAAAGATACCACGCCTCTTCCACACAATGGCTGTCGCGCTCCGCGCGCGCGACGCGTGTAACCACTTCGTATGGGGAAAACGCTCATGTCCACCTGCAAAATGTGCCGCCGGGAGGGGGTGAGCCTTTGTGGTCGTGAAAAATGTGCCGTCAAACGCCGGCCATACCCGCCGGGTGTTCACGGCCCCACGGCGCGAACGTCCAGACTTTCAGGTTACGGCAAGCAACTTCGTGAAAAGCAGAAAGCCAAACGTTTATATAACATCATGGAACGCCAGTTTCGTAACTATTTTGAGATGGCCCGAAGAAAACGTGGGAACACCGCCACATTTCTCGTGCAAATTTTGGAAAGACGTCTCGACAATGTCGTCTACCGCCTCGGGTTTGCGGTCACGCGTCGTCAGGCCCGCCAGATGGTTTCGCACGGATTCGTTACGGTCAACGGAAAGACGCTCAACATCCCGTCTGCGCTCGTGAGCGTTGGGGACGAGATAGCCATTCACGCAACAAAAACGGAGAAGACGCTCGTAAAAAATATGTCTGAACGCCTGAGTGGAGCCCAGCCCCCGACATGGCTTCATCTGGATGCCGCGGCCCAAACAGGAAAGGTGGTCAGCGCCGCAGAGGGGGAAGACCTTGAAACGGTTTTTGATCCGACACTCATCGTTGAGTTGTACTCACGTTAATGGGAACAATTCCTCACTTCGCCCAAATGTATGGAAAACATCCATCTTCCAACGCACATCTCGCTTGAACCAGGCGAGCAACCGAACACGGCCGTTCTTTCCGTGGAGCCTTGTTACTGGGGCTACGGAACCACGCTTGGAAACGCCCTGCGCCGCGTCCTGTTATCGACCCTGCCGGGTGCGGCGGTGACGGCCGTCAAAATCAAAGGAGCCACGCACGAATTTCAAGCGATCCCGCAGGTAAAGGAAGATGTGTTACAGGTGATTCTTAATATAAAATCGTTGCGCCTGCGGCTTCATAGCGACCAACCGATTAAACTTCAGTTGCGCAAGAGGGGTGAGGGGGTCGTGACAGCGGGAGATTTTGAACCGAATGCGGATGTTGAAATCATGAACCCGAACCTTCCTCTTGCCACCGTCACAGAGGCGAAAGGCGAGTTTGAGCTTGAGGTTGTTATCGAGCATGGGCGTGGATATTCAGCCACGGAAGAGCGCAAAAACGAGGTGAATGAAATTGGGATGATCGCCATCGACGCTCTGTTCTCCCCTATTCGAAATGTCGGATATCGCGTAGAAAATACCCGGGTCGGAGACATCACCAACCTCGATAAACTTGTCATGACGATCGAAACAGATGGCACCATTGATCCAGAAGAAGCGGTCAGACAATCGGCAAAAATTCTCATCGACCACTTCCATCTTCTTACCGGAACTTCCGGAGCGGTCGACGCGGTCGCTGAAAACACAGAAGCTTCTCTGGAGTAGGGGCGTATGCGACATCGCAACAAGAATAAAATTCTCGATCGAAAGAAGGCGCCGCGTGTCGCCCTCCTGCGTGGGTTAGCGGCAAGTGTTATTTTGTACGAAAAAGTTAAGACAACACAGGCGAAGGCAAGGGCGGTCCGTTCACTTGTCGAACGATCGATTACGTCAAGCAAGACCCCGACGCTTTCTGTCAGACGTCGATTGCTCGCAACGTTTGACACGGAACTGCCCGTGAAAAAGCTTTTGGAGGTGCTCGGACCGCGTTATAAAGATCGGCACGGTGGGTATACGCGCCTCACGAAAACTGGCCGGCGCGGACAAGACGCGGCTGAAATGGTTCACATTGAACTTGTTTGATATGACCGTGAAATGGCAGCGAGAAACGCATACGATCGATGCCGCAGGCAAACCACCGGGGCGTCTGGCAAGCGAGATCAGTCGACTGTTGATCGGAAAGCACAAACCGACCTATGTTCCGAATGTGGATATGGGCGATTGTGTTGAGGTTGTCAACGTGGGACGCATGCATTTTTCAGGAAAGAAGCTTGAGCAAGCCGAATGTAAGCACCATACCGGGTATCAGGGAGGATTGAAACGAACGCCGGTAAAGCGCGTGTTCAAAGAAAAACCAACCGAAGTTCTGCGCCACGCGGTTTCGCGTATGTTGCCAAAAAATCGGCTTCGCACGGCACGGCTCAAACGTTTGAAGTTCAACGAAGCTTAGTATGACTCTGAAAACAACGGAAACGTACACGCGAGCTATCGGCCGCCGTAAAGAGGCCGTGGCGCAAGTGCGCTTGACGCATGGGCCTGGGAAAATCACCGTAAACGGCCGCGATGTCAAGGATTACTTTCCACATGCCGAATGGCAACAGGCTATTCAGGCGCCGTTTGTCGCAAGCGGCATGGAAGGAACGTTCGATGTCAGTGTGAAAGTAACGGGAGGCGGTATCCGCGGACAGGCAGAAGGAATCCGTTTGGCCATTGCGCGGGCGCTCTGTGTGTACAATCAAGATGTGAGACCCGTGCTCAAAAAACTTGGGTACCTCAGTCGGGACGCACGTGTAAAGGAACGCAAGAAATACGGGAAAAAGAAGGCGCGCCGTTCACCGCAGTGGTCGAAACGGTGAGCATCACTCACCACCATCGACACCGCACGTCTCTAAACGTGCGGTGTTTCGTTGTTCTGTGTACAATACTTCCTCTATGGACGCGATGTCTGCCTACGAAGAGCTCCTCTCACGCTATGGGCCGCAGCACTGGTGGCCTCGTCACTCTGGACGCAGGCGACCAGGATTTGACCCGCCCTTTGAGGTCATGGTCGGGGCGGTGTTGACGCAAAACACAGCATGGATAAATGTGGAGAAAGCGGTGGAAGCGCTCTATCGGGCCCGATGCCTTGATGCCCTGTCTGTAAAAAACGTGCATCCAAAGACCCTCCGATCTCTTATTCGTCCGGCTGGATACTACAACCAGAAGGCGAAAAAACTAAAGATCCTTGCACGCGCTTTTGAAACATGGCAGCGTCCCCCGACCCGAGAGGTATTATTGAATCTCTGGGGGATTGGACGCGAGACAGCGGATTCGATTCTCTTGTACGCCTTTGAGCAGCCCGTATTTGTCGTTGACGCGTACACAAGGAGGTTTCTGACGTTCCACGGCCACGAGACGCTCTCCGAGGCTGATGCAGACGAGATCCGAGAATTTTTCGAGACCTCCCTTCCGCAAGATCCCAAACTGTTCAACGAATACCACGCCCTCATCGTCCGGTGGGGAAAGGAGTATGGAAAACCTTCTCGAACATCTCAATAAAGAGCAGGTCAAGGCCGTCACCCATCGTGAGGGCCCTCTCATGATTATCGCCGGAGCGGGAACCGGGAAGACAACGGTGATCACGCACCGCATCGGGTGGCTCATTGAGCAAAAATTGGCCGCTCCAGAAAACATTCTCGCCCTCACCTTTACGGAAAAGGCAGCCGCCGAAATGGAAGAGCGTGTGGACATTCTCTTGCCGTATGGATACGTCGATCTGCCGATCTCGACCTTCCATGCGTTTTGTGAGCGCGTGCTTCGGGATTGGGGAGCGGAGATCGGACTTTCTCGCGACTTTCTCCTTGTGAACGAGCTCGACGCATGGTTGCTCGCCCGACAACATCTTGATCGTTTCGCCCTTGACTACTATCGGCCCCTTGGCAACCCCACCAAGCACATGAAATCGTTGCTGGCGCATTTTTCGCGCGCAAAGGACGAACTGGTTGAGCCAGATGACTACCTTGCCTATGCGGAACGTGAAATGGCCAATCGCGACGGCGCCCAGGCAGATCAAGATCCTCAAACAGAGGGCATGCGCCTGCGCGAACTGGCCGGCGCTTATCACACCTATCAACAGATCCTCTTAGAGCATGACGCTCTCGATTTTGGCGATCTGGTTCTGTACGCGCTCCGACTCATTGAGAAACGCCCACGCGTCCTCACCGCCCTGCGAGAACAGTTTCGCTACATCCTTGTTGATGAATTTCAAGACACAAATTGGGCTCAGTACGAACTCGTCAAACGCCTGGCGGCGCCCAACCACAATCTCACCGTTGTCGGCGACGATGACCAGTCCATCTATAAGTTTCGCGGCGCGTCCCTCTCAAACATTTTGCAGTTTGAGTCAGATTATCCAACATGCACAAAAGTTGTCCTGACAAAGAACTACCGCTCGGGACAAAAAATCCTCGATCAAGCGTACACCTTCATTCAGAGGAACAATCCAAATCGACTCGAGGGTCGAGCGATGTCGTCGGAAACGACGCTTTCCAAACGCCTGACATCCGAGCGCGGCCTGGAGGGAACGGTCGAACATCTGCACTTTGCGACTCTGGAGGAGGAAACACGCGGCGTCTGCGAAAAAATTCTCGCGTTGAAGGAGCGCTATCCCGATGCCAGTTGGAGTGACGTTGGAATCCTCGTGCGTGCCAACCGTGCGGCCCAAGCCTTCGTGGAGGCGTGTGAGCATGCCAGCATCCCCTACCAATTTATGGCGCTGCGTGGATTGTACGTGAAGCCCGTTGTCGTAGACATCCTCGCCATCCTTCGCGTGATCGACCGACCGTACGATAGCCCGAGCCTCTATCGCGTCCTTTCACATCCCATGGAAGGAATCCCGCCACACGAACTTGTAACGCTGACCCACGAGGCAAAAAGAAAGGGGAAAACACTGTATGAAATTTGTCGCCAGGCGCGCTCTGTCAGCGGTCTTTCGGAGCGTGTCGTCTCTTCGATCGAGACGCTTCTTGCGCGCATTGAAAAACTCACGCAAGACGCGAAAACGCGCACAGCCTCTGAAATGATGCTCCTTGCCGCGCAAGAAACCGGGCTTATGGAATACGTGAACCATCACCCGGAAGCACGCAAGCAGAACGACTTTCATTTTTTGAGACAGTTTTATGAACGCGTGAAACGTTTCGAGGATCGCAAGGATGATCGGTGTCTGCATGCGTTCCTGGAAGAATTCGCCCATGAGCGTGATGCCGGCGAGGAGGGCTCCCTGTCTCTCGATCCCGAGGCCGGTCCGGACCTCGTTCGGATCATGACCGTTCACAGCGCAAAAGGGCTTGAATTTCGTTTTGTTTTCGTGGTCAACATGGTGGATCGACGATTTCCCACAAGCGAGCGCAGGGAAGCGATAGAACTTCCTGACGCGCTTGTCAAGGAGATCGTTCCGGCCGGCGACCTTCACCTTGAAGAAGAGCGGCGTTTGTTCTATGTTGCCATGACCCGCGCAAAAGACGCGCTCTTTTTCACCTCCGCCGAAACCTACGGGGGGGCGCGAAAGAAAAAACCGTCACGTTTTCTTGTGGAGCTCAACATCGCGCCATCGGTGCATCGATCGAAAACGGCAGAGGAATCTCTTCTGGTTGAACCCGCGCATCCGCCGACCGAAGAACCGATACATGAATTACCCAAACAATTCAGCTTCACGCAACTGCGTGCCTTTTCCATGTGCCCCCTTCAGTACAAGTTCGCGCATATCCTCAAGATTCCTGTGTTCGAATCCTGGACCCTTTCCTTCGGTAAAACCATGCACCATACGCTTCAAGAGTGGTTTCGCCTCATCATGGAGCGAACGGGAAAGGTTCAACAAGGTCTCTTCTCGTCCATGACCTCGGAGGAAACGTCTGCGATGCCATCCGTGGACGAAATTCTAAAAATTTTCAGAGAGAAATGGATTGACGATTGGTACCCAGACGATCGCACGCGGGAAGAATACCGCAAAAAGGGAAGGGAGTCTCTCACAACCTATCATCGGATCCTGACAGAACACCCGCCACGGCCACGGGCGATTGAGCAGGGGTTCACCTGTAAAATTGGTTCCGTCACCATAAAGGGTCGCATGGATCGCATCGACGACGAGGAGGATGGGGTGGAGATTATTGATTACAAAACCGGGGCGCCAAAACAAAAGCTCGAGGGCGACGATAAAGAACAATTATTGCTTTACCAAATCGCGGCGGAGGAGGTGCTTGGTTTGAAACCCGTGAAGCTCACCTACCATTACCTTGATGACCACTCTCAACAGAGCTTCATTGGTTCCAGAGAGGAAATCAGCGCGTTGAAAGAAAATGTTCTTGATGTCGTGAACAGAATGAAAACGAGCCGATTTGAAGCCATGCCAGGCTTTTGGTGTCGATTTTGTGATTTTCGGGACATCTGTGAGTTTCGCCAAGATGGCTAGGATATGTTTCATTCACTGAAAGATCTTCTGCCTGGAGCCGTGAGGAGAGGACGCCACTCACGGCAAGTGGAGGCCGCCTTTGTTGTCGATGCCGCTTCCGAGCTCCTTTTGACCATTTTGCCGTCGCATCGACCGGGAGACGCTCGTATTCTTTCCTTTCGCGACGGAACGCTCATCATAGAGTGCCGGAGCGGATCCGTCGCGGACTTCATTCTCGGACGCGCAGAGGACTTGATACGTGCTCTTCAGAAAAGCGTTCCCGATGCGGCCCTGCGTCGCGTCCAAACGCGACTCGTGACCGACTTTCGTGATAGAATGTTTTGAGGTATGACCTTTCGTCATTTTCTTGTCGTGATGTGCGTGGCCACGCTCACCGTCTGGGCTGCGTGGATATACGTGATAGTAAGCATTGATCCGACCGTGGCAGGACCACCTGGATTTATCTTTTTTTACCTCACCTTTGCTGTCGCGATCGTGGGGACATTAACGATCCTGGGAACGGCCGTGCGCAGAATTTTTCGACGTGACGACCTCATCTCACGCCAGGTTTCGGTCTCGTTCCGTCAGTCCGTTCTCCTCTCTCTTCTGTTCGTTGCCGCCCTTGTTTTGCTCGGAAAAAATCTTCTTGGTGGTTGGAATATCATTCTGCTCGTTGCCGCACTCAGTCTGCTTGAGTTGGCGTTTCTTGCATCTCGACGGCCGCGGCCCCGCCCATAATGGGTCTATAGACCCTCTAAAGGCGCTTTGAACACAAGGAGTATCCAAGGTCTCACTTGATTCTCCGTGCGCGCTTCGGTAAGATGATGGCCTGAGCGATATCATCTTCCCATGCTAAACCGCCTCCTTGGAAAGTTTTCGAAAGACCTGGGCATTGACCTTGGGACCGCCAACACGCTTGTCTTTGTCAAAGACAAGGGAATTTTGATTCAAGAACCATCCGTGGTGGCCATCAATACACGCACGGATCAAATTTTAGCCGTTGGTCGAGACGCGCGGGACATGCTTGGGAAAACGCCCCCGCATCTACAGATCATCAAACCGCTGATCAAGGGCGTCATTTCTGATTTCGAGGTTGCGGAAAAGATGCTCAAATATTTTATTGATAAAGTGCATCAGGAATCACGGACCTTTTTACCACGACCGCGTGTCGTGATCGGTGTTCCTCCTGAAATTACGGAGGTGGAGAGAAAAGCGGTCGAGGACGCTGTTTTGTCCGCTGGAGCGCGCGAGGTCTTCCTGGTAGAAGAACCCATGCTTGCCGCCATTGGCGCGCGGCTTCCCGTGCAGGAATCAATCGGAACGATGATCGTGGACGTGGGTGGGGGCACCACGGATATCGCGGTCATTTCTCTGGCCGGTGTTGTGACCTGGAAATCTCTGCCCATGGCTGGCGCCGAACTCGATCGAAACATTGTGACCTACAGTCGCGAGGTGTTCAATCTGCTCCTTGGCGAGCGCAATGCCGAGCTTGTTAAAATCCGTATCGGCAGCGCTGCCGGGCTGGAGGAGCCCCTAGAAATGGAGATGCGCGGACGCGATCTTCTGACGGGATTACCAAAGGAAATCATCGTAAACGACTCACAAATCCGCGAAGCGCTCTATCGGTCCATTCGCAACATTGTGGAGAACGTAAAGGCAACCCTCGAGGTCACCCCGCCTGAGCTCGTGGCAGACATTTATGAACGCGGCATCGTCCTTGCCGGAGGCGGGTCTCTCCTGCGGGGATTCGACAAGTTGCTTTCGACCGAAACGTCGATTCCGGTGCGCGTTGCCGACGACCCCTTAACGTGTGTGGTGCGTGGCGCGGGAGCGCTTCTTGACAACGAACCTTTGCTTCGAGATGTGACTCTGCCATCATCCCGCGACGGCGGCATCATCTAACGGGGACCCCTGAAAAACTGATGGATTTTCGTCGCCTCTATGCGAAAAAAGCTTCCGTGGCAACGGGTTTTCAAAATGTTTGTCGGTGTGATGGGAATCGCCGCGATTCTCCTCACCGTTTCTTTCTTCTTTCCACGCTTTTCCCCTTTCGTGCTGGCTCCGTTTGCGAGGGCGGGCGTTGAGCTCGGCGCGTGGTGGTCCCAATTTTTCCGCGCACCCGAATCGGTTCGTGGGGAAAATGCGCGGCTCAAAGAACAGCTCACGGCTCTTGCTTTTGATCGCGTTGAATGGGAAGCCCTGCGACAAGAAAACGCCGACGTGAAAGCCCAACTTGGATTTATCGAGCGTCAGTCAGTTACGCATGTGACCGGCCGGGTGATCATGCGCTCAAGCAATCCTCTTCGCGCGACATTTATCCTCGATCGCGGAAGCGATGACGGGGTTCGGGTTGGCGCTCCCGTGATCGTGCGGGACGGCGTCTTGATCGGAAAGATTATTGAGGTCGGCCGCGTGACCTCTATGGCTCTGGCCCTGACGGATCCACATTCAAAAGTAGCCTCTTCTGTTCTCACAAGCTCGCGGACGCTCGGAATCGTTGAGGGAACGGGCGGCTCACTTCTGACGCTTCGGTTTATTCCTCAAGACGAGGCCGTTTACGTTAATAATCTTGTGGTGACGTCTGGGCTCGAAGAGGGTATTCCATCAGGCCTCGTGATTGGTGTGGTCAATCGGGTGACAGACGATCGCTCCGCTCCATTTCAGGAGGCGAGCGTTGAACCGATGGCTGAGCATACCGAATCATCCATCGTCTCTGTCCTTGTGCCGTACCTTCCATGACACTCCGTCTTGTGACATCCATCGCTCTCTTTTTTCTCCTCTACATCCTTGAGGCAAGCTTTTTGAGCGCCTGGCCAGTCCCTTGGCGCTTCCTCCCGCTTGTGTTTGCGAGCGCGGTGTACGTCATCCAGCACTTTGGGTCTCGGGTTGGTGTGGGCTGGCTCGTTGGCTACGGACTCTTTTTGGATCTCTGGCAGCTTGGTGTCATCCCCGGAGAGACGGCCATTCTTCTTTTTGTGGGCGTCGGTGCGTGGATCGTATCGCGTCGTGTTTTTACGAACCGATCCCTCTATGGAGTGGCCGCTTGCGCGCTTGCAAGCTGGACAGCGTGGCATCTCCTCACCATCTTGGGCTTAGCGATGATCAACAGAAAGAATCTCGAAGCGGTCCCGTGGCTCGTGTATCGTGATGTTCTTCTCTGGCAAGGGCTTCTTCTTTTTGGTCTCATCACAATTTTTTTCTTCCTGTCAGGCCGGATTCGACGCGCCTTGCGCCCGATCCTTTTCAACCCCTCGACCCATGAAACGCTCTAAAAAGGAAAATCCCCTCTTCCGGTTCACCGATGAAATTGGCCGTCTCTCCACACGACATCGCGAGGAACGCATGGAAGCGTCCCTGCTTGATCCGGACCCAATTCTCTCACAGCCCCTGGCGCGCCCTTCGGGTCCCACGGTTGCCGTGAGACGCTTTCGGGTCGCGTTTATCTTCCTCTCCGTCGTCGTGGTCCTTTTTGTTGCACGTGCGGCCCACCTCCAACTTCTCACGGGTGGTTTCTATCGAGAAATCGCCGAAGGAAATCGTTTCCGCGTCGAGGTGATCCCGGCCACGCGCGGAACCGTGACCGATCGTTTTGGAGATATTCTTATTGAAAATGTGCCGGCTTTCTCACTTGTCATGCATATCGCGCGCATCCCCACAGACGAAACACAACGCCAAGATGTGTTCGACCGAGTCGCGGATCTTGCCGGCTTGCAACGGACAGACCTTGATCTTCTCCTCCAGGAATATGCCAATACTCCCCGTGAGGATGTGGTGGTGGAGAAAGATCTTGACTACACGAACGCGATGATCACCCTCGTTGAGGAATACCGTCTCCCCGGATTTTCCGTTGAGATCTTGACGAAACGCCAGTACAATTCTCGCGCTCCGTCGCTTTCCCATACCCTTGGATACATGGGAAAAATGAGCGTCGAGGAATATGAGATGCTTCGAGATGCGGGGTACCTGCGCACGGACGAAATCGGAAAAGCCGGGGTGGAAAAAAGCCTGGAGAGTGTGTTGCGCGGGACCCCTGGGAAAAAACTCATCGAGGTCGATGCGTATGGGGCGGAGACGACGATCTATGCGGAAACCACGCCGGTCAATGGATCTGATGTTACGCTCTCTCTGGATCTTGAACTTCAGGTCGAGCTGGAGAAACGATTGTTGGACACGCTCGCCATAACCGGAACCCAAAAGGCCAGCGCGGTCGTGATGGACCCACGCACAGGCGAAATCCTCGCCCTCGTCAGCCTCCCCGCGTTTGATAGCAACGTTTTTGCGAAGGGGATTGACACACGAACCTACGCGTATCTTACTGGCGATCCCAACGAGCCTCTTTTTCCACGCGCCATTGCCGGCGAATTTCCTTCCGGTTCAACCTTTAAGCCGTTTGTTGCCGCCGCAGCGCTTGCGGAGGGTCTCATCTCGGAAACCACGTCCGTTCTCTCCGTTGGGGGCATCTCTGTCGGTCCTTGGTTTTTTCCAGACTGGAAACCGGGGGGGCATGGCATCACAGACGTGCGCAAGGCCATCGCGGAATCTGTCAACACTTTTTTTTACACCATCGGCGGCGGCTATAACGATTTTCAAGGTCTTGGCGTTGAGCGGATCACCACCTACGCTCGCGCCTTCGGCTTTGGGAGTCCAACGGGCATCGATCTCCCCGGCGAGACAGATGGATTTCTGCCGTCAAAAAAATGGAAAGAGGAAACCAAAGGCGAGCGGTGGTACGTGGGCGACACATACCATCTCGCCATTGGACAGGGGGATATCCTGGTCACGCCGATTCAGATGGCTGTGGGAACGGCAACCATTGCAAACGGCGGGACACGGTGGGCGCCATCCGTCGTGCGCGCGGTCAATGGGTTGGCATCCGCTCATGCGTCCGTGGAGCTTTCCGATGATCTCAAACGCGCGATCGCCGTTGTTTCGGAAGGCATGCGCCAAACCGTCACGCAGGGAAGCGCGCGGGGTCTGAACGCCCTTCCGTTTGCTGTTGCGGGAAAAACGGGAACCGCGCAAACAGGCGGCGACGAACCAACCCACGCGTGGTTCACGGGCTTCGGACCGTATGAAGATCCGGAGATTGTCATAACGATCCTCATCGAACGAGGCGGGGAAGGGTCTTCCGTGGCCGTTCCTATCGCAAAAGATCTCTTCGCCTGGTGGGAAGAGCATCGGCGGGCGCGCTAGTCTGTAGAAAAAAATACCAAAAAACGTTATTCCCTGAGCAGAGCGAAGCGGAGTCGAAGGGTTTTTTGGCTAAGCTTCACTACGGCTTTCGACACCCGCCCGCCCGGATGACCCCCGCCAGAATGACTCTGTCGGGCTGGCGGTCGGACAGGCCCGGCAGCTGCCGGGCGGGGTTCGGGCGGG